>CAYWXI010000011.1:0-111394 GCA_964462015.1 uncultured Bacteroidales bacterium | reverse complement strand
CTTGCATCCTCCGTATTACCGCGGCTGCTGGCACGGAGTTAGCCGATGCTTATTCTTACGGTACCGTCAGTCCCCGACACGTCGGGGGTTTTCTTCCCGTATAAAAGCAGTTTACAACCCGTAGGGCCGTCATCCTGCACGCGGCATGGCTGGGTCAGACTTTCGTCCATTGCCCAATATTCCTTACTGCTGCCTCCCGTAGGAGTCTGGTCCGTGTCTCAGTACCAGTGTGGGGGAAAATCCTCTCAGAACCCCTAGACATCGCTGTCTTGGTGAGCCGTTACCTCACCAACTAACTAATGTCACGCATGCCCATCTTTAACCGCCGAAGCTTTAATCTCGTTGTGATGCCACATTAAGATGTTATGAAGTATTAATCCCAATTTCTTGGGGCTATTCCTCAGTTAAAGGTAGGTTGCATACGCGTTACGCACCCGTGCGCCGGTCGTCGCCTGGCCGAAGCCATCGTTACCCCTCGACTTGCATGTATTAGGCCTGCCGCTAGCGTTCATCCTGAGCCAGGATCAAACTCTTCATTGTAATTGTACTAATTTTATGTCTCAAGATTTACTATTCAATTTCTGTTTTTAAAAACATACATTTCTAATTTCGAAATAGTATATTTGCTACTTTTTAGGCTTATTTCAGTATTTTCAAAGAACTTTATTCTGTCTATTTTTTAACCCTTTTTTTTCAAAGTTTCCTTCGTTTCAAAAGGGGCTGCAAAATTACTACCTTTTTTTTAATTTGCAAGCTTTTTTTTAAAAATTTTTAATTTTTTTTTCAAGGCTTTTTTTGATACAAATTGAGGGCTTTTTTTTCCTCAAAAAGTGGTTTTTTTGTCAGCTTTTTTCAATGAACTTTCGCTTCAAAAGCGGCTGCAAAAATACACTTTAATTTTTGTAATAAACAAGCTTTTTTTTAAAAATTTTTAACTTTTTTTTAAAAGCTTTTGCTTTAACTAATTAAGGAATTTTTTCATCCTTAAAAGATATTTTGTTTTGTCAGCTTTTTCAATGAACTCTCGCTTTAAAAGCGGCTGCAAAGATAGATATTCTTTTTTCTAAGAAACAAGCTTTTTTCGAATTATTTTCAATTTTTTATATTTTCATTTTATATGCCTGTTTATCTGGTCTTTTTATATGCGGGGGATTTTGTTTTATCCCAAATTTGTTAAAATTTAGTGTCTTGTTTTCAATTTTGCCGGTCAGTTTTGCTCCTAAAAACATCATTTTTTGAAATTTCAATTAGAAAAAATTAACTATTTTCTTAATTATCCACCCTATCTTTCTCTTTATCTGTCATTTAGCTAGCTTTGAAAATCTTTCATTATTAAATTTTGGACATAAATCCTCAAATTATGCATCCAAAAAATAAAAATGTACAAACAAGATTTCATATAATGAATTATATATAAATCAAATAACATCCTTCGAGTTTAATATGGGTGAACAGAAGTCAAAATGATGTCAGGGATGATAAGGAGTAAAAAATAACGTCAGATTATGTTTGTAGTGCGTAAAAAAGCTTATCCTATACACTAAAGATAACATCCGTAATTCAGTTTTTTCAGAACTAATGATTTGTATGTCCGACCAATAGATAATATTGTTTTATCGATTTCAACTTTTGAAGGCGAAAACGATGTGATATTATCTATTGAAACAATAAATGATTTGTGGATACGCAGGAATTTCTCTTCCGGCAAAATTTCTTCAAACACCCCGATTTGTTGTTTTGTAAGATAAGTATGATCTTTTGTGTGAACCTTGACATAATCCTTCAGACTTTCAATGTAAATAATGCTATTAACAAGAATTTTAATAATTGACTTGCCTTTTTTAATGTAAACAAACCCCAAAGTTGCTTTATCAGAATTTGCATTTTCTTTTATGCTTGCAACTGATTCTTTTTTCCGGTTATAAAATTTATTAATTGATTTCAGAAAACGCTCAAACGATATGGGTTTCAATAAATAATCAAGCACATCCAGATCGAAAGCATCAATTGCATAATTACGATAAGCTGTTGTAAAGATCACGTGAGGCGGATTTTGCAACGTTTTTAAGAAATCTAATCCTGTCAATTCAGGCATTTGGATATCAAGAAAAATAAGATCAATTTTTTTATTCTTCAATACTGCAAAAGCTTCAATTGCATTGCTACATTTTGCAACTAATTCTATATCCTGCATTTTTTCAATATGAGACTCTATCACACGCAAGGCAAGTGGCTCATCATCTACTGCTATACATCGAATCTTCATTTTCGGCTATTTTATTATATAACGAATAAACTTTGCATTTGTTGAAAACATAAAATGGTATCTAATTCATTAGGTATGTCCCTAGGTTTTTGCATTTTCGTTCAGTGTTAGTTTATTTTCAAGTTCAATTGTCAAATCAATTATAAAAACATCTCCCTCATCATTAATATCAAGTTCATATTTTTCAGGGTAAATCAAATCAAGTCGACGCCTGACATTTTTCAAACCAATGCCCTCCACAAAACTCCCATCCTTTTTATTTGTCCCTGACGATTTACTATTTTCAATTCTTAAATTTAATACATTATTACTCATTGATAATTTAATACTTATCCACACATTATCAATTATTGAACTCAGACCGTGCTTAAAACTATTTTCAAGGAAAGGAAGCAATAATAATGGAGCTATCATTTTCCCTTTAATAGAACCTGTAATTTGAAAATCAATTTTCAAATCATTTCCATATCTGATTTTTTCAAGTTCAAGATAATCATTAAGTAATTTTATTTCCTTTTCAAGCAAAATTTTTGAAGCATTGCATTCATAAAGCATATAATCGAGTAAATCGGAGAGTTTGATAACAACTTCGGGTGCAAGATCGGACTTATCTATTGTCAGTGCATATAAATTATTTAATGTATTAAATAAAAAATGAGGATGTATCTGGGCTTTTAAAAATTTCAATTCGGCCTCAAGTTTTTCTTTTTCAAGCTTTCTGCTTTTCTTTTGATTTTTCAACCATACTTTCAAAAGTTTTATTGAGGCAAAAATTCCAACTATTGCATATATATTAAAAAATGAAAATACATAATTGATTTTAAAAAGAGATATCTGTGGACTTTCAGAAGGATAAAAAATCGGATATGTAACATAAAACAATGTAAGTCGCTGAAGCAGAATCATAGCAAAAGCAGAAACAATAAATATGCTTACAAATAATAAATGTTTTTGCCTGTACAAAAATCTCGGCATCAGGAAATAGACTGTGAAATAGGCAGCTATCATATCAACCGGCATACTAATTAAGAATTGTTTCAACATTCTGAAAAAGCTATAACTATCATAATAGCTTGATGATGAAATTGTATAAAACAATAAATAGCAGATCCAAAAAAGTGAATGCCACAGAAATCTATGGCGATAAATGTCAAGTGTTTTAATTTTCAATAACATTAAAATATTTTTCAAAGATAATAATTAGATTCTATACTGAAACGCATAAACCAGAAACATTTAATATATAAGAATTCTGTAGTTTCAATTTTATGTGTTTCACTTTTTTCATTCTCAGTTAATATCAGTTTACAAAATATTGTCAAAAATAATCCAAAGATTACACAAAATAATATTTTATCGACAAATAGCGACAAATCTTGGATGATTTACAACTTCATAAACCTAAATAACACTTATTTATCTCAAAAATGTTTTTATATGCACAATCTTTTATTTTGTCGAATATTTTTTTCTATTACAAATTTCACAATTATTTTCACGAAAAATTTAATCTATTCATTATGAAAACATTTACAATAAATAATTTTAAGAATAAAAAGATCAGTTATCTCATTGGAGTACTATTATGCTCATTAAGTGGATTTTCACAGATTACTTTTTATCAACACGAAATTACAGATGAATTTACACAAGGAACTGATGTGTTTGTTTATGATATTAATGATGATAATCATAAAGATATTGTGGCCGTGGCCAAAAGAAATTCAGGGGAAGTATGCTGGTG
Organism: uncultured Bacteroidales bacterium; assembly: GCA_964462015.1. Classification (GTDB taxonomy): domain Bacteria; phylum Bacteroidota; class Bacteroidia; order Bacteroidales; family JAEINX01; genus JAEINX01. Next base: position 107,384 of record CAYWXI010000011.1, on the reverse strand, counting down.
GGAAAATGACGGTTTTGGAAATTTCACTGAACACTCAATCCGGCAAGGTTTTAACGGTGCACGTTCAGTAAGAGCCGCAGATATTAATCATGACAATAAAACCGACATTATTGCAGCCGCATGGATAAATAATGATATTATTTGGTGGGAAAACGATGGAGATGAAAACTTCACCGAACATATTATTGATGATAACTTTGTCGGAGCACATACAGTTGACATAAAAGATGTTAATGACGACGGCCATAATGATGTACTTTGCTCGGGTTTCGATTATTATGGACATGAAGGAGAAATTGCATGGTGGGAAAACGATGGAGAAGGGAATTTTATCAAGCATTTGATTTCAACAAGATTTCAGCAATCTCCATTTATATATGGTGAGGACATGGATGACGATGGTGACCTGGATGTTATTGCCTGTGGTGAGCTTAATGATGAAGTGCTTTGGTGGGAAAATGATGGAAATGAGAATTTTACCGAACATTTGATTGATGATAGTTTTGATGCTGCGCATACTGTTATAGCAAAAGATATTGATAAAGATGATGATATGGATATTCTTGGAGCAGCATGTATGAGTGGTACAATAGCATGGTGGGAAAACAACGGAAATCAGGATTTTACAAAACATAATCTTGGAAGTTTCCCTGGAGCATTATGGTTGGATGCTACAGATATTGATAAAGATAATGATATTGATTTGATTGGAGCAGGAATGGGAAGTTCAAGGCTAGCCTGGTGGGAGAATGATGGAAATCAGGATTTTACAAAAAACTATTTTCAGGAAAATTTTATATCGGCTTTCTGCATTTCTATTGCTGACGTTGACAATGATACTGATGATGACATTGTAGCAATAGGATATTACAGTAATAAAATTTCATGGTTTGAAAATAGTCTCGTGAATCCTAATTATCTTAACAATCCTGAAAGCGTTGTTTATGACTCGGTTTATAAACGCTATCTTGTATCAAACTGGGAAGATGGAAATATCATACAGATTGATATTGACGAGCAACAGGATTATTTTAACACTGAATTATCTTCAACTGCAGGCTTGCATATTGTCGGTGACACAGTGTTTGTATCATCAAACGAGGGAGAATATTCCGGTATCGTTGGCATGCTGCTCTCATCAGGCAGAATTGTCTTTTATGTTAATATTCCTGATAAACAATTGCTTAATGATATTACATCTGATTTAACGGGAAACCTTTATGTGACAGATTGTGAGGCTAATAAAATATTTAAAATTCGAATAAATGATCAGTCATACACAACATTTGTAGATTCGGGATTGGGTTATCCTAATGGAATAATATTGGATCAACCCAATGACAGATTGTTAGTATTAAATGGACTTTTACCATACAAACCCATTATTTCTGTTAACCTTGAAGATTCAACAATATCGACGGTTGTCGAAACAAATATCAGTTCTATTGATGGATTAACTTCCGATAATTACGGAAATATCTATTTTTCATCATGGACAACTGATAACGTTTATCGTTACGATGAATCATTTACAAATCCTCCCGAAATAGTTTCAAGTGGCCATACAAATCCTGCTGATATATTTTTTAACAAACTTGATGATATTCTGGCCATACCAAATTTCAATGCCAATTCTGTTGATTTTATTCAAATAATTTTTACCGGAAATGAAGAAAACAAAGAAAATAATATAAAAATTAACAGCCTCTTTCCTAATCCTTTCTCCAACCAGGTGAATTTGAATTTTTATTTACCGGAAAAAGCATTAACAAAAATATTTGTTTACGATATTCTGGGTAATAAAATTATTGAACTAAAAAATGAAGAATTGAACAGAGGAGAACATTTAATATCATGGAAGGGTGAAGGCAAGAATAATTGCATTTTAGACCCGGGAATTTACTTTATTCACATCATTGCGGAAAAACATTTACAAACCTTTAAAATAGTTAAATATTAACTTCTAATTAATCTAAACTATGAAAATACACAATTTAAATTTAGTAAAAAAAATTCTTCTTATTTGTTTCATAGGCATTTTTGTAATGAACAATTACAACTTACAAGCCGGTGATAATAAGAAAATTGTTATTGGTGAAGAAGTATTGATTCAATCCAAAGTATTGAATGAAGACAGGGTAATGTTGATTTATCTTCCTGACAGTTATTGTCTCAGCAACAAAACCTATCCCGTTTTGTATTTATTGGATGGTGGATTTCACTTTCATCATACATCGGGAATAGTTCAGTTTCTTTCAGCACAGGGTTTAATTCCTGAAATGATATTAGTTGCAATAACAAATGTTGACAGAAACAGGGATTTTTCACCTACCCATGTAGATAGAATTCCAACATCAGGCGGGGCAGGAAATTTTCTTTCATTTCTTACCGAAGAACTAACTCCATATATCAATCAAAATTATCGTACTCAAGCCTTTGATATACTTGTAGGACATTCATTCGGAGGAACATTTGCAACCTATGCCCTACTTGAAAATCCAGATGAATTTGAGGCATATATTGCAATTAGCCCTTATCTTCATTATGACGATCAACACCTTATAAAACAAGCTGAAAAAAAGATAAGATCAGAATATAACAGAAATGTTCAATTTTATATGACTCTTGGTGATGAACCTGCTTATATTCCTTCATTAACTAAGTTAGAGTCAATTATAGAAACAAAATCGCCAAAAAATTTTGATTTAACCTATATCCAAATGAAAGATGAAGACCATGGTTCGGTTCCGCATTTAAGCATTTATAACGGGCTTCAGTCTATTTATACGGATTGGCAAGTTCCAAGAGAAACTTTCATTGATGGCATTGCATCCATTGAAAAATATTACAAAAAACTCTACAAAAAGTATGGAGCAAAAATAGAAATTTCCGAAAACACAATTAATTTACTGGGATACTATTACTTAAATAATAATGAATTGGAAAAAGCCACAAAAGTATTCAAAGAAAATGTAAAAAGATTTCCGGCCTCAGCCAATGTTTACGATAGCCTTGGTGAAGCATATGAAAAGAAAGGTGAAATTGAAAAATCAGCAAAAAACTATGAAAAAGCCGTTGAAATTGCTGAAACGGAAGATCATCCTTTTCTGAATACTTATAAAGAAAATTTGAAAAGAACATCTAAAAAATATAAGAACGAATTTTAAAATAAACATTTAACAACTATTGCCATGAAAAAAACCTCTTTATTCATTATAGCATTAATTATTTGCACAAAGGCTTTCAGTCAGGAAGTTACATTTAATACTCATATTATTGATGATAATTTCGATGGGCCTGCAGGAATCTTCATTAGTGACATAAACAACGATGGAAATCAAGATATTATCTCAGCTGCTGTTGATGCCAATACAATTGCCTGGTGGGAAAATCAACCTATAGATTCGATTGCCTGGCAAAAACATATAGTTGATAGTAATTTTATTGGAGCGATATATGTAAGCACTGCCGATGTGGATGGCGATAGCTATTCAGATATTTTGGGAGCTGCATATCAGGGCCATGAAATTGCCTGGTGGCATAACGATGGAGGAAATCCAATCCAGTGGACTAAGCAAACAATTGAAAGTAATTTTTATAAAGCACACGAAATAATGGGTTATGATATTGATAAAGATAATGATATGGACATTCTTGGTGTTTCCGCCGCTTTACATACAATAGCCTGGTTTGAAAACGATGGAAATTACCCTGTACATTGGACAAAACACATTGTTGACAATAACTTTTCAGGTGCCCGATCGATAGATGCCTGTGACATTGATGGTGACGGCGATATCGACCTTGCCGGTGCAGCTTTAACGAGTAATGAAATTACATGGTGGCGTAATGATGGAAACTCTCCGATTGAATGGACAGAAATTACAATTAATTCAAACTTTATTTATTCTCACAAGGTTCATATTACAGATGTCGATCTTGATGGCAACCCTGATATTCTCGGCACTGCCTACTCATCGGGAGTGAGTTGGTGGAGAAATGATGGAGGCGACACAATAATTTGGGAAAAACAAATTGTCGGCTCTTTAAATACTGCAGTAATTGCATGGGCTGTTGATATGAATGGTGACAATGACCTGGACATTATATGCTCGGCACAAGACCAAAGCAGAATTGTTTTATGGAATAATGAAAACTATAACTCATTAAACTGGGATTATCAGTTGGTAGATTATTCTCTTTCCGGTTCCTGGCCATTGTATTACGGGGATTTAGATAATGATAACGATATTGATTTTGTTTGCGGAGGCAGATACGATAACGAAATCAGATGGTATGAAAATGATTTATTATCTGGTATTAATAATAGTGAAGATTTTAACCAAAAAAATGAATTACATATCTCTCCAAATCCGGCAAACGAATTTTTGTCCATACAATTTTCCAAACAGGATATCTACCCAATCAAAATAATTGTTTATGATTTTTCAGGAAAAATTCTAAAAACAGAAAAAATAAAATCCGGCATAAAAAACCTTGATATTTCATACTTACCTAAAGGTGTATATTTTATCTCAACTATCAGTGAAGGAAAAACAATATGCAGAAAGTTTGTAAAAATATAAAGTGTATCAATTATGAAAAAATCTTATATTTATCACTTCTTAAAACCAAACAAATTGACAATGAATACAATTATAATATTTCTATTTTCATTATTCAGTCTTTCAGCATTTAGTCAATTAGAGTTTGTTCAACATCAGGTAACAAATTCATTTATAAAAGGCGCAGATGTTATTACTGTTGACATTGACCAGGATGGAGACATGGATATTATAGGCGTAAATTCTCACATAAGCGCTGAAATAGCCTGGTGGAAAAATAACGGGTTAAATGAATTCAACAAAATTACTATCAGAGATAACCTGAATAAAGCCAGATCAATAAGAGCTGATTTCATTAATAATGATCAATTCATTGATTTGGTTGTAGCAGTTTATGGCGAGAACAGTATTATCTATTTGGAAAATAATGGCGACGAAACCTTTTTAGAATATACTGTGGATGCCAACTTTATTGGAGCACATACCATTGATATTAAAGATGTAAATGATGATGGAAATTTGGATATTCTTTGCTCAGGTTTCGATTATTATTATCATAATGGTGAAATAGCCTGGTGGGAGAATGATGGCCTCTCCCCTATCGGATGGACAAAACATTTAATTTCTGATCGCTTTCAACAATCTCCTTTTATTTTTGGAGAGGATATGGATGGGGATAACGATATGGATGTAATTGCCTGTGGCGAATTGAATAATGAAATTCTATGGTGGGAAAACGATGGAAACGAAGACTTCACCGAACACATGGTTGATAACCAAATAACCGGTATTCATACTGTTATTGCAAGGGATGTTGACCTTGACGGAGATATGGATATACTTGGGGCTGCATGTATTGGTAGTCAGATAGCATGGTATGAAAACATTGGCTCCCCTGAATTCCTCAAACATCCTTTAGGCTATTTTCCCGGTGCTTTGTGGTTGGATGCTATCGATCTTGATAATGATGGCGATCGCTACTTATTTGGAGCCCCTCAGGGAGGAACCAGCCTTGCCTGGTGGGAAAACCCGGGTAACCAGCAGTTTATCAAACATAATTTCAATAGCACTTTTACACAAGCATTTTGTGTAGTACCTGCGATGATGGACAATGATAATGACACTGATCTGGTGGCAATAGGATGGCAATCTAATACAATTTCATGGTTCGAAAACAAACTCGAAAATCCCAACCTCCTTAACAATCCCGAAAGCCTGGTTTATGATCCTGTTTCTCAACAATATCTAGTTTCAAACTGGGAAGATGGAAATATTATATTAATTAATCAAACAGGAGAGCAACAAATTTTTAATGACACACTCCTGCATGTGGCAGGATTACATATTAATAACAATGTATTATATGCTTGTTCATATCAAGGCACCCTGGCCGGTATAGTCGGGTTTGATCTTTCTACTTCAGAAATTGTATTTCATAAGCAAATACCGGGAATGACACTTCCTAACGGCATTACGTCCGACTCTACAGGTTATTTATATGTTACAGCCTATTTTGCAGATAAAATATTTAAAATTAATATAAGCGACTCAAGCTACATCACTTTAGTAAATTCTGAACTCAATTCGCCTAACGGAGTTGAATTTGACTTTGAGAATGACCGCATACTCGTAATGAACGAGGGAATGCCAAATGCACCAATTATTGCAGTAGATAAAAATACCGGATCAATATCCACTCTTGTAGAAACAAATATTTCACTTACCGATGGGCTGGCAATAGATAACAAAGGCAAAACATACTTTTCGTCCTGGGCAACAGGTAAGGTTTACAGATATGATATTGCATTTGTTAATCCGCCCGAAGTAATTTCTAACGGACATAGCGGGCCGGCTGATATATTTTTTAATAAATATAACAATATCCTCGCTGTACCAAATTTTAATTCTAATTCAGTGGACCTTATTCCACTTGCCTCAATAATTCAAGTTCCGGGTGACCAACCTACAATTCAGGCCGGTATTAATGTGGCAGAAACCGGAGATACTGTTCTGGTAGCTCCCGGAACTTATTATGAAAACATCAATTACAAAGGGAAAAATATTGTAGTTTCCAGCCATTACATTATAAACGGTGATTTGGACTTCATCAATTCTACAATAATAGACGGAAGCAATCCGACATCAACAGATACGGCTAGCTGCGTTATGTTTTGCTCAGGTGAAGATTCGACGGCTGTTTTACAAGGTTTTACAATTAAGAGAGGAACAGGAACTCACTGGATTGACCCTCAATTCCCATCCTATACATGGCACAGCGGTGGCGGAATATTTATGTTTCAAAGCTCACCTACAATTAAAAACAATTTTATAGTTGCTAATCATGTTGACGATAACACAGGTGTAAGTGGCGCTTCCGGAGGTGGAATTTGTATGTATGGCGGAAATCCCACTATTATCAATAACATTATTAAAAACAATACTGCATTATATGGAGCAGGTGTGGTTATAGATTATTCGGGATGTGTATTTAAAAACAATATTGTTGCACAAAACAGCGGTGGACAAAACTACGGTGGAGGTGGATTCTGGACGATTGGTAACGGAACCGAAGCCATTATCATTGAAAACAATACTATTGTTGATAACGAATCGGAATTAAAAGGCGGGGCAATGTATTTATGGTCAACACAACTTACAGCCCGTAATAATATTATTTGGGGAAATACACAAAATTCCGGCGATCAGGTATACCTTTATGATGGAGCTAACGCTGAAATAAGTTATTCGGATATTGAAGGTGGATATACAGGTGAGGGAAATATTGACCTGCTTCCGCAATTTGCCGATACAAATTTTATTCTTGATTTATCATCTCCATGTATTGATGCCGGAAATCCTGATATTCAATTTAATGATCCTGAAGACTTTGAAAATCCCGGTTATCCTCTTTGGCCTTCGCAAGGGCAACTGAGAAATGATATAGGTGTTTATGGTGGCCCATACTCTTGTTCCCTGCAAAAGGATATAACTGGAATAAATAATATGCTTTCGTCTTCAAAAGAAATAGTTTTGGAAGTTTTTCCGAATCCTTTTTCTAAATTTACACTGATTTCTTTAAAAGGAATTCTTCCTGATAATGAACAAATAATTGAAATAATGGATATGAAAGGGCAGGTTGTAAAACGATTTTCTAAAATAAATTCAAATAAAAAAATTATCTGGAATGCTTATGATGATTTTGGACATCAATTAAGGCCTGGATTATTTGTACTTCGTTTATTATCCGGTAATAAAACTCAAACCAGGAAAGTAATTTTTATAAATAATTAAAAAATTCAAAAAATGAAAACAAAACAAATAACATTTATAATTGTAATTAGTTTCAATTTATTATTTGCTTCAGTTAGCTATTCTGGTATTTTTAAAAATACTGATAAAAACAGGGCAGATACACTTGCAACGATAAACAGCTTTTCTCATCTTGGTGATTTTCATACAATTAATTATTCAGGGGATTATGAATATATTCTGGATTACCTTGATAATTTGTATGTGGGAGGAAAAGGCCAGACATTTGAAGATTTTGGTTGCAGCTTATATTCGGGAATCGGTGATACTGAAAACATCTTTTTCGGAAGAAATTTTGATAACCCTCAGCAAGATGTTCTTGTGGGGAAATACAGTGCTCCCGGATGTTATGAAAATATTGCTGTCAATCGATTGGCTGATCTTGGGCTTCCTGTCGGTACAAATTTTAATAATCTCACTACTTATCAAAGTTTATTATTACTGCGTGCTCCGTATTTTGCAGCTGATGGAATAAATTCAATGGGAGTTACATGCGGATTAGCTTACGTTGCGGAGGTAGATGTTGAAATTGATACAACAAAACAGAATATCTTTATTACGAGATGGGTTAGAGAAATCTTAGATCATGCTGCAAACATAGAGGAAGCAATAGAAATCACAAACAGTTACAATGTTATAGATAACATGTTTGGGAATAATACACTTTGTCATCATTTATTGGTATCTGACGGTTCAGGAGCTACTGCAATTCTGGAATATCATGACGGTGAATTTAAAGTAATTGATCCTGAAGTTAACTGGCAGATTCTTACGAATACACCAATCTGGAAAGTTCCGTTACAAACACTTTTTTCTCAATGTTACAGATATGAACTACTCTATCTTGCTCTGGAAGATCAAAATGGCGAAATAACAGATTGGAGAAATGGATTAGATATTTTAGAACTGCCGACTTGGGGAAATGTATCTAATGGAACGCAGTGGTCTAACCTTTTTGATTTGAATGAAAACGTGATGTATCTTTCTCTTTATCGTGATTTCAATAATATTGTGCAGGTTGATGTGGAAAATTTCGAGTTTAGAAATTATGGGAATTATACAATTGATGAACAATTGGAAATTGATGAAAACGGCAACAATATCAATGAGACCGGAGAATCAGTTGAAATAATTCTTTCCTTGTTAGTAGATTTTCCTTCAACAGATGTAATTGGAACACTTTCCTGCTCAAATCCTGATATTGTCATCGTGTCAACTACAGGGAATTTTGGAGATATTGATCCGGATGAAGTCATTTCGAATTCTAATGATCCTTTTGAGATTGAGATATCCGAGGATGCTGTTCCCCAGGATGTAGTTTTGAATTTATCTTTAGCTACTGATTATGATTATGTTTTCGAAACAGATATTATAATTACGATAACCGATATAACTTCTATTGATAACAATATAGATAACACTGCAACTCAAAAGTGCTTATTGCAAAACTTTCCCAATCCATTTAATTATACAACTAATATCAGGTATTCTATTCCAAAGAAAACTCAGGTGCAATTAATAATTTTTGATGCTTTGGGAAATAAATTAACCACTTTGGTTGATGAAATAAAAAATCCTGGAAATCATGAATTTGAACTCAAAACTTCCGGACTTTCAAAAGGAATCTATTTCTACCAAATGACTGCCGGAAATTTCAGTAAAACAAAGACTATGGTCATAAAATAAAATTTATCTTATGAAAACAAAATTCTTTCTTTCAGTTTCCACCCTTCTTCTGATCATAAATTCTTTTAGTCAGAAACCAGGCCTCGAATTGGCCTTCACAGCCATTGATAGTGCAACATACATCGAACTCGACAGCATAAAAGTAATGAACCGAACTCAGGGATGCGATACAATATTGTGTTGGCCGGATACAACACTTGTGCTAGATTATCAGGTGGGTATATCTGAAACTAATCAGAATAACATAAGCTTTCAAGTCTTCCGGAATTATCCAAATCCCGTGACTGAACAAACCAACATATCTTTGCAAATACCTGAAAAGGACATAGTAATTATAATAGTTACGGATATTTTCGGGCGGATAATTCTAAAATACGATAAACTACTAAATAAAGGAAAACATTCTTTCAGGTTTTTTCCCGGCAGTGGAAAGTTTTACTTCTTCACAGCACAATACAAGGGGAAAAGCAGCAGTATAAAAATCCTGCAAGCACGTACCCATCCATTCGGAGAATGCTCACTTGAATATATAGGTAATGAGGCTATAGCTTCCAACCTAAAAGGAGCTGAAGTAACTCAAAACTTTCTTTTTAATTTTGGTGATGAACTTTTATTCATCGGATACAATGATACCTTACAATCCGGTATGCTAAATGCTCCGGCAACAAGTGAAACTTTCACCTTCCAATTCGCAACTAATATCCCCTGCCCGGGTACGCCCACAATCACTTACGAGGAACAGATTTATAGCACCATTCAGATTTTCAGTCAATGCTGGCTAAAGGAGAATTTGAACGTGGGGACTATGATACCGGGATATAAGGACATGAAAGATAACGATACAATTGAAAAATACTGCTATGGTAACAACACTACTAATTGTGATAATTACGGTGGCCTTTATATATGGGATGAAATGATGCAGTATAATACGCAACAGGGATCTCAGGGCATTTGTCCACCTTACTGGCACATACCAACGGATGATGAATGGAAAATTCTGGAAGGGGTAGCAGATAGCCTGTATGGAATTGGAAATCAAATATGGGATCTATATGGACTTCGGGGTTATAATGCCGGTAAGAATCTGAAAACAATAAACGGCTGGAACGGGAATGGCAACGGAAACGACAGGTTTGGGTTTTCTGGTATGCCGGGCGGGTATCACTACAGCAATGGTTACTTTTATTACAAGTACCAACACGGCCTGTGGTGGTCATCTACCGAAGGCAATACCAGCAGCGCATGGAATCGCTACTTTAGTTATAATAATCAACTGGTTGACAGGGATTATGGAAACAACAAAGGATTCAGCTTCAGCGTGCGTTGCATTCGTAATAATTGATACGGCTCTTAACTTTTCACCTGAAGGAGTTCTAAAAAACACAATATTATGAAACAAATATTATTTATCACAATCTTTATTGCCTTGATATTCAATTCAAGCATTTCGCAGGTCTCTTTTCAGAAACATATTCTTGGTGAACCGGCACAAAGAGTTACAGGCATTGCATCAGCTGATTTTGACCTTGATGGTGATTTTGATATAATCACTTGCCTGCGGACAGAGAACAAAATCGTAAGCTATTCAAATACAGATGGAGAGTTTCCCACTTTTACTACAAATATAATTGCCGAAAATATTCAAGGGCCATTTTATATATGTGCATCAGATTTAAATCAGGATGATTATCAGGATATTGTTGTCAGCCTTGTAGGTTCCAATAAAATAATAGCATTGCACAATCCGGGCAATTTAAGCCAGGAATGGCCAAAATATATTGTTACTGAGAATTTTAATGAACCTCATGGAGTTGCAATAGCTGACATAAATGGTGATGGTTTTAACGACATTATTGGAAATGCAGCGGCTGATAATACAATTGCTTACTGGCTAATTAATGGAGGGAATCCTGATACCTGGACAAAAACCATAATTGCCAATAATTTTTCATATACACAGGCCATTGATGCTTCTGATATTGATAATGATGATGATATTGATTTAGTTGCTTCTGCCCTTCAGGCAAATACAATAGCTTTGTGGATTAATGATGGTGCTGATACTCCAAATTTTGAGAAAATAATTATTACAAATACGTTTTCTATGGCACATGATGCCTGTTTTGGTGATGCAAATGGAGATGGATTTATGGATGTTTTTGGTGCCGGTTATGGCACTAATCAAATTGCCTGTTGGTTAAATACAGGAAATAATCCTATATCTTTTAATAAGATTATAATTGATAATTATTTCTCAGGTGCACTTACCGTTCGTACCGGGGATATTGATATGGATGGAGATCCGGATGCAATTGGATGTGCCTGGGGAAATGGTACTGTAGCATGGTTTGAAAACCAGATGAATGCTACAGGAGGATGGGAGAAACATACAATAACCGGAAATCTACATGGAGCCTGGCCTCTTTGTGTGGTTGATTTAGATGGGGATAATGATGTTGACATCATAGCCGGTGCCGACAAATTAAATAATCCGGGAACTAACGGTACATTTACATTATGGGAGAATCTATTAAATACAACAGGTATTGAGCTAAATGAAACAGAAACCGAAATAAAGATTTTTCCTAATCCCTGCTCAAATATTCTGAATATCATTGAAGGAAAAGAGGGTGAACGTAAATATATCTCAATATTTAATCAAAACGGACAATTAATAAAATGTTATTCATCTGCCGAAAAATGTTCACAAATAAGAATAGAGTCAATAAATAAAGGGCTTTACATAATTAAAATTGAAAATAAAAATGGCAATACATATTTTACTAAGTTTATAATATCATAAAAAAAAGTAAAAATTAAAATTATGCAATCCATTAAAAAGATATTTCAAATTACCTTAATCTTAGTTATCGGATTAAATTATTTGTCAGCAAATCCGAAAAATAATCAAGATACATGCAACATTTTATTAATTGGAAGCAGTTATTTCAATTATAACAATCTAGCGAATCTAATTAAAAATCTCGCTGACAGTTCCAATAAAGAAATTTTTATTGAAATGCACGGACAAAACGGGCTCTATCTTTCCGACCACGCCAGTAGTAGCAGTACAGAAGAAAAAATAAATAAATTGGATTGGGATTATGTTATCTTGCAAGGAGTTGGCTCTCTGGTGGCTTACCCTGATTCCTTTACAAACCATCCTGTATATCCGGCATTAATAACTCTTCGCGACAAAATACATGCAAATTGTGAATCTACCAGAATGGTCTTTTGCATGCCCTGGGCTTTTGAAGATGGAATGACATGGCTACCAAACTGGACAGATACTTTTGAAGATATGCAAATACACATCTATAACAACACATTGCAATACTCCGATGAAATTGGTTTTGAAATAGCACCTGTCGGCTGGACATGGTATGCAGTTCTTGAAGAATTTAATTACCCTCTGCATTATTTACACATGAGCGATTGGAACCATCCTTCACTTAAAGGATCGTATTTAATGGCTTGCGCTATTTACTCTACAGTTTTTCAGGAAAGCACTGTTGGCATTCCTTATCATGCCGGGATTTCGGAAGAGGAAGCAGATTATTTTCAGACTGTTGCATCAGATACTGTCCTTAATAATCTTGAACTTTGGAATATATCTCCACTTGTTTCTATTGATGAGAAAATTCCAACTAAAAATAATTTCCATTTATTTCAGAATTATCCAAATCCGATAAGTAACACAACAACTATCAATTATTCTATTCAAAAAAAGCTACACGTAAACATTAAAATTATTGACTTCTGTGGAAATACAATAACTACGATTGTAGATAAAGAACAAATAGCGGGAAATTATGAAGTTGAAATAAACACTTCTGAGTTCACAAGTGGTATTTATTTCTATCAAATGTCTGCCGGAAATTTTAATCAAACAAAAAAAATGATAATAAATTAAGATTCATTATAGGATCAGGATCAATTCTATGCTTTGCCACATTTTCATAAAGCAAAATATGTAATCATATTATAATCTTAATAATTTTTTACAAAGAAATATCCGAAATCAACTGAAATGCGGACGGAGATTGATAAAATAAATGCGGAGATTACTCTCATAAGTGCGGAGATTGACTGCAAAACTGCGGAGATTGATCACAAAACCTCGGAGATTGACCTCATGACTGCGGAGATTGATTACAAAACCGCGGAGATTGACCTCATGACTGCAGAGATTGATCGCAAAACTACGGAGATTGACCTCATGACTGCGGAGATTGACCTCATGACTGCGGAGATTGGCTACAAGACTGCTACAATTGATCACAAGAATGCTCCAATCAATATAAAAACAGAATGGGTTAGTGTCTTAAGAATGTGCAATTTACATTCACTCATTCTATCGTTTAATCATTAATAAAAAAGAATTTACTAATTTTATTGCATTAAAGTAATAAGACATGAAATCAATAAATTATCAACCCGGAATTTTATTCCTATCACTCATTTTAATAGGAATGTTTTTTGCAACATTCAATGCATGTAAACTAAAAAGCAATAACTCATTTATTGAAGAGGATGTAGAATTCACAAATCCGGCTGATGGGGCCAAACTTGCCGGAACTTTTTCAAAACCTAAGGGCAGTGGCAATTTCCCTGCAGTAATTCTAATTTCGGGAAGCGGGCTTCAGGATCGTGATGAAACTGTAAGCGGCCATAAACCATTTAAGGTTTTGGCAAATTATTTAACAAAAAAAGGAATTGCTGTTTTAAGGTTTGATGATCGGGGAACCGGAAAATCTAAAGGAGATGTTTGGAATGCTACAATTGAAGTTTTTGCGGGAGATGCCCTTGCCGGCTTTAATTACTTAAAAAACAGGAAAGATGTAAATCCTTTCAGAATGGGGATTATTGGCCATAGCCAGGGTGCTATGGAAGGAATGATGCTGGCAAGTGATTTTGATGATATTGCCTTTTTAATAATGCTTGCAGGGCCGGGTGTTCCATGGACCGAGAACCTGATTAAAGCAAATGAAGAAAACCTGAGACGGCAGGGAAAAAGCACAGAAAGTATAGATGCAGGCACTAAATTACTAAATAAAATGATCCCTGTAATGCAAGCCGGGGGGAATTACGAAACCATCAAAACCGATTTATATAATGTGATCCAAGAATGGAAACAATCGCTAAAAGGACAAGCCAAAACAGAAATTCAGGAATTTGATAAATCCCAGCCCGGATTTTGGAAAACCATGGCAAGTGATTATGCTACACCGATATATTTATCGGCAGTAAATTTTAATCCGTTTAAATTTTTAATAAATATTGATTGTCCGGTTTTATCAATAATTGGTGCTAAGGATGTACAGGTATTATCATCATTAAACAATCCGGCCATACAAAATGCATTAAATCAGGCTGAAAATAATAATACAAGCATACTTGAAATTAAAAATATCAATCACCTTTTTCAAAAATGCAATACAGGCCTTGTCAGCGAATATGAAGAAATTAATAAGTCTTTTAATATTGAAGTTGCGGAAATAATTGCCAATTGGATTCATAATAATTCTAAAATAATACCATCAGATGTAATACTTGACAATTACAGCAAACAAACCTCATTCACCGATCCCGGTGAGTTTGCATATTTGTACAACGACTTGCCAGCTTCAACTCAGGAGATTTGTGACCTGATAAAAAAGCAACTGATCCATCCTATGGAAGCAAGTAAAGTAAAAGATAAATTGCCTGAAGGAAGAGCACCTGAAGATGGAGATTTCCCAACAGTTTCAGATATGTTAAGAGGCTTAGCAGAAAGAGATTCATCAGGATTAACAATGCAGCGCAAACTCGAAGACAGGCTTGTTGTTGCCTGCTATCATCATGCTTTATTGCTGGCTTCCATACTCAGGCATAATAATATTCCTGTGAGATTGAGGGGTGGATTTGCAAGATATTACGAAGAAGAAGCAAAAGTCAGATTCGGACATGTTATTTGTGAAGTTTGGGATAAAGAAAATCAACAATGGATTTTAGTTGATCCCGACCGCAATTATATTGATGTTTCAGAAAAGCAATTTGAATTTCCTTCTGAGGCATGGAATAATTTCTATAGAACAAAATTCAGGAACACAAGATACATCAGTTCAGTTGGTGAAGGCTTCCAGGCTTTGATTCATGCTTTACTGCTTGATAATGATTTTGTGTTATACAATGAAAGGAATTACTGGCACACACCGGCTTTTTTGTTTACCAAAAATTTCAATCTGGATAATCTTGAAAAAGAACAGATTCAATTAATAGATCAAATTGCAACACTAATGATAAACCCTGACATCAATATTAAAAAATTACAACGCCTTCATGACGAAAACCCGTTTATTCATGAACATGCAAGATCAATCATGAATTATTATGAGAAAATTGAGGATGAATAAGGAGAGTATCTTAAGGGTACCAAAAGAAATAGATTTATTATATTGTTAAATTATTATATTGCTTTTGCTTTACCATAATTATTGAATTCATATATCAATTATCTTACTGATTTTCTCTTCAACGATGTTTTTTACCGAAACAGAAATCTGTTTATGCTCCAAAGTTTCTTTTTCAGATGGCACGTACATGTCACCCGGATAGCGAATTTCAACGCCAAAATCACTTAAGTTTTTAGGATCTATTTCAGCAAAATCTAAATCTATATCCTCACATTCAGATAACAGAAATTCAATATTGTGAGTCTTTTTAATTTCAACTCCATTACTGATAAGAAATGCTTTAAGGAATTTCTCCACCGCTTGCTGGCAATGAAAACAAACAGCTGATGTGGCAATAATTTCAAATTCAGTCAGTTTATCAACGACCAACAAGTCTTCATTTGCCTTTATAATCCATTGCTTTATAAAGGCCTTTGTTTCATTGTTCATATTAAAATTCCCTCCTTAATTATTTCTCGTACAATATGCCCGATAATATGTTTTTTTACCAAAACTTCAGCTTCACTTTGAATTAAAATATCTGCCGGAATTTTATTTTTTGCCAGTTTTTTTCGCAATTGCGACTTGTAAAATCTTTTTTGTTGAATATTAATTGTGTCTTTCGTAATAATTAAGAAATCATAATCACTATTTTCTGAATAATCAAGCCTGGCACGGGAACCAAATAAAAGAACACGGCTATCGGGAAAAAGCTCATTTGTTGAGTTCTTTATTATCCCATATATTTCTTCGCTATTATATATCATTTTTTCTTTCAAAATTACAAAAACTTTGGACTGATATTTTCATTTTCTTTTATTGCCTGTAATAGTATTTTTTAAAACGTTCCCCCAAAAGTAATGAAAGAAACTGAAACGAAAAGAAAAATGGTGAAAATATTGGGAGTAAAACGGTCATGAAATCTGAGCCAGGGAGAATTTATAAAATCTGAAAGTAATTATTTATAAAAAATCAAAAAACATTTCAATGTCAAACTACCTGACTTAGAGAGAATTTATATTGACCTTTTTTCTCTTTGTGAAACTTAGTGGATACTTTGTGAAACTCTGTGTAATAGCGATTTCACAAAGAAACTCAAAAAACAAACAAAGTTACATAAGAATTTTGTGTCATTTCAATTTTCCTATTGTTAGATATTACAATGTTTGAGTGTCAGCATATTAAACTTTACATTTCAGGAAGTTTGAATATATTATTGGTCTGCTTAACGACGGTTTCCTTTTCTCCAGTGCTTCGATAACTTCTAAATTCTTAATTCGTTAATTAATATTCGATATTCGAACAAAAGCAATTCCTAAACAAAAAACAAAGCCACTCCAACAACACTAATAACTGCTCCAATAATTTCCTTTAATCTTACTTTTTGTTTAAATAAAATAATTGCAGGCGGAATAATTAATATAGGTACGATTGCCATAATTGTTGAAGCAATTCCGGTGCTTGTATGTTGTACAGCATAAAGCGATAGTGAAACACCCAAAAATGGTCCAAAAACAGAACCGATGGTAATACCTGTCATTCCTTTGCGGTTTTTTAAAGCTGAAGTAATTAAA
The DNA here is from genome assembly GCA_964462015.1 of uncultured Bacteroidales bacterium. GTDB lineage: Bacteria > Bacteroidota > Bacteroidia > Bacteroidales > JAEINX01 > JAEINX01. The sequence continues at coordinate 89,813 of CAYWXI010000011.1, read as the reverse complement.
GTTGTTTTCCGAAGTAAAATAATAATAATTCCAAAACCAATCATTCCGGTTATTATCCTGATATGTGTTGCTGCAAAAGGATCATAAGATTTCATACCAAATTTACTTAGAACAAGCCCGACAGCTTGGCCGATAGCACCCAAAAAAGCAAATACCACACCTTTAACCGAATAATTGAATTTCATTTTATTATTCTCATTTGGTTTGTTAAGTATCGCAATTGCAATGCCGGAAACTGTCAGTGTCATTCCAAAAATATGCTTCGCCGACATAGTTTCACTAAGTAAAAGCCAGCCGATCAAAGCAGTTATCGGGGGAACAAGCGTCATTATCAACATAGAAATTCTTGAGCCGATAATTGCAAATGAGCTAAACAAAAAATAATCACCAAATACAAAGCCAACTAAACCGGAGAGTGATAACCATATCCAAGCATGCAAATCTGCATCCATTGGAAGCATCATCCCTCTGTAAAAATAAGTAAAAACGCCAAGAAAAATGAATCCGAAAACTAATCTGATCATATTAACAGATAACGAACCAACCTTTTTACTTGCTGATTCAAACGCCAATGCTGTAATTGTCCAAAAAATGGCCACTAACAAAGCAGCAAATTCACCTGCCTGTGATGAAATACCCATTACTTATTTTTTTGTAAAAAAGTGTAAATGTAGAATAATTTCTGAACTCAGTAATTTTTATATTTAGTATTTATTATCAAAATTCGCAAATGCATTGAAAAAATTCATATCTTAGCGAAAAAATTAAATAATAAATAATATTCTAAAAATAAATTAATTATGAAGGAAATAGATTGGAGCAATTTACCATTTGGATATTTCAAAACCAATTATAACGTCAGATGTTATTGGAGAGACGGAAAATGGGGCAAGCTTGAAACTTCATCTTCGGAATATATAAATATGCATATTGCTGCAACTTGTTTACACTATGGGCAACAAGCATTTGAAGGAATGAAAGCATTCAGGGGAAAAGACGCAAAAATAAGAACATTCAGATGGGAAGAAAATGCAAAACGTATGCGTTCTTCAGCCCGGGGAATTATGATGGCTGAAGTACCCGATGAGTTATTCTTAAAAGCAATCACCGAAGTTGTAAAACTTAACGAAGACCATATTCCTCCATTTGGAACCGGAGCGGCCCTGTATTTAAGGCCATTACTCATAGGTACCGGAGCTGAAGTAGGAGTAAAACCTGCTGAAGAATATATGTTTATGGTATTTGTCGGACCGGTCGGGCCATATTTTAAAGAGGGCTTTAAACCTGTTTCAATTCAATTGGTTCGTGATTTCGATCGTGCTGCTCCTCAGGGAACCGGCCATATTAAAGTTGGTGGTAATTATGCAGCAAGTTTACAACCAGGTGTGCGAGCTAAAAAAGAAGGTTTTGCTTCGGTTTTATTTCTTGACGCTAAAGAAAATAAATATATAGACGAAGCAGGGCCTGCAAATTTTTTCGCAATAAAAGGAAATACGTACATCACACCGAATTCCAAAACCATATTACCTTCAATCACAAATATGAGTCTAAGAACTTTAGCTAAAGATTTAGGAATGAAGGTTGAATTACGAGATGTACCAGTGGAAGAATTATCGGAATTCGATGAGGTAGGTGCTTGTGGAACCGCTGCCGTTATTTCTCCGATCAAAGAAATTGTTGACCGTGAACATAATAAAGTTTATGAATTTTGCAAAAATGGAGTTGCAGGGCCTGTCTCAACAAAATTATATAATAAATTGAAAGCGATACAGGAAGGTGAAGAACCGGATATTCACCATTGGAACACTATTATTGAATGAATGCGAGAATGAGTGAATGCGAGAATGGGTGAATGCGAGAATGCCTAAATACTAATTTATAAGCGACGGTTTATTATTCAATCATTTTAGCATTCTATCATTCACTCATTCTTCCCTACAAGGATTTCATGCATTTGATCTCTCAATTCCATGGCTTTTTCTCTTGCTTTTTCGGCAAAATCAATTTTATCGGAAGCAAAAATAATCCCTCGCGAAGAATTTACTAATAAACCACAAGTATCGTTTAAGCCGTATTTTGCTACTTCTTCCAAGCTTCCACCTTGTGCCCCAACACCGGGAATTAATAAAAAATGATTTGGAATAATCTTTCTGATTTCCGTAAGCATTTCAGCTTTGGTGGCTCCAACCACATACATCATATTATCTTCATCTCCCCACTCCAGTGATTTTTTAATCACTTTTTGATATAACTTTTCATTATCGGGAAGGCCTTCCAAAAACTGAAAGTCATATGCACCAATATTTGAAGTAAGAGCCAAAAGAATTACCCATTTATTTTTATAAGCCAAAAAAGGAGAAACAGAATCTTTTCCCATGTAAGGTGCAACCGTTAAAGCATCGAAATCAAGGCCCGGTATTTCAGGATCGAGAAATGCCTTTGCATATTGTTTTGAAGTGTTCCCGATATCACCACGTTTGGCATCTGCTATCGTAAAAATACTTTTCTTAAATTTATGCAGATACTTAATTGTTTTCTCAAAACTCTCCCAACCTTTGATTCCCCGGCTTTCATAAAATGCAAGGTTTGGTTTATAAGCAACACAAATATCGTGAGTTGCATCAATAATTTGTTTATTAAACTCAAATACAGGATCATCGAATTTCAGGAGATGTTGAGGAATTTTTTCCTGATCGCTATCGAGGCCGATACAAAGAAATGATCTTTTTTCTTTGATAATATTAAATAATTCTTGTTTGTTCATGGTGATTATGTGTTTCTGTCTTATTTCTGTTTTGATTTATTATTCTCTCGCAATGGCTCCATATGAATTGTTGTTTCAAAATTCATTTTCTCTTTAATGGCAATTTCAATGTTGGTAGCAATATTATGAGCTTCGTGCAAAGAAATATTTTGTGGAAGATTAATATGAAAAGTCAATTCCTGATGCTTGCCATAATTATGAACATGAATATGATGAGGATGTGAATCAAAGGGTGAAACTTCATTACAAATTTCCTTTATTTTCAGAACATCTTCATCCGAAGGTGTTTCACCAAGCAATGAACTAATTGTATCTTTAATAATTTTAAAGGCAGCCCAGGCTATCATTGTTGCAACTATTAATCCGAGAATGCCATCAATCCACCAAAAATATTTTCCAAGAAAAATCCCTACAAGTATAATTATTGAAGAAATTGCATCGCTGCGATGATGCCAGGCATCGGCTTTTAATGATTTCGATTTGATTTTCTTACCCGACCAAAATGCAAACTGAGCTAAAGCTTCTTTAAAAAGTATGGAAATTATTGTTACAATTATTGCAATTGTTCCATAAGAAGCTGCTTCGTGCTCGGATAATCTGTTTATTGACTCCACAAAAAACTCAAATGCAACCATTGCGAGAAAAATACCGATGATAAAAGCGGCAATTATCTCTGCTCTTCCATGACCAAAAGGATGATTTTTATCGGGTGGTTTCTCGGATGTTTTTGCGCCTATCAATACTATTATTGAAGTAATTGAATCAGATAAAGTATGCCAGGCGTCAGCAATAATAGCAACTGAGCCGGAAACGACTCCTGCCCAGTATTTCAAAGCGAAAAGCAAAATGTTAATCCCAATCGATAACCATCCTTCGAGATAAGCAATAAAGTTAGGATTTCTTTTTTTTACTTTATTTTTCATTTTAAAGCATATTGACAATCAGTAATCAGCAGTCACCAACAAGCAGTCGGCAGTTCGTTGACTGAAGACTGGAGACTGAAGACTACCGATAAACATATCCCGTTCGATGAATAACAATTTAACCATTAACCTATGTCTTCTTTAAGCCTTTCAGCGTTTTCGGCTAATTGCAATTGGTCGATAAGTTCCTGAATATCTCCATCAACAATAGCCGGAAGATTATAAAGTGTAAGATGAATTCTGTGATCGGTAACTCTTCCCTGGGGCCAGTTGTATGTTCTGATCTTTGCCGAACGGTCACCGGTTGACACCATAGTTTTTCTTTTTGAAGAAACTTCTTCAAGATATTTTTTATACTCAATTTCGTAAATCCTTGTCCTTAGTACAGCCATTGCTTTTGCCAGATTCTTGATTTGTGATTTTTGATCCTGACATGTTGCAACAATTCCGGTAGGAACATGAGTAAGCCTTACGGCAGAGTAAGTTGTGTTTACTGACTGTCCACCGGGGCCTGACGAACAAAATGTTTCCTTTTTTATATCGGCTTGTTTAAGATCAATATCAAATTCATCGGCTTCAGGCAAAACAACTACCGAGGCAGCAGATGTATGAACCCTACCCTGAGTTTCGGTTTTCGGTACACGTTGCACACGATGAACTCCCGATTCATATTTTAGCTGTCCGTAAACATTATTACCTTTAACATTAAATATAATTTCCTTAAATCCACCTACGGTTCCTTCAGTTTCATCAACTAACTCGGTCTTCCATTTCTTTGTTTCACAGAATTTCATATACATTCTGAAAAGGTCGCCTGCAAAAATACTTGCCTCATCGCCACCGGTTCCTGCTCTTATCTCAACAATGGCATTCTTGCTATCCTGTGGATCGGCAGGGATAAGCATTATCCTGATTTCTTCTTCAAGTAATTCTTTATCTTTTGTTAATGAATTAAGTTCATCTTTAGCCATCAGCCTGAATTCCTCATCTTTTTCAATTTTAAGAATTTCCTTTGTCGATTTCAGGTTATCAATAATATTAGTATATTTCCTGTAACCGTCAACTATTGGCTGCAGATCCTTATAATCCTTACTCAATTTTATATATCGCTTCATATCCGAAACAACTTCAGGATCATTAATTTGCTCACCAATGTCTTGCCAGCGATTATATATTTTCTCTAATTTTTCTAACATTTTCTCTGTAAATTTTCAGGCCGCAAAGGTATAATAATTTCGGAACTCGGAAATTTTGTTATTTGGAATAAAACTAATTCTGTTTAGAATTTCGGAAAAAATGGTTTAACGGTTGTAGGTATGAAACATTGGGGTAGCGGGCTACTTTCCTGTCAGCTTATTAGAAAATTTAAGCAGGCTACAATCCCTTAATTTACAAGTTACTCGACTAATATTTTATACATTTCTTTGTGCTTATAGTTTTGTTTATTTTACTTGCCAACCATAGGCATATGCGATTAAATCAAACACTTTCCACAACAGTATTTCTCCTGAATCTCCATTTGTCATAATTACTACACCTTCAGGGACATCTACAGACAAGACCATAAAACAGCGGAATCCTGCATTTGCTCCTGTATGACTAAATCTGAATACTCCGTAACTTGGCAAATATATTCCGAGACCCATATCATCTTTTTGCCTTGTCAACATTTCGCGCGCTAAGTATTGTGGTAAAAGGGTGTCTGATAATCCTTGATAAGATCTCCAAAGTTCTATCATAAAGTTGGCAAGGTCTTTTGGAGTTGTCCATAAGCCGCCTGTTGCTTGTTCTGGCAAAGTGTGCCATAAACCTTTTATTGGAGTCCTGTCCTTTAGATGGCCAACTGCAGCCTGACTCCACTTTTCTTTTGATAATGGTTGCTCAAAAGTACTTGAAGTCATTTTAGCTGGCTTTAAAACTAATTCTTCAGCTAAATCGTCAAATGAACGATTTGAAATATCGTTTAAAAGTAGTTGCAAAATAATATAACCGCCACCGGAATATCGATATTCTTTACCCGGTTCAATAATTGGATACACAGATTCTTTCGCTCCATCCCAATTCCCGTCTAAGATTTGTACTAGTGTGGGAATTTTCTCATTTGCTTCAAATTCTGGTACTCCATCCATTGTAAGTCCTGCAGAATGACTCAATAATCGTCTGAGTGTAACATGTTCGTTTTTTGTAAATTCATTCGATGGCACAGTCCATGACTTCAACCTGTTATTTACGTCTTCATCTAATGTAAGTTCCCCAATATCTACCATACCAAGTGCGACTACAGCAGAAACAGGTTTTGAGAGTGATGCTGCCTGAAATAATGTTAAACTGTCAACCTTTTCCGGGCTACCATATTTACGTATGCCATAGGCTTTAACCCAATCTATTTGTCCTTCATGAATTGTAGCAATACTAATTGCAGGAACCCTGTATAACTCAAGCAATGTATCAACAACTCCATCAGGGATAGGAGTTCCAGCTTTTACCCGTGATTTAAAATCAATCTCTTCTATTTTGGAAGAATAGTTACATCCTGCGAAAAAGAAAATGAATAGTAAATAGAGTAATCTCTTAATAATAGTTCTCATATTGCTTATGTAAGTTTATCCGTTATAAGTCAATTACCCATACATCCTAAATAATTACTAAACTATGAGTTATATTTCGTACAATACTTTCTAATTTAATTCAAATCTAACCAGTATTGAATATTGCAATTGTATCTTTTCAAATTCAATTTCTGCCTGATATAATTCATTCTCTGACGATCTGGATCCTCTAATCATAATATTCGAAGCCATATTTGCTAAACTACTTATAACTCTCAAATTTCCTAACTCCTGAATATAAATTGCTTTCCCAATGCTTTGATCTATTTCTGCTACCAAAGCTTCGGCTTTTTCCTTAGCAGCCTTAATTGCGCTCAATTTAACTTCCATTTTAAATTCAGTCATTTTGGAATGATCAACTTTCGAAACCGAAATGTTTGATATTGAAAATTTTTCCAGCTCTTGAATAACTTTACCTGCTGTATTTGCATCCAATACTTTCAATTCATATTCCTTTGTGATGTAAATTTTCTTCTCCTTAATGAAATAATATTTAAAATTGCTCGACAGATCGATTATTGCTAAGTCTCTTTTAACATCTAATCCTATCTCAGTAAGTTTGTCTGTCATTAAGCTTTCAATTTCCCCGATGTTGGACTTTCCTTTTATATCCTTCTCATTAATTAGAATTTTTAAAAATATTTGGTCCGGAACAATTTCCATTTCAGCTGTTCCGGCAACCTCGATGTAATTCTGATCAATGAAATTCTTTTCACCTGTTTGTGCATAAGTCAGGTATGAGAAAAGTAGAATAATTACTGTTAATGTTTTTTTCATGTTATTAGGTTTAGACATTGTTTATAACTTCGAAATAATTACAATAGAAGGCACATTATTTATCGTTTGTAAATTCAAACAAACTTTTACGTTAAAGATTTTTCAAACATAAAAAAAATTTCAATATCCAAATCAGGTTTTTAAAAAATGGTTAAACTTTTATAACTTGTTTAATGGCAAGGAAAACAACCTATGCCGAAGAAAAAAAACCACAAAAGTTTGCTTCTTATTGACCAAAAACTGCTTCCATATTGTTATATAATGACTTCTAATTATTAATAGTTTGCATCCGTATAGTCAGGGAAAGCATCCGGTCTGCCATTAACAGTACCCGAAAACAAAAACAACATCCGATCAATGGCAAAATGAATATTCAAATATTCATGCTTTCACGCATTTAATCATTCATGCATTCTCCCGGGTTCATTCCACATGAATTATTTGCGAAGCACCGGTAAGGATTTGACTTTTTATTATTCCATCACCTTTATAATAAAGTATGCTCGCACCCGAGGCAATAATATCCATTTCTTCGGTAATGGTTAAGTATGTATAGCTTGCTCCTGAAAGATTAAGATTTAAGTACTTTACTACAAAGTCGTAATTTTTGATAGTGCTTGCTCCTTCAGCTATAACATAAAATGAATTCGTACTACCTCTTATATCAAGTTCGGTAGCTCCTATCAGCAATGCATCAATTTTATCGACTTCCATCTCGCCTTCAAAATAACATGCCCCGATTAATTCAACTATAACTTCATCGGCAATTAATTTATTCTGCAAAATAATTGTAACAGCCCCTGTTCCATAAAATCCGGTTATTTCTTTTGTTGTAATGTTTGCAATTAATGTTGCATTTCCCTCAATCTCTACATTATCCTGAAAACTAATTAATAAAGTGTTTGAATTCTTCCCGACATCAATGTATTGATGCAAATTTTCGTTGGCTTGAATCTCAATTTTTTCTTCATTTTCCGAAAATGTAACATTTACCTCGAATGCATTTTCAACTTCAAGAATATTATAATCGGAAAAAGAAAATTCCTGTTTAGTTACTTTTGCAGAAGGTGTAACTTTATCCTCATCTTTCTTACAGGAGTTAAACATAAAAGTCAACCCAATAAGTACTAATAAAATTGTTTTTGTTTTGTTTTTCATAGCGTTATTTTTTTCAAATATACGAAATCTTCTAAATTTCAAGCTTCTTAATTTAACCTGCTTAATTTATTAGAAATACTTATTTTTGTAAAATATTGAAAAAACAGAAAACCTGAAATATTGATCATGGTTTTCCGTTTTGGAACATTAATCAAATGACAATAAATGCCAAAGAAACCAAATCAGTTTAAAGCAAATTCTTTAAAGAAGGAAAAAATCGTTAAAAAAAAGAAGACCAAAAAAAAGTCCGGAAAATCGATTTTTAGTTTTTTTAAAAGTCCTAAATTCCAAAAAATAACAGGTTTCTTTTTTGTAGTTTTATCAATTTATTTGCTAATAGCTTTTGTTTCATATTTTTTTACATGGTGGAAAGATTTCGATAAAATTTCTTCTTTGTCAATTGGCGAGTTTTCAGGCGATGTTAAAATTCATAACTGGACAGGGTATCTCGGTGCATATATCTCAAATTTCTTCATTAAGGAATTATTTGGAGCATCTTCTCTGTTTTTTGTATTATTATTCTTTATTTCAGGAGTTAAGCTTCTTACAAAAATTACAATATTTCCACTTGGGAAATCATTCAGATATTCACTTCTGGGTATAATCTGGTTTTCGGTTGCCTTTTCATTTCTTCTTAAAAGTCCGAAATTCTCAATCTTTGGGGGAATGTTTGGTTATCAATCTAATCTTTTTCTTCATCAATTTATCGGGACAATCGGTATTGGTTTTTTACTGTTTTTCATCTTAATAAGTTTTTTGATAATTACTTTTAATTTTTCACTGAACTTTAAATTTAAGAAAAAAGCAAAAGATGATGATATTGATGAAGAATCATTTCCCAAAAACAATAGAGAAAAAACCGACAGATACAATACTGTTGAATATTCTATTTCGGAAGATGAAAGCATAAGCAATTCAAATGAAAATGAAGAGGAAAATGAAACTAATAATGATTCTGATTTTGAAAATATCAGCTTAGATATAGAGAAAAAAACAAATAACCTCAATGAAAATAATGATGAAGATGCCATTGAATTAACTATAGAAAATCCCCTGCCTGAAGAAGAAAAAAAGGAAAACAATAAAAACATTATTGAGCACCAGACTATTGAAACGGAATATGACCCGACTCTTGATTTAGCTGATTATCAATATCCGACACTAGAACTTCTTGATGATTATGATACCGGAGAAATTAATGTTCAAAAAGAAGAGCTTGAATCAAACAAAGACAGGATAGTAGAAACTCTTCTAAACTATTCGATAAAAATTGATAAAATCAGAGCTACAATAGGACCCACAGTTACACTTTACGAGATTGTTCCTGCACCGGGTATTCGTATTTCAAAAATCAAAAACCTTGAAGATGACATTGCTTTAAGTCTTGCCGCGATGGGTATCCGTATCATAGCACCAATTCCGGGCAAAGGCACAATTGGCATTGAAGTTCCCAACCGAAAACCTGAAATAGTTTCCATAAAATCAATTCTTTCGTCACGAAAATTCACGGAAACAAAATTTGAATTGCCTTTCGGGCTTGGAAAAACCATTGCAAACGAAAGTTTTGTAGCCGACCTAACAAAAATGCCTCATATTTTAATGGCAGGTGCTACCGGACAAGGTAAATCGGTTGGTCTAAACGCAATTATAACTTCACTTTTATATAAAAAACACCCTGCTCAACTTAAATTTATTTTAATTGATCCTAAAAAGGTTGAGTTGACCTTGCTCACAAGAATAGAAAGACATTTTTTAGCGCAATTACCCGATACCGAGGAAGCTATTGTTACCGACACAAGAGTTGTGGTTCGTACATTAAACTCTCTCGGAATCGAAATGGATAATCGTTACGATCTTCTTAAGGATGCCCAGGTCAGAAATATTAAAGAATATAACACAAAATTCATAGCACGAAAACTTAATCCTGAACATGGCCATCGCTTTTTGCCTTACCTGGTTTTGGTTATTGACGAATTTGCCGATTTGATTATGATGGCCGGCAAAGAAATAGAAGTCCCGATAGCCCGTTTGGCTCAATTGGCTCGAGCTATTGGTATTCATTTGATTATAGCTACTCAGCGGCCATCAGTAAATATTATTACTGGAACTATTAAAGCAAATTTCCCTGCCCGCGTTGCTTTTAGAGTAATCTCAAAAATCGACTCTCGTACAATTCTTGATAGCGGTGGTGCCGATCAATTAATTGGTAGAGGTGACATGTTGCTTTCAACAGGCAGTGACCTTGTTCGTTTACAATGTGCTTACGTCGATACACCTGAAATTGAAAGAATTACTGATTTTATTGGGCAGCAAAGAGCTTATCCGCTTCCATATTATTTACCTGATTGCCCCGATGAGGAAAGTATTTCAAATGGTGATTTCGATCCTAACGAAAGAGACGAACTTTTTGAAGACGCTGCAAGAATTATTGTTTTAAATCAACAAGGTTCTACTTCACTATTACAAAGAAAATTAAAACTCGGCTATAACAGAGCTGGAAGAATTATTGATCAATTAGAAGCTGTGGGAATTGTCGGATCATTCGAAGGAAGTAAAGCCCGTGAAGTGAAAGTTGCAAACGAATTTGCTTTGGAACAGTTTTTGAAAGATTTAGATAATTCTTAATTATAAAATTTGATATTATATTATCCTGATAAAAGGACAAAACCTATAAACACATTCATTATGAAAAAATTCATTATCTTTATTTTAACAATTTCTATTACTACGGGAATCTACGCCCAAAAAGATAAAAAAGCTACGAAAATACTCGAAGACCTGAGCAGTAAAACCGAATCATATAAAACAATAGAAGTTGATTTTTTATATAAAATGGATAATGATGAATCAAATATTCATGAATCATATAAAGGTGAATTATTAGTTGAGGGTGATAAATACCGTTTAAATGTTGCCGGACAAGTTGTTATTTCTAACGGAGGAACTATTTGGACTTATATTGAAGATGCCGAAGAAGTACAGATAAATTCAATTGAAGAAGGTGAAGAAGTTTTTACTCCAACAAATTTATTGGATTCATATACTGAAAACTATAAATCTAAGCTAATTGGTGAAGAAAAAAGGGATGGAAAAAATATTCAAATAATCGAATTAATTCCTTATAAAAAGAAAAATTATTCTAAAGTTGAACTTATTATCGACAAAGACAAATATCAGATAATTAGTTTTTCAATATTTGATAATAATAATAGTATTTACACTTATCTTATTACAAAATTTATTCCCGATGTTCCTTTGAACGGAACTGAATTTGTTTTCAATCCTGAGGATTATCCTGATGTTGAGATAATTGATATGAGATAGATTTTGATAAACTGATCAACAGAAATTTAGACTTCTTAAATTAGACTTCTTTATTACATTTATGTCTAATTTTGTTATTAGTACTAAGTGATTCTTTATTAAAAAATAAATGAAGGGATTTCGCAAAAATAATTCAAAAGGTTTATCCGATAAAGAAATCCTAATTCAATTTAAAAATAAAAATTCGAGAAACTACGCCTTTGATTTACTGTGTAGAAAGTACCAGCAGCAAATATATTTTCACATCAGACGAATGCTTATCGATCACGATGATAGCAACGATGTAACACAAGAGGTTTTTATAAAAATCTGGAAAAATCTTGACAAATTCCGCGAGGATTCCAATCTGTTTACATGGATTTATCGCATCGCCACTAATGAAACATATAGTTTTCTGAGGAAAAAGCGAACAAAATTATATGTTCCGATGGTTGATGTTGAGAAAAAACTTTCAAATTCGCTTAGTTCGGATTCATTTTTTGATGGTGATGAAATTCAAATGAAATTACAAAAAGCTATCTTAAAATTACCCACAAAACAAAGAACTGTCTTCAATATGAGATATTTTGAAGAAATGCCTTATTTAGAAATGTCAGAAATTCTCGATACTTCGGTGGGAGCTTTAAAGGCCTCATATCATATTGCAGTAAAAAAAATTGAAAATATTTTAACAAATGATTAAACTTTTTTGACATAAATCATTCAAATATAAAATGAACAACAAAAGTAATTTATACGATCAGGATGTAAAAAAGGAATTAGAAACACTTTCCGAAAAATTATCGGGATTAAATAAAAATAATCCTTTTTCTACACCGAAAGATTATTTTGATGAACTACCTTTAAGAATAAAGGAAAGGTGCATTTCTAACGGCAAAAAACCAATTTTAAAGATAGTACTTGAGAATATTTTTACTCCTAAATATGCAATAGGATTTTCATTATTATTTATTGCAATTCTTGGTCTTTCAATCATATTTTCAAATCAGGAAAATAATAAATCAACAAATGAATTTATGGAAATTTCATGGGAAGATGTTTTAAACAATGATCCGTTTTTCTTAGACGATTACTCAGAATCTGAACTTATTACAACGTTTATTAGCCAGGGAGACGAAAACATAAATCTTCTCAATCCATTTTCCGAAGAAAATATTTATGAAGAAGATTTAATTGATTATTTATCAAATGAAGATTACGAAATAGAAATTTTATATAATTTATAATATATAATGTTATGAAAAGAAAAACAACAAATTATTTATTTAAGAAAGTATATATAATACTTCTGATGCTATTTTTTAGCATTAATAGTTTTGCACAAGTCAGAGGAGAAAAACAGAAATTCAAAAACGACATGAGGCAGAAAATTGAAGCCCAAAAGGTTGCATTTATTACGAACAAACTTGATTTAACACCTGAAGAAGCTCAAAGTTTTTGGCCTTTATATAATGAATATGAAGCAAAAAGGAAAAGCATTCAAAAAGAATTAGTTAGCGAGCCACCTCCCCCACCTGAAAAAGTCTGGCAAATGTCTGATAAAGAAGCTGAACAAATGATTCAGGATTATTTCCTTCAAGGACAGGCAATGCTTGATTTAAAAATTGAATTTTATGAAAAAATTAAAAATATAATATCCGTGAAAAAAATCATTATTCTTTTTGAAGCTGAAAAAGAGTTTAAAAGAAGGCTATTTGAAAGAATTAAAGAACATCGGAATCCTAGGAAAAATTCAAGAAAAGAAGGGTGGTAAATATTTTTTGATTCTTTTAACGCAACACAAAGCCATAAATAAATTGATTTAAGAACACCGATTAAACCTGCCCATATGGTCGGGCTGGGGTTTTTGACTTCAGAAGTAAGCTGAAATCATCCAAAAGGATTTCTTTTTTTTGAAAAATCCGGACGGTAATTTTCATAGCTGGACATATCCTGCACCCAACCATTAAACATATTGAGCTTTTCCATCTCTAAAACTACTTTTTCATACTCGTTTTGTTTCAGGGTTCGGCAAAGCCCGGAATGAGCAGAGACATTTTGTGTAGGGTAATACTGCGACATCAAGGAGATATGAATCTCTGGTGAAATTTCTGTTGCTATTGTTCGTAATACATTAATACTATTCTCAACTTGCCTGGGTAATACTAAATGTCTGATAATTATCCCTTTTTGTGCATAACCAAATTCATCCATTTCCAAACCGGAACCCTTTTGGTGATACATTTCTTTAATTGCATTTAATGCAAATTCGGAGTAATTTTCAGTATCTGAATATTCTTTTGAAATATTTATATCACAATATTTAAAATCAGGCAAATAAACATCGACAAATTTCTCAAGCTCTTTTATTGAACTAACAGTATCATATCCATTTGTATTATAAACAATTACCGGATTTCTTCCAATCGCTTTTAATGAATTTACTATTACTTTCATTTGAGGAATGAAATGCGATGGCGAAACAAAACCAACAATATTGATACCTGTGTCTAAAATTCTAAGAATTTGGATCAAGACTTCTTTTAAGGGAAATTTTTCGTGAAAGCTCCTTCTTACATTCTTACTGATCTGAAAATTCTGACAATAAATACATTGCAAATTACAATTATAAAAAAAAATATTGCAAATTCCTTTGCTTCCGCTTATTGGAGGTTCCTCTCCACGATGATTACAAATGGAAGAAATATTAAATGAAGCATCCGACTTGCAATAACCCAAATTCTCAGAAAAACGATCAGTATGACAATTTCGCGGACAAAAACAACAATCTCTTAATTCCTCCAATGGCTGAAGTAAAGTGTTAACGTCAAGATTTTCTATTTTTTGATCCATTTTTTCCTCTTTATAATTTGCGCATATTTTCAATAACAAATTTACAGAAAAGTTAGCTGCCTTTTTTGATGCTCTAAAATATAAAAATCGCTGAGATCGAAAAAAACGCAAATATTTTGTATTAATCATTTCTTCAAGATAAAAACATTTTACGAGCTACGTTTTTTCTTGCTTACTAAGAATATATTATATACCTTTGCTTAAAATAACATTGTAATTTATCTGTAAAATAATGACTCGTTCAGAAATTCTTAAAATTCTTAAAAAATACAAAAAAGAAAATGCTGAAAAGTATGGCATTAATAATATAGGATTATTTGGTTCATATTCAAAAGATGAAGGAAGACATGAGAGCGATATCGATATTATAATTGAAACTACTGAACCAGATCTTTTTAAACTGGTGCATATTAAAGATGAATTGGAAAAATTACTCCATAAAACTATTGATATTGTGAGAAATCGAGAGAAAATGAATCCATATTTAAAAAAACATATAGAAAAGAACGCCATCTATGTATGATAAAGAATTAGTACTGGATATATTAAATCAAATATTAGATGCTACTCAAAAAGTAATCACTCGTTTCACACCAATACAAACAGTAGAAGATTTTACAAATTCACTGGAAGGAAAGGAAAAACTAGATTCCATTTGTATGCAGTTAATTGCAATTGGAGAAAGTTTAAAGAATATTGATAAAATTACAAATAAAACTCTTTTAATAAAATATCCTGAAATAGATTGGAAAGGTGCAAAAGGTTTAAGAGATATTATTACTCATCAATACTTTGATATTGATGCTGAAGAAATTTTCTGGGTTTGTGAAAAGCATATCCCCTCCCTATCTGAAACAATAAAGAAGATTATTAATGAAAGGTAATATTATAACTGTAAAAACAAGTAAATTTGAGTGGCACCTCTTGTGATGCAGATTGTTATGTTTTAAGAAAATTATAAAAATGAGTGATTACACAATTAAACTGTCAGAGGATGAAGTAATTGTTCTCTTTGAGTATTTCAGTCGATTTGATGAAACCAATTCATCAGCATTTGAACATGCTTCCGAATATCTGTCGCTACAAAAATTAGCTGGTCTAATTTATAAAACTACTGCCGCAATGTTTAAAGCAAATTATGATGAGCTATTAGCTCAAGCACGAGTTCGTATTGCAAAAGGATTTGATGGGGATGTTCCTGGATTAAGTGAAAAGACATAGCAAATAAATACACAGGGATTTTCTTCTCCTGCGCTTCAGGAAACTCAATAATTTTAATTGTTATATACTTCTTAAGAAACCGTTTAACGTAAATGAAATTGTCATTTTATAACTTTTAATGGTGTTAAAGTTAATTATTTTATTTTTGCCCCCGAATGAATACAAAAACAAAAGCCGGAAAAAAAGCAATAATTTTTGGTGCCGGCCCGGCCGGGCTTACGGCAGCTTATGAATTGCTGCAGAAATCTGACGTAAAACCAATAATTTACGAGATGTCCGACGATATTGGCGGGATTAGTAAAACCGTTAATTATAAAGGAAACCGTATTGATATTGGTGGCCATCGTTTTTTTTCAAAGTCAAAAACGGTTATGGACTGGTGGCTCAAAATCTTACCTATTCAGGATGATAACAAAAAACCAAAGCTCGTCAATTCATCCAAAGTAATGCTTATTCGACAACGTCTATCGCGGATTTTTTATTTACGTAAATTTTTCAATTATCCGATTTCTCTAAATTTAAATACTTTAAAAAACCTTGGAATAATTCGGATCATTAAAATCGGATATAGTTATTTATTGATCAGAATTTTTCCGGTAAAAAATGAAAAATCCCTTGAAGATTTTTTTATTAACCGTTTTGGCAAAGAACTTTACATAACTTTTTTTAAAGATTACACCGAAAAAGTCTGGGGGATTTCATGCGATAATATTAAAGCGGAATGGGGTGCACAACGAATAAAAGGTTTATCGGTGAGCAAAACCGTTTCTCACGCCATAAAAAGCATTTTCTTCAAAAACCGCTCAATCGATCAAAAAAATACGGAAACCAGCCTGATTGAACAATACTTATATCCGAAATTCGGGCCGGGACAATTATGGGAAGAAGTGGCTGATCAAATTTGTGAAAATGGTGGTGAAATTCATAAAAATCAAAAAATTGTCGGGCTTAAAACAGATGGAAATAAAATTGTTAACGTAACAATTGAAAATATTTTATCCGGCGAAAAACAGGAAATCAAAGGAGATTACTTCATTTCATCAATGCCTGTGAAAGACCTGGTTTCTTCGATTCAAAATTCTGTCCCTGATGATGTTCTTGAAGTATCAAACGGATTAATCTATCGCGATTTTATTACGGTAGGACTTCTGTTAAAGAAAATGAAAATCAAAAACAAAACTAAAATCAAAACTAAAAACAATTTAATACCGGATACATGGATTTATATTCAGGAAAGGGATGTAAAAATCGGGCGATTACAGATTTTCAATAATTGGAGTCCCTTTATGGTCAAGGATCCCGCTCATGTCTGGATTGGCCTCGAATATTTTTGCAACGAAGGAGATGAACTTTGGAGTAAATCCGATAAAGATTTTTTGGATTTTGCAATCAATGAAATGTGTAGAATTGATATGATTGAAAAAGAAGATGTTTTGGACGGGATAGTAATTCGTATGCCAAAAACTTATCCTGCATATTTCGGTTCTTATGACAATTTTGAAACGATTAGCAATTTTACTGATAAGTTTGAAAATCTTTTCCTTATCGGGCGAAATGGCATGCACAGATACAACAACATGGATCATTCAATGCTGACAGCCATGACTGCCGTTGAAAACATTATTTATAATATAAAAACGAAAAATAACATCTGGTCGGTAAATACTGAAAAAGAATACCATGAATCGAAATAACGGACTTCTATCTTTATTTTGCACCTTCATTTGTGCTATTATTGTAGGATTGATCTTCTATTTCACCGAATATGTTTCAAATGAGGGTTTTAATCCATCCGACGATGGGGTTGTCCTTGCACAATCCTACCGGATCATCAATGGTGAAATCCCTCATAATGACTTCATTTCAATCAGGCCGGTGTTTTCCGGTGTTCTTCACACAATTCATTTTGCAAGCCCGTTTCCAATAATTATCAGCGGGCGAATTTTTGTTCTTTTGCAATTTTTTCTCTTCTCTTTTTTATGGGCATATATTTTGATAAAGAATTTTTTAACTATAGAATCAAAATCTAAATACGTAATAATTTTCTCCCTCACAGGAATTTCGGTTTTTGTACTAAATGTAAACACATATCATCTTTATCCCTGGACAACTATTGACGGAATATTTTTTTCACTGATAGGATTTTCATTTTTAATTAAATTATTCTCCGGGAAAATTTCCTCTTTTAAAAAGGATTTTTATACCACAACTGCATTGTTTTTATTTTCTTTAGCTGCCTTATGCAAACAAAATTTTGTTTTTCTCGCTGTGTTTATTTTTCTCTATATCATATGTTCTTTTTTAAAAGAAAAACGCTTGAAAGTTTTACCAATAGTGATAATTACAGGCGGTTTACCATTTATTATTTACCTGGTAATGTTGATTTCGACCGATTCATTTCAATATTTTATCCAACAAATGACCGGACGAACCGAACTTTTTGAAACGGGATTTCTTAGTTATATAAAATCCTTTCTGAAAGCCAGATTTTTACCATTGAATTTTATTGTTCTGATTTTGTTACTCTTTGCTTTTCTAGACCGGATAAAACCAAATTTTATTTCAAAAAAGAACCTCCTACCCTATTTTTCTGCTGAAAAGAAAAGTTTTTGGCAAATAACTATCCTGCTTTATTTATTAATGACTATTTATGCAACTTTTAGAATATTTTTCGGGAATGATTACCGCTCAATGACTAATGAAGTTTTTTGGATTGTGTTAATTTTATTTGTCATGGCAATTTATATCAAATCTTTGAGCCAAATTCAAAAAACAATAATTGTTTTAATAATATTACTTTCGTGGACAAGTTCCATTTCTCTTGGTGTAAACTTTCCGGTTTATATGCTTGGGGTTCTTATCTCTTTGAATTTTATTTTAATAAATCATATTAATAAAAAACTACAACTTTTTGTATTTTCAAAAAAACAAAAAAATGTTTTACCATATATTTTTACTATCCTTGCAGGTTTATTATTTTGGGTTTCAATCTGGGGACAGCGAAACACCAATTACCGCGAACTTGCAGCCTCCAACCTGACAAAAAACTTAAGTGATCTATTCCCTGAATTTGGTGAAATAAAGACAAACCCAACTACATTTGAATATTATTCAGATTTTAAAAAACTTTATGATGCAAATCCAAAAATGCATGGTCATTTTGTTTTATTACCAAACAATGCAGCTATTTATCCTTTGCTGAAAAACCCAAATCCTTTTCCCTTGGACTGGATACAAAAAGATGAATACATCGGCGCCGAAAAGCAATTACACGAAAGGCTTGAAAATATTCTTAAAAATGAAAAAGTTTATCTTCTGCTTGACCGGTTCAATTCAAAAGAAATGGCTACGAAATTAATTGAGATGAATTACGATGATTATTCATATATAACGATCATTAAAGAACGATGTAAAAAAGTCAGCACAGGAAGTGAGTTTTTTGATGTTTATGTTTCGGGATATTAAACCTCTGATTTGCATACTTTTTCCTTTTTTTCTAATTTTTAATTTCGGAGTTCTGTTACACAAACACTAATGTTCCTATAAATACAACTATCAAAATCAAGGATAATAACAAATATTGAAATAAAGGAATATATTTCCCGGGTTTGATTTTCAATTTAAAAGATGCATAAAAAATTAGAATAACTTTTTCAACCGAATAAGCTGCAAGAGTCCCAAAAGCAACGCCCACAATTCCAAAAGGTTTTATTAACAAAATGCTTATGGATACGTTTATGATAATCTCAATCAAAGAGGTGATCATCATAATTCTTGTATGCTTATGTCCGATTATTAATGTTTGTGGAAAAATGAAGCGGGTAATTATTAATAAAACGTAAACATTAAAAATATCGGCACTTTCCGAGAAATCTTTGTTAAAAACTATTGGGTAAAAATAATGACTTGTTATTAGTAAAATAATTGAGAGAGGAAAAAAATAGTACATCAATTTCAATGAATTCCTTTTAATCTTTATAAGAATATCATTGACTTCTATTCCTTTTGAAAATTCAGGAATCATTGAATTACTAAACGCATTTGCCAAAATCAAAAACAGCGGAAACTCCTTTGCCCCAAACCGATAAATTGCAAATGTTGCCGAATCGAAATAATTTGAAATTATCAATCCGTCAATATATTCACCCGAACCGCTTAATAAGCTACTAAATATTAAGGGATAACCCAACGAAATATGATTCTTAATATAAAGAAATGAAACTCTTATTACCGAATAGATTATCAAAAGCCTGATCAACCACAAAAAGCGTAAAACCGCAATCCCAACTAATCCATAAACAGAGTAAATCAAAGAATAACCAAATAAAACCGGAAGTACAACAAACAAAAGTTGAAGTGAATAAGAAATTAAACCATAGAGAATTATTCTCTTGGGTTTATTTTTTAAAAGATAAATATATTCGATTAAATATGAGGGAGAGATTAATAAAATATACCATGAAAATAATTTATAAAGTTCTGTTTCACTAGAAAGATTAAAGTAAGAGGAAATATTGCCTGTAAAAATTCTGATAATTATGAACACTAAAAAACTGAAAAAAAACATCAGCAGAAAAGCATTGAACAATTCGGGTGAACGTTTCCCTTTTTCAGGTTCTTTATAAACAATCAGCAGAGATTGAACCAAACCTGAAATCCAATAAAAACTTACAGCACTTGCTAAAAATATTAAGGATTCGTAAAAGCCTATTTCACTTGTTGTCAGGCTGGTTTTTGTGAATAATATTCCGATTAGCAAAAGAATTGCATAACGGAACAATTGAAAGAATTGTAGTCCTGAAGTGTTGTTTATATGTTTTGAGATTCTCAACCTAAAGTTTTATCAAATAACAGATTATTAATCAAATTTATTGCATTCTGCAATCTTTCATCTCCTTTTCCCGATACAATTCCAAAATTATATTCTCTTTTTTTGAGTTCTTGTTTATATAAATCAAAAAAATGTTGTCTTAAATGTGGATGCTCTCTTTGAGGGTCAGGTTCCCATTCAAGATCAACATTGCAAAGCAAATACAAATCATATTTATGATTTTTTATACTATTAAGTATCCATTCGGGGCAGACACCAAACTTATGTTCACTCCATATTTTTGTAACAATAAGTTCAGTATCACAAAACAATAATTCCTTTGTTTTTTTTGCAATTTGATTTTCATTAACAAGTTGCCCTTTAGCAATTTCAACAATGTCATCAAGATCATATGGCCGATTTAAATCATCAATATACTTGCGAGCATATTCTTCCACCCAGGAAGTATGGTAGTGTTTTGCCAGGTATCGGCACAAACTTGATTTTCCGGTAGATTCCGGTCCGGTGATTGCAATTCTTTTAAGCAATTTGTTTACTTTCCTGAAGTTTATTTTTCCACTCGATATAACCCATTACAGCAATAATTAGAAATATAGTAAATTGAAAACTCGTAAATACCAGGCCTTTATAGAAATACAAAGGGATAGATATTAAATCACCAATAATCCATGCTATCCAGTTTTCAACTTTCTTAATTGCCATCAACCACATCCCAACTATAAAAACAGCCGTTGTAAATGAATCAATCAATGGAACATTGCTATCAGTATGATTACTTAAAAAATAATTCAAAACAACAAAGAAAAAAGCAAACATAATTATGCTAATAATGTGCTCCTTACGAGTACACATAGAAATGGGAGGAGGTTTTTTTTCTTCATCTTTTCTTGACCAGAAGTACCAACCGTAGATACTCATGATAAAATACACGAAATTAATACCCATATCAGCATATAACTTCGCAAAAAAACAGATATAAACATATATTACAACGCTTACAATTCCGGTTGGATAAACCCAAATGTTTTCTTTCTTTGCATACCATACGCTTAGTAATCCAAAGATTACAGCAATTATCTCTAATAAAGAAGTATCAAGAATGTTTTGGTAGAATATATCAAAAAATTGAGAAAAATCCATTAAGAAACGTTCAAATCTGCATTAATAATCTTCATAACAAAAACCGAATGAGGCACTTCAAATGATTTATGAATTTCTGCGGTCAGGATTTTCATTACCTCGAAGTATTCACCGAAAATATGTGTACTTATACCACTGGTTCTAACTACCAGGTTTTCATATTCGTTCAAGCGATCAATAAACTCCTTTATCGGAGGAATAAATTCCTCTTTTAGCGGATAATAACTTATTTCAACAGAGGTGTTCATAGGATAAATTTTTATGTTTTTGGGCAAATTTACAATAAAAAACATTGTTGCGATCGCCAAAAATCAAATCTGCAAGCATCAATTAATTTTTAAATTTGCATAAAAATTAACCGATTAAATTTGAATATAAATTCAAAAATCTAAATTGTAAAATCTAAAATCAAAGGCCCCTTATGTATTTTCCACTCGATTATGATGAGCCTATATTCCGGCCACCAAGTGAAGCTTACTCATTGATCCTTCAATTAACATTAGGCTGTTCGTGGAACCGCTGTGCGTTTTGTGAAATGTATTCATCAAAGAAATTCAAAGTCAGAAAAGAAGAAGAAATTATAAAAGAAATCAAGGAAGTTGCTTCTGAATCAATAAATATAAAAAAAATATTCCTTGCTGACGGAAATGCAATGGTTTTGTCCACTTCAAAACTTATGAATATTTTAACTGAAATCAACAATGCATTTCCCAGGATAACAAGGATTTCAGCTTATGCTTTACCAAAAGACATCAGTTCAAAAACCGACTCTGAGCTAAAGCAATTAGCCGATGCCGGACTTAAATTACTTTATGTTGGAATTGAATCAGGGGATGATGAACTTTTAAAACTCATAAATAAAGGTGAAACTTTTAATTCAACTGTTGATGGATTGCAAAAAGCCGAAAAGGCAGGTATAAAACTATCGGTTATGATTCTAAACGGCTTAGGTGGAAAGAAATATTCCGTTCAGCATGCAATTAATTCTGCAAAAGCCGTTAATCAAATTCAGCCCGAATTTTTATCTACTTTGGTTTTAAGTTTTCCTTATGGAGAAGATCACTTTAAAAATCGTTTTAAGGGAGATTTCGAAGCACTTTCTACTATTGAATTGATCGAAGAAATGAAAATATTTATTGAAACCTTGGAGCTTAAAAATTCGATTTTCAGAAGTGATCATGCCTCAAATTATCTTGTTTTCAAAGGAATATTGAATCGTGACAAACAAAAGTTTTTGGACGATATTAATAATGTATTAAAATCACCCGGTAATGCTTCGCTTCGGCCGGAGTGGATGAGAGGGCTTTAGATTTTTGATTGATGATTTTTAGATTTTGGGATTAAGTACTTTGTCTAATAGTGTGGGTAATAATTATTTCGATCCCGAGACTTTTGGATTGATGTAAAAAACCCTCAATAAGCAACACACAATAAGCAATAAACAAGTAAAAAGCAGAAAATGAAATAATTTGCTGAAATGTTGAACATATATATTGAGTGTTGAATGTTAAAACCTATTTATTTTACTATAAACCTATCACTCATATCATTATATCTGTAAATATAAACTCCAGGCTTGTAATCAGATATATCAAGTTTTATTTTATCAAACGCACCTCCTATTTTTTTGCTTTCAATCATAATTCCATTTGAGTTGTAAATTATTAGATCTGTTATTTCAAAAACATCAATTTTGTAATTTATAAAAATGAAATCTTCTGCAGGATTTGGGTGAACGGAACAAGTAATATTATTACCGATTTGAGGTTGTATTGAGCTCAAACTTCCCGGTAAAGAATATATATCTGTTACACGATCACTATTGGGATAATTTGGATAACGTTCGAGTTTGAAGCGGAGTTCATCATTTTGTGTCTGATGATAGTAACCATACTGACAATTTTCAAAATTCATTAGTTCACTGCCATTTTCGTTATACAGAATTAATAAATAACCTGTATTATTCAATGTATCTATATAACTACGCGTAAATTCAATATCATTGTCTAAATTAAAAACCTTGTCCGAAATATTTTCAAAAAAACTAGAATAACCCTCATACCCGTATGGTGGTGTTATTGAAATAGATTTATAAAATGAATAATCACTATTATAAATTGTTAAAGTATCACTCCTATAAGACGAAGTACAGTATATCGTTCTTGTTTGAGTGTTTATACAATAGACAGAATTTGGAAAAGTATGTTCAAGATTGATTTGAGCATAGATGTTTAAACTAATTAACATCAATAATGTAAAAAGAAAATTTGTTTTCATGATTAATTGTTTTTAGTGATTAATTTTTATTATTTTTTTTTCATTATCATTTGCTTTTACAAGTCTATCGGATACCTCAGATAATTTTATTATCCAATTTAGAAATTATTTCCAACAAATATAAATAATATTTCAATATACAAATTGTTTTTTAAACATATTTACAAAAAAAATATTTATATCACATCAATCCCAAAACCTAAAAAAATACTCAATAAGCTACACTCAATAATCAATAAACAAGTAAAAATAAAAAACTTCGCTTTGTTATTGAAAATTGTTTGTTGTATGTTGAGTGTTGAATGTTTGTCTATCTGTAAAATGAGTGTTACAGGGATTAAGCCCAGAACACTTACGATTAATTATTATTATATGCTGAATATTCGAGGCTTAGCCCCTACCATTTATAATCATTGATCTTTATGTTCATCTAATTCGCAATTCACCATCCAGTGAATACCAAACTTATCTGTAAACATCCCAAAATAAGCACCCCAAAAGGTTTTATCAAGTGGCATTTTTACTACTCCGCCTACTGAGAGTTCATTAAAAATTCTTGTAACTTCTTCAACAGTATCGGTATTGATAGAAATGGAAAAGTTATTCCCTTCAACTGAAGCTTGGCCAAAAGCTTCAGAAGAATCGCATCCCATCAAGACAGTTTCTTTGCTGATCGGCAGAGAAATATGCATTATTTTCTTTTTCTTCTTCAGAAATTGGATACTCGGGATTTTCAGGCATATCTTTAAATTTACCGATATAAGGAAATTCACCTCCAAATACTGATTTGTAAAAATTGAAGACTTCTTCGCAGTTTCCGTTAAATGTTAAATAGGGATTGATTGTTGTCATAATTTTGTGTTTTATTTATTATGTTATTATTTAATTTTTTTCTTCAAATTTAGAACTTTTTTTTTGGTAATAGACTTTTGATGTAAATATAGATTTTAAAGAAGATCAGAACTCAGCTACTGCATTATTGTGTCGTGTGGTTTTAATCCTTTTATACTTCTATAAATTATGAGTACTGCAAAATAATATATAATTTAGCGGGCAAGAACCTTGATAAACCTGTTGCATTTCATGAAAATGATCTGATTTTGTTGACAGAAGTAGATTCTTGTTTTTAATATTTTGTTTCTGTGTTTCAGAAAGGAAAAATTACTAATTTCGTTGTGAAAAATCATGTTTAAACATCCATTAATTTAAAATGAGAAAAATAGCATTCTTGCATTTGTTTTTTTTGTGGTCTGTCTTTTTATATTCGCAATCCGTTGACAGTTCCCTTAACATTGAATATAAAGATTTGAAGTATGGTTCGATGTTTGAGAAAAGTGGATTTGATGAGTTGCAGTTTATCCAAAACCCTGACTTTTTAAAAATGTCAATGGCTGTTAATAGCACTATAACAGATTCGATATATAAGATATATAAAAATGAGTTTTATAAAACTTTAAGAGAGATCAGTTCATCAAATAAGTTTACTAAGAAACCGGAAAAACGGGTTAAGTTTGTGTTTAATACGTTGCATGATAAATATTTTAAACTTTATGAGTTTAATACCGGGTTTTCAGATATTTTTATTAACGGTAGCTTTAATTGCTTGACTGCCTCTGTATTATATGCATTAGCATTTCGGGAATTCAATATACCTTATGAAGTGAGAGTTTCCAAAGAACATGCTTATCTAATTGCATATCCTGATGACCATTCTGTTGTTGTTGAAACGACAAATCCGTTAAAAGGTACCAGTGGAAAAATTGATCAACGTGAAAAGCAGAAGTACATTGAAAGTTTGATAAATATGAAATTGGTTACACAAGAGGAATTACAACAAAAATCTCTGGACGAGTTGTTTCGAGAACATTTTTCGAAAGAGGATGGAATTGGGATAAAAGAAAGTATAGGTAGTTTGTATTCAAATGCAGGTGTTTTTTTACTGGATAAATTCAAACATGCCGAAGCATACGATATGTTTGAGAAATCATATTTCATATATCCAAGAAAAGATATTGCAGTATTAATGCTTTTTTGTGCAAGTTCTTTTATTGATAAAAGGGATTACAATGATCCACGCTGGTTTGAACTAATGAATAAGCTCCCACAATTTATATCTTTTGGAATAGGAAGAAGCAATATAGAAGGAGAATATCATGCTTTTCTGCACGAGTATATGAATAACCGGAATGATATATCTTTTGCCGACAGTATGTATAATAAATATTTATCTAAAATTGAAGATTCGATTATCAATAATAATGTTGGTTATTTTTATTATTTTGAAAAAGGTAGGCTGGCTTATCTGGATTATAAAATACAAGAAGCAGAGGACTATTTTAGAAAAGCATACACTTTTAATTCTGGCGAAAGAAATCTGGAAGCTTTATTAATTGATATACTTAGAAATAAACTACTTGCCTCTGAAAGCGACCCTGAACGCCTTTTAAAAATAATTGAGGAATACGAGGCTACTTTTGTAGGAATTAATAAAAACTCCAGGTTTATTGACTTTAAATCAATAAGTTTTTTAACTGGTATGGCCTTACATTTTGAAAATTTTCAGAGAACAAAAGCAGAAGAATACAGAAAATCTTTTGAAGAAATAGCCGGAGAAATCGGTAATGACTACATCCTGAATGAGTTAGTGCCAAGAGCGTACACGTCAGCAGCAATGTATTACTACACCAATGGCCTATATAGCAAGGCAAAGGAAGTAGTTAAAGCCGGATTGAAATATAATCCAAATTCATGGGAACTTAAAAGTAAGCTTAAGGCTTTGAGTAAGTAATGTTACTTAACCAGATCATTTCTATAATCAACTATATTGCAATTTATCGGCTAAAAGCGTTTTTTGTTTTTTATTGCCAGTTTATAATCGCAACTTATTACTTCTGGATTTCTTAAAGAAGTCTTTCGTTCGGCCCAAATTTTGATATTCTGCATTATACTATTACCCGGCATTAGGTTAAAAACTATTTCACCTATACCATTAACAGTTTCTATTAATGATTTTCCCATGTATTTCCCATCAACATCCTCAAATACTTCATAGAATTTTGCAACTTTTGATTTGTCTGATAGTTGCATTCTTAAAATATATCTATTTTCAAATGCCGTTTTATCAATTAACCAAAACTCAATTGTTACCGGCTTTGTTTTTAATTTTCCTGTTTTATAATATTCCTTTAATCCGGGCATTACCTCATTGTCAATATATGTAAGCTCTGCACAAAGCGGTCCGTCTTCATAGAACAAATTACGTTTACCTTGTTTCACACCTTCAATATATTGCGTTATTCTATATACATTGCCGTTTTCATAATATATAGTTTCTTTTCCGTTTTTGATTCCATCCTTATAATGAAACTCAGCCCGCACTTTTCCGTTTTTGTAATAATTCCATGCAAGTCCGTTTTTCAAACTGTCTTTATATGAAACTATTGATAGTAAACTTCCATCATCCCGATACCTTTTTACTCTACCATTAAAATGATTATTCTCAGATTTATCGGTTTTTCCTTCTTTCCCAAATTTAAAAAAATCACAGGAAGACAAGCATGGGATTATCAGAAAAACTATTATTATTAAATATTTATGATTCATCTTGAACGCCATAGTATTGTAATTAATTTTTTTAAAAAAATTGTTCTACTAACTAACCCTTCCTGCCCTCTTTTGGATTATAATTTTATAGTTTTCACAATTGCTTTGCATGTAAATCTTTCTAAATCCCCGATTTGAAACTCAGGTTTTTGTTCATTTATACTTCTAAATATTAAATAAATATGAAATTTCTAATTTCGACTCTAACTGACAAATATAAGGTCTTTTTAATTGCTAATTATAAACCACACGAAAAAATCGTGTAGCAGTGGGTCCATAAATTTTTATATTATAAGATGAAATATTATTGACATAAGTCTTTTGTACTAAAAACCTTGCAATCTGAAACTAGAACTTTCAATTTACATGGCTTTCTATTTATTTATGAGAATTTTTCTACAAATCATTTGCTCTCCGGCTGTTATAGTAAAATAATAAACTCCTGATACTATATCAGATACATTAATAGTAAACCTATTATTACCGGAACTAAAGCCCTGGTATCTGATTTCTTTAATAAGTTGTCCGGTAAAATTCAAAATACTTATCTCAATATCAGATGCGTTTTCAAGCTTAATATTGAAAGTTACGGAATATACAGCCGGATTTGGATAGCCCTCTGATAATTCAAAACCAGTTATTTCTAATTCATCACTTATACCCACAAAAAAACCTTTATCAAAAGGCATATGTATTAAATTATTTTCAGTTGCAATGCTCTGTTCACTCGGCCACTCAAAAGTGCCCGGTTCAGAATCTTCCTGAAAAACTACGTGAACAGAATCATCTACAATTGGGGCCATAGTAGGAAATGCACATTCTGAAAACCAGAATAGAAGATCTGTATTCAAGTCTACTTGCCCATTCCATGAACTACCTCCATCAAAAGAACTATTAGTAACAATATGACGGAAAAATACGCTTCCGTTGGTATAACCCGGAGCTATTGAACTGTATGCGACAAACATATTGTTATCAGCATCAATTGAAATTTGAGGATAAGCACAAAGACCATTTGCATAATTTGGTTGGCCGGCAGGGATTTCAAAAGGTTCGTCACTGATTACCCAGCCAACAAGGTTTCCTCCTTCTTCAAGATATTCCATTGTATATGAACTAATAATACTTGTATCCAAAACATCCATAGTTTCATTCCAGTAAATTAATCCATCAGTATATGGATAATATTTTACCTCTCCCCCTTCAAATAGTTTTACCATTCTTGTGAATACAACATGAGCATTACCTTCTGAATCAAGGGCACATGCTGAGGATCCAAGGCCACAACCAAAAGGATCGGCATCAGTTGGAGGTTCAAATGGATCAAAAGGAGATTCAAAAACATCAATAATTTCCCATTCATCGCCATTGTCATCCGATTTAAATACACGCCCTCCAAATTCATCAAAACCATATGTAAAAGCAATTGTGTTTCCAACAGGATTGGCCCAGGCATAACTCAACGAATTTATTGTGGCAATGTAGCCGGAGCCTAAACCTTCAATGATCTCCCCATCAACATCCCAGGTTTCACCACCGTCGGATGATCTGTAATACAATAAAGCATTATCCTGTCCTTGATATGGTGCATCATACGTATAAGCCAAAATGTGTATATATTCAAAGTTTTCCCCACTGGTACACATTGAATGCCACACTAGTGAAACCCCATTAGGATTACTGACTTCTGTTTCTTCCCATTCTCCTTCACCTTTTATTTCCCTTCTATATAACCTAATTGGTCCTTCACCTGCAATATACCTGTATTGAGCAATGATTTCACCTTGTGAACCCCATGGAGCATAACTTGGTGAACCCATACGATCCTCAGGACCGACATGCATATCAGGAATACCCCATTCGGAACCATCAAAATAATTATAACCGGTTCCTCTTTCAGGAACAAGATCTTCCCCTGCAGAAAGCCATGTAGATCCAATTGTTCCATCAGGATAGTACCACATACGTTGCATGACATTTCCGTAATTCACAGTTTGTGCATCATACCAGGTAGTTCCAATTGTGGAATAGTCTAAAAATTTCTGACCAATAACATAACCTGAATAATTGCCTGTCTGGTTTGGGTGTACTTGAGTTTGTTCAAGTCTCAGATTCTTATTCTCACCTCTAATTTCCGCAAATTTTATTTGCGGAAAACTAATTGAAACAATCATTGCAAAAATGATAAAAAGTAATGTTTTTTTCATAATTAAATTTTTAAAAATTAATGTTTTTAGAAATATTTTACCATTTGTTTTGAAAAGTGTACTTTGTGAAAATTTCATTTATCAAAAGTATAAAAAAAGATTTATTAAACACAATAAGTTCGCTGTTATTAATTGAATATAGGTGCTCAGTATGCCATTCCTTCAGAATCCCACCCCTTTAGATTGTTTTTCTCATCCGATGACTTTGAAATATTAATATATTTTTTTGAATAAATCGAAGAGCTCTTTTGATGAAGTTTTGATGTTTTTTGATGGAACAAAAACGTCGTTTGATGAAGCAAAATGTCTTTAGATGGAGCATTGATAAACATCATAGAAGCATTGAGAAGCATAAATTGGAGCATCAAGAAGCATCTTTGAATTAAACAGTCTCTTTTCAGAACTAAACCCATATTTCCCCAACTCTCATTATTTCTTAATCCAAAAATATTATTTACTACATTTGCCTCCAGAAAAATTAAAATAGTAGAAATAATAAAATTACTTGATTTAGAATATGTTAAAACCAGATTATATATTTGAGTGCAGCTGGGAAATATGCAATAAGATTGGTGGAATATACACTGTTTTATCAACAAAAGCCAAAAGTATTAATGATGGCTTTGATGGTAATTACATTCTTATTGGCCCGGATGTATGGAAAGAAACAGGCGAAAATCCCGATTTTCTTGAAGATAGGTCCTTATTGAAATGCTGGAAAGAAAAAGCAGAAAATGAAGGATTGAAGCTTAGAACCGGCAGGTGGAATATTGCCGGAAGCCCGATAGTTGTACTTGTTGATTTTACACCGTTTTTTTCTCAAAAAAACCAAATACTTGCTTTTTTCTGGGAAAAATTCAAACTCGATTCAATTACAGGCCAATGGGATTATATCGAACCTGCTTTATTTGGCTATGCAGCAGCAAAAACTATAGAAAGTTTTTATAATTATTTTTGTTCGGCCAACGATAAAATCATTGCTCATTTTCATGAATGGATGACCGGTACAGGTGTTTTGTATTTAAAGGAAAAAGTTCCACAAGTTGGAACTGCATTTACCACTCATGCTACAGTTATGGGGCGCTCAATTGCCGGAAACGGACTTCCTCTTTATAAAGAAATTAAAAAATTTGATGCAGATTTGCTTGCCATTCACTTTGGTGTGATGGCAAAGCATTCACTCGAAAAATTATCGGCAGATATATCGGATTCGTTTACCACGGTCAGCCCAATAACTGCCGAAGAATGTAATTATTTCTTAAATAAAAAACCTGATATTATTACTCCAAATGGTTTCGAAGATTCATTCGTTCCCGGGAAAAATGATTTTAACAAGAAAAGGAAAACAGCGCGAAAAAAATTAATTCAGGTATCTGAAGCCTTATTAAATCAGAAAGTTCCGGAAGACACTTTATTTGTCTTAAATAGCGGAAGATATGAATTCAAAAACAAAGGAATTGATCTTTATTTAAATGCTCTCGGAAAATTAAATTCTAATTATAAGCTAAATAAAAATGTTATAGCTTTTATTACTGTCCCTGCAGGGAATTTGGGGCCTGATAATAATTTATTATCACGAACGAAAAATATTGATTATTCTAAGCCGATTTCTAATCAACATCTTACACATAAGTTAATTAACCCTGAAGGCGATCCTGTTCTGGACTTTATAAAGAAAAACAATCTCAGTAACTCCGCTAAAGATAAAGTAAAAATCATCTTTGTTCCGGCTTATCTTAATGGCGATGATGGTGTTTTCAATCTTGACTACTACGATTTATTAATTGGTTTTGATGTTAGTGTATTTCCTTCGTATTATGAACCCTGGGGTTATACTCCTCTCGAAAGCATTGCTTTTCACATTCCTACCATAACAACCACACTATCTGGTTTTGGGAAATGGGTGAACAAAAAGTACGATCAAGAATACAATGGAGTTGAGGTTATTAAAAGGACTGACGATAATGAAGAATTCGTTGTTAATACAATTTCAGACAGAATTTGGAATTTTTCAAACTCCAATGGAAAAGATATTGATAATGTTCGTAATGAAGCTTTCGATATTTCAAGAACAGCTCTTTGGGAGAATCTTATCAATAATTATTGGGATGCCTATTCAAATGTATTAAAAAAAGTACAAAAGCGTTCTGATTTATTTAAAAACAAACAATTACAATATAATTTAAAAATCCACAAACCAACCGAACAAGAAAATCCGGTTTGGAAAAAAGTTTTGGTAAAACCAAATATTCCTGAAAAATTCACAGGCCTGCATAAACTATCAAAAAATCTGTGGTGGTCGTGGAATTTTGAAGCAAGTGAGCTTTTCCAAATGATTGATCCAAAACTTTGGGAAGAACTTCAACATAATCCCATTAGTCTTCTCGAAGAATTATCCGCTGCAAAATTTGACGAATTAAGTAAGAATTCTGATTTTCTTGAGAAATACGAAAAAGTTCTAAATAATTTTAATAAATATATTAATCAAAAACCAAAAGAAACACATACTTCCATAGCGTATTTTAGTATGGAATTCGGCCTTCACGAAACATTGAAAATTTATTCGGGCGGGCTTGGAGTTCTTGCAGGTGATTATCTGAAAGAAGCAAGCGACTCTAATAAAAATATTACAGGTATTGGGCTTTTATATCGTTATGGTTATTTCAAGCAAAATTTTAGAAATGACGGTGAGCAGGTAGCAAACTATTTTCCTCAAAAATTCACCCATATCCCTATTCAGCCTGTTAGAGACAAAAAAAACAACTGGATAAAAATTGAAGTTGCATTACCCGGAAGAACGATTTTTGCAAAAGTCTGGAAAGTTGAAGTAGGTAGAATAAATTTATTTTTATTAGATACTGATATTGATGAAAACTCACAATCCGATCGATTTATAACTCATCAATTGTATGGCGGGGATAATGAAAATCGTTTCAAACAGGAATTGCTATTGGGAGTTGGCGGTATTCGAATGTTGGAAAAACTTGATTTCGACCCCCTACTCTACCATTGCAACGAAGGCCATGCAGCTTTTATTGGTTTGGAAAGGTTGCGAACTTTTGTCCAGTTTAAAAAATTTCCTTTCGATCAGGCAATTGAAATTGTGAGATCATCAACACTTTATACAACTCATACACCCGTACCTGCCGGACACGATACTTTTAGCGAAGACCTTCTTAGAACATATATTCCACATTACGCCGACCGATTGAATCTTAGCTGGAAAGAATTCATGGGTTTGGGTAGAGTTCACGAAAACGATGATAACGAGAATTTTTCAATGAGTAATCTCGCTGCTCATTTATCGCAGGAGATCAATGGTGTAAGCCGAATTCATGGCGATGTATCTAAAAAACTATTCACAGGTCTTTATAAGGGATATTTCCCTGAAGAAAGTCATATTGATTATGTTACAAATGGAGTCCATTATCCGACCTGGGCAGCCAAGGATTTTCAGGTTTTGTATGAAAATGAATTCGGGAAAGATTTTTTCAACGATCAGTCAAATCCTGTTCATTGGAGAAAAATTCATAGAGTTTCCGATGAAAAAATTCATGATATTAAAAAGAAACTGAAAAATAATTTGATGGAATTTTTAGAGGAAAAACTTCTCGAGGATATGACTTCTCGTCAGGAAGATCCTAAAACAATTCTATCAACTATTTCCTCATTAAAAACCGATGCATTAACCATTGGTTTTGCACGACGTTTTGCTACTTACAAACGAGCACATCTGATCTTTAACAATATTGAAAAATTAAAGAAAATTGTAAATGGTGACAAACCGGTTCGTTTCATTTTCTCGGGAAAAGCCCACCCAAAAGATGTTGAAGGCCAGAATCTCATAAAATATATTATTGAAGTTTCACGAATGCCGGAATTTGTCGGAAAGATAATTTTTCTTGAAAACTATAATATGGATATAGCCAAAAGGCTCATTCAGGGAGTTGATATTTGGTTAAATACACCAACACGGCCTTTTGAAGCCTCGGGAACAAGTGGCGAAAAAGCTGTAATGAATGGAGTAGTCAATCTTAGTGTTTTGGATGGTTGGTGGGCCGAGGGATATAAGGCAAATGCAGGTTGGGCAATAAAAGAGGAAAGGACTTATGATAACCAAAATTTCCAGGATATGCTTGATGCCGAAACCATTTATCATATCCTTGAAAATGAAATCATCCCAATTTATTATAAAACTAACGAAAAAAACATTTCTCCCGAATGGATATCTTATGTAAAAAATACTATTTCGGAAGTCGCACCACATTTCACAATGAAACGCATGCTGAATGATTATTATGAGAAGTTTTATAATAAGATGAGCAAAAGATCATTACTACTACAAGATAATAATTTTGAAAAAGCCGGAGAAATTGCCGAATGGAAAAAGAAAATTCGAAATAATTGGAAAAATATCAAAGTTGTTTCGCTCGCACTTCCTGACTCCACTCAAAGGCCACTTGTTTCAGGCGAAACTTTTAAAGCAGAATTAATTCTAGACTTATCTGATATTAATGCCTCTGATGTAGGAGTTGAAGTACTTTTCGGCCAAAAAGAAAATGATAAAGTTGAGAAAATAATGTTTTCAAAAGAATTAGTTTTATCGGAATCCGATAACAATATTGGTAAATACGATTGTAATTTTGAAATTCTTAAACCAGGTGTTTTTGATTATGTGTTTCGAATATTTCCAAAAAATGAACTTCTGCCTCATCGTCAGGATTTTTGTTTGGTAAAATGGGTGTAAGTAATTGATTAAATAATGAAACTGGAAATTTGAAATTAGGTTGCTCTTAAATTTCTAATTTCCAGTTTCTAATCTCTACATAATGAACCGATAAAATGAAATTAATTAAAAAAATAATGCATACAAAAAGAAAAATATATGACAAACAAAATTGAATGTAACTGGAAAGAAAAAATGGCTTTTGAAGCTATTGTAAATGATCATAAAATTATGATCGATGCTAATGAAACTGTTGGTGGTGAAAATAAAGGGCCACGGCCAAAACCATTGATGCTGGTTGCTTTAGCAGGCTGTACGGGAATGGATGTGGTCTCAATTTTGAAAAAAATGCGTGTCACTTTTGATGACCTGAATATTTCGGTTGAAGGAGAATTGACCGACGAACATCCAAAGTATTATAAAAGCATGAAAGTAATTTATACCTTTAAAGGTAAAGATTTACCAAAAGAAAAACTGGAAAAAGCTGTTAATTTGTCAAAAGACAGATATTGTGGTGTTAGTGCTTTGTTTGCAAAGGGAGCAGAGATTTCTTATGAGATAATAATTGAGGAATAGAAGACGGAGTTTGGGAGTAATTGAGTAACGGAGTGATGGAGTAAATCCTGAACATGAAATAGGAAACAAGGAACATCGAACAAGAAATTAAAAACAAGAAATAAAAAATGTCCCGAAGGAGGAAAACTACTATTGCCTTATAATTTCAGATAATTCGCTTAGTATCATTGCTGTTGCTCCCCAAATAATATTGTCATTGATATTATAACAAGGTGCTGTTATGTTTAATTTTTTGAACACAGTAATTTCTTTATAATCAACATTTTTATCATCCAGAAAATTCGAAAATTCAATTTCAAGAATTTCTTTTACCTCCTTAATATCAGCACAAAAATCAGGTCTTTCATTCATTATTCCAATAACAGGCAGA
Source organism: uncultured Bacteroidales bacterium (assembly GCA_964462015.1). Taxonomy (GTDB): domain Bacteria; phylum Bacteroidota; class Bacteroidia; order Bacteroidales; family JAEINX01; genus JAEINX01. The sequence goes on along the minus strand of CAYWXI010000011.1, from coordinate 54,475 downwards.
ACCAAAAAATTGCTTGGAGGAATATATAATTGACTTATCGGGCCAAGTATATTTACTCTTGAAATATCAACCCCAATCTCCTCCTTTGATTCACGCAATGCAGTGTTAATTAATGATTTGTCGGATTTCTCAAATCTACCTCCCGGAAATGAAATTTGTCCGCTGTGAACACCTTCATATTCTTGTCTGAGAATAAAAACCGTGTAAACTGAATTTTTATAAGGATAAAAAAGAATGAGTACCGCACCTTTTTTTGCTGTAGCGTATTTTGCTTTAAACTCCGACTCATTTGAACGATCAATTGAAGTCATCTTAATCTGAGCTTCAAAACCGGGTAAGGGTTTAACTATCTGTTGTTTTAATTCATTTACAAAATCATTAAATTTCTTCATAATTGAAAATTTTATGCAAATATGGTATTTTTCATAAACAGATAAAAGCAATTTTCAATTTTTTCATATTTAGTAAGATATTAAGAAATTTTATAAAGTTCACGGTTTGAAATTCGAAACTTGAAATTCGAAATTAGGATTGCTGTTTAAGCATGTGTCTGATACTCTTTTAATTTCTAATTTCTAATTTCAAATTTCCGAATCGACATATTTGCTAAATATCCATACTTGCTAAAATTTTTAATTTGTTTTTAAAAAAAATACTCCATTTTCTTTATTTTAATTAACTTTGTTACGATTTAGCTACTTGAAAACATGGAAAAAGAAAAAACAATTCCTTCGGAAGGAAATCAGGAATTAGTTGAAGAGTTAAAGAAAATTGTTCTTTATAATGATGACTTTAACACTTTTGATTTTGTGATAGATACATTGGTTGAGGTATGTAATCATAATATTCGCCGGGCCGAACAATGTGCTATAATTGTTCATTATAAAGGAAAATGTTCGGTAAAAAGAGGTGCCTTTAATAAATTAAAACCTTTGAAGGAAGAAATGTTAAGGAGAGATTTAACAGTTTCTATTGAATAAAATGTTGAATAAATAAAAGAAATATGACCTGGACAATAATTGCAATATTAATAATTGTAGGACTACTTTTTTTAATTCTTGAAATATTAGTAGTCCCCGGAACTACTTTTGTTGGGATAATCGGATTTATTTTAATCGTTATCGGTATCTGGCAATCGTTTTCGGTTTACGGAAATCTTGCAGGAAGTATTACACTTGGATCCTGTATTTTACTCACGCTTGTAACTTTATATTATTCGTTAAGGTCGAACACATGGAAAAAATTCATGTTGAAAACCGATGTAAAAAGTAAAGTCAATGTTATTGATGAGAATAAAATAAAAGTTGGTGACACCGGTAACACTGTTTCAAGATTAGCTCCTGCTGGAAAAGCCCTAATTAATAATGCTTTTTACGAAGTTCACACAACCGGTGATTTCATTGACGAAGGCAAGGAAATTATAATTATAAAAATCAGTTTTAATAAAGTATATGTAAAATTAAAATAATAAAAATTATGGAAGCAAATGTGTTGATTATTATTGCAATCGGGGTAGGTTCCCTCTTTGGATTATGGCTTATTTTTTACTTCATTCCTGTTGGTTTATGGTTTACGGCTCTTGTTTCGGGTGTGCGTATCTCATTATTACAACTTATATTGATGCGTTGGCGAAAAGTCCCGCCATCAGTTATTGTTAACAATATGATTGCGGCTACAAAAGCCGGTTTGACGGTTAATCGAAATGAAATGGAAGCTCATTTTTTGGCCGGCGGGAGTGTGAAAAATGTTATAAGTGCATTAATTTCCGCCGATAAAGCAAATATGCAACTTGATTTTAAAACTGCTACCGCAATTGACCTGGCAGGCCGTGATGTTTTTGAAGCAGTTCAAATGTCGGTAAACCCAAAAGTTATTGATACTCCTGCTGTTACAGCTGTTGCTAAAGATGGAATTCAGCTGATTTCAAAAGCAAGGGTTACCGTACGTGCCAATATTAAACAATTGGTTGGTGGTGCAGGTGAAGAAACTGTATTGGCAAGAGTTGGTGAAGGTGTTGTGTCTTCAATCGGTTCTGCCGATTCTCATAAATCTGTTTTAGAAAATCCCGATTCAATTTCAAAAGTTGTATTGAAAAAAGGCCTTGATGCCGGAACTGCTTTTGAAATACTATCAATTGATATTGCGGATATTGATATTGGTAAAAATATTGGCGCAGTTCTACAGATGGATCAAGCCAATGCCGATAAAAATATAGCCCAGGCAAAAGCCGAAGAAAGACGTGCAATGGCAATAGCTTCCGAACAGGAAATGAAAGCCAAAGCACAAGAAGCTCGTGCAAATGTAATTCAAGCGGAAGCTGAAGTACCAAAAGCTATGGCTGAAGCTTTTAGGGTTGGCAATCTTGGAATTATGGATTATTATAAATTCCAAAATATTAAAGCTGACACAAAAATGAGAGATTCAATTGCTGAAGTTCCTGTTGCAAAGTCAAAAGATAATAGAGCATCAAAAAAATAAATTGAATTAGATATTAGAGAAATTATTATTTAAGGCATTTGCAATAAAAACTTTATTGTAAATGCCTTTTTTTAATATTTATAACAATGCCTACAACTCAAAATACCGATTTAATAAACACAAAATATCAGGAACTATTAATTGCCTGTAAACAATTTCTTAACAAAAATAATGAAAATAAAATCCAAAAAGCTTTTGAATACGCAATTAAAGATTTCTCTAAAAATAAGGAGAAGTTTTTAACCGAAAGCATCCCTCATCCATGTGAAGTAGCAATAATTGTGGCAAAAGAAATTGGATTGGGAGAAACATCTGTAATCAGTGCCCTGCTTCACAGAACAATTCAGGATAATCAGGAAATTATTTCATTTTTTGAAAAAGAATACGGTAAATCGGTCGTATCAATACTTATTGGGATTAATAAAACTTCAAATATATGGACAGATAAGATATCGTTTAATGCGGAAAACTTTCGAAAACTATTTATTTCACTTGCTGATGATATAAGGGTAGTTCTAATAAAACTCGCACATTGTCTGTACGATATACGAAATTTTGATTATCTTAATAAAGAATTTAAAGATCAAATTCTCTCAGAAGTTGAATTTTTTTATATTCCTATATCTCATCAACTTGGTTTTTATAACATCAAAACCGAATTGGAAGAACTTCTGATGAAATATACCAAACCGGAATTATTTAACTCTATTGAGAGCAAAATTATCGAATCAGAATCTGAACGAGATAGGTTTATAATGGAATTTACTTTACCTATACAGCGTGAATTACTGATGTATGGTTATGATTGCGATATAAAAGGACGTTCAAAATCTATCTCTTCTATTTGGCATAAAATGCAAAAAAAGCAACTTAATTTTGATGAAGTTTTCGATCTCTTTGCTATTAGAATAATTGTTAACAGCAAAAAAAAGAATGAAAAAAGCGATTGCTGGCGAATATTTTCCATAGTAACAAATATATATAAGCCTAATCCAAAGCGTTTACGTGATTGGATCAGCCAACCAAAACCCAATGGCTATGAATCTTTACAAATAACAGTAGAAGGTCCTCGGGGTAAATGGGTTGAAGTTCAAATTCGTACAAAAAGAATGGACGAAGAAGCAGAGAAAGGAATAGCCGCTCACTGGAAATATAAAAATGTTCAAACTAAACAAAGTTCTGAAGAATGGCTTGACGGTATCAGAGAGATTTTGGAAAATCCTCATGAAAAAGCGAAAACCGAAAATTTATTGGAATCAAAACCTTTGTTAGATACTGACAAAATTTTTGTTTTTACACCTCGCGGTGACCTTAAAAAGCTTCCGGTAGGTTCAACTGTTTTGGATTTTGCCTATGAGATCCACACAACTATAGGTTCAAAATGCAAAGGTGGGAAAGTAAATGGAAAAATAACTCCAATAAAAAGAATTCTTCAAAACGGTGATAGAGTTGAAATTATTACATCCAACAATCAATTCCCTAAACTCGACTGGTTAAATATTGTTGTTACAAATAAGGCAATTTCAAAAATAAAACGATCATTAAATGAAGAAAGGTTCAAGGAAGCAAAAACAGGAAACGAAATCCTAAGACGAAAACTTAGAAACTGGAAACTGAAATTCAACGACGAAACTATCGATAAATTAGTAAAACATTACAAATTACCATCCTCCGTTGATTTATATTATAAAATAGCAATTGATGATATTGATATTCAAGAAATAAAAAAGATCCTTCTCGGTACTTTTGATACATCAATAAAATCAGATAAAATTGATGATAGTTTAGTTAATAAAGAATTGCTATCAAAAACCGAAGATTTTCATGATATTTTATTGATAGATGAAAATCTAAAAAATATAAACTACACTTTTGCAAAATGTTGTAACCCAATTCTTGGAGATAATGTTTTTGGATTTGTAACGATAGGAAAAGGAATAACTATTCACAGGAAAAACTGTCCAAATGCATCATATTTATTTGATAATTATAAGTATAGAATCAAAAAAGTAAAATGGAAACAAATTGAAGGAATGAAACTTTTTCAGGCACAGATCAAAATAGTTGGAACAGATAAGCAAGGAATAATGAATAATGTATTAAAAATACTTTCCAATGATATGAAACTGAATCTTACCACCTTATCTGTTAATTCAAGAGATGATGGAATATTCGAAGGACGAGTTGGCCTAAATGTTACAAATTCGAAAATACTTGCAACTATTGTTAGCACAATTCAAAAAATTGAGGGTGTTTCAAAAGTTTCAAGAATAAGCAAATTGGAGTAATTAAAAAATAAGTGCAATTTTCTAAAAACAGAAACAGAATTAGTGTTTTGCATTATGCCGTAATCACATTTTATGATTTTTACTCATTAAACTCTATATCTGCCAATTAACACAAAACACATTCCGTATATTTTTCTCAATTTCATTAAAATAATAAAAAACATTTTGGTTTAATCAAAATGTTTTATAACTTTGGTACTTGAATAGTTGTTATATTGTGAGTTTTTTTATATTTTCTAAATAAGTTTAAAATTTTAAAAAAGTAAAATCTAAAAAAGCATATTTAACAAAATGTTATGAAGAAAGTTTTAGTAATTGATGATAGTGAAGTTGATTTATTAACATTTAATAATTTATTAGAAACGATCATTCCAAATTGTAAAGTTTTCCTTGCAGAATCAGGAAAAAAAGGACTTGAAATTGCTAAATCTGAATTTCCCGATGTTATTATTCTTGATATTGTTATGCCGATATTGGATGGTTTTGAGGTTTGTAAAATTTTAAAAACTGATAAAAAAACAAGAAATATTCCTATTATAATACTCTCTGCAAATTATTTTGATACAAACAGCAAAGTAAAAAGCTTGAAACTCGGTGCAGATGTCTTTCTTACAAAACCCATTAACACTGCTGAATTTTCAGCACAAGTAAATTCAATGTTACGAATTAAAGCAGCCGAAGACGAACTTCGTAATGAAAAATCAGTTCTTGAAAAATTAGTTACTGAGAGAATAAAGCAATTTCATGAGTCTGAAGCAAAATTTCAATCCTTTATGGATACAGCAAACGATTTAATGTTTATTTCCGATAAAGATTTAAATATTATCTATGTAAATAAAGCCGGGATTAATATTTTGGGATATACGGAGGAAGAGTTTAAGAAAATGTCTTTTACTCAAATATTTACAAAAGATGCTTTTGAAAATAATTTCAAACCAAATTGGGACAACTTGCTCAAGGAAGGAGAAATTGTTATTGATACCACTTTTAAAACCCGTAATAATAAAGAAATATACGGAACACTTAACACAGTAGCAATTTTTAATGATGATGGCAAGTTTACCGGATGTAGAGCTGTTTTTCATAATCTTAACGAAAGAATATATTCCGAAAAAATTCAGAAAATTCTTTATAATATTTCTAACGCAGTTAATACAAGTGAAAATCTTAATAGTTTTCTTTTTTATATAAAAGAGCAACTTTGTGCAATTATTGACACTTCAAATTTTTTTGTCGCTTTATACGACCGTGAATCTGATGGATTTACAATACCTTTTGTTATTGATGAAAAAATTAACATAAAAACATTACCCGCAGGCAAATCAATGACGGCCTATGTTTTTAAAACAAGAAAATCCCTGCTTGCTAAAGAAGCTGATTTTGCTAGGCTTGAAAAGGAAGGCAAAGTAGAAATAGTTGGTGAACCTTCAAAAGTATGGCTTGGAGTTCCATTAATTGGAAAAGAGAAAGTAATTGGAGTGCTTGCAATTCAAAATTACAATAACCAAGATGCATATAATGAAAAAGATATGAAAATGTTGGAAATTGTTTCACATCAAATCAGTGTTTCTATTGAACGCAAACAAGCTGAAGATAATTTGAAAGTTGCTCTTGAAAAAGCCAATGAATCTGATCGATTAAAATCTGTTTTTCTTGCAACAATGTCGCATGAATTGCGTACTCCTTTAAATGCTATAATAGGATTTGCAGAATTAATTGACGAAAATACATCCAATGAGGATTTAATGGATTTCATTAATACAATTCGTAACAGTGGCAATCATTTACTCGAAGTAATTGAAGATATTTTTGATGTTACCTTAATCGCAAGTGGAGAAATTGATATGAAGAAAAAGGAATATGAATTAAATTACTTTATGGATGAATTACATAAAGCAGCTAAGGATGAACAAGAAAAAATTGACAAACAGCATATAGACTTACGTTTCAAAAAGCCTCAAAAAGAAACAACCTTAAAAATTTATACGGATCTCAGGAAATTTAAACAAATTTTTATAAATCTTATTAAAAACGCTATGAAGTTTACAAACGAAGGTCATGTTGAATATGGCTACTCAACGGAGGTAATAGAAAATAAGTCAATGCTAAAATTTTATATAAAAGACACCGGGATCGGAATTGCTGAAGATAAACAAAAGTTGATTTTTGAAGCATTCAGACAGGTTGACGATTCTCTTACCAGAAAATACGAAGGTACCGGAGTTGGCCTGACAATTTCTAAAAAACTAACTGAAATATTCGGTGGGAACATTTCAGTTGAATCTAAAAAGGGTGTTGGTTCTACTTTTACATTTTCAATTCCATATAAAAAATTCGAAGAATAATAAAAACAATATAAAAATCACAGAATGCAAAATAAAATCACATTTTCAGGAAAAACAGTACTTGTTGCTGAGGATTATGAATCAAACTTCCATTTATTAGAAACGATCCTAAAAACCATGGATATTAAAGTTTTATGGGCAAAAAACGGAATTGACGCCATCGAATCCTGTTTATCTAATCCTGATATAGATCTTGTATTAATGGATATCAAAATGCCGGATATAAATGGCTATAAAGCAACTAAACAAATTAAAGAAAAGCGACCTGACCTTCCGATAATTGCTCAAACAGCGTATGCATTATATGGCGATGATTTAAAGGCTGAAGAAGCAGGTTGTGATGCATATATTCCTAAACCTATAAGAAGGAAAAAACTTATTGAGTTACTTACTAAGCTATTGGATAAATAATTTATCACGAAAATACTTTATCTTTAGGAATTTTAATATTTTCATAATAATAAAAAGATAGTGTGTGGTGACCATTAAACAAATTCTTGTTAAATATTGGGGGTTTACAAGTTTTCGACCCTTACAAGAAGATGTAATCAATTCAATTTTAGCTGGTAAAGACACTCTTGCTTTATTACCTACCGGAGGTGGTAAATCAATTTGTTTTCAAGTACCTGCTCTTCTTAAAACAGGAATTTGCATTGTTGTCACTCCTCTCATTGCCTTAATGAAAGATCAAGTCGAAAACTTAAGAAAAAGAGGAATCAAAGCCGTTGCAATCCATTCGGGTATGCACTCTAACGAAATAGAAATACACCTGAATAATTGCATATATGAAAACATTAAATTTCTTTATGTTTCACCTGAACGCTTAGAAACCAAAAGGTTTATTGAAAGTGTGAAGAAAATGAATGTAAACCTTCTTGCAGTTGATGAAGCTCATTGTATTTCGCAATGGGGATATAATTTCAGGCCACCCTACCTTCGAATTGCCGAACTGCGACAATATATTCCTGAAACACCAGTTCTTGCATTAACAGCAACTGCTATCAAAGAAGTTGTTTCAGATATTCAGGAAAAATTAAATTTTAAAACAGAGAATGCTTTCCGGAGTAGTTTTGAACGAAAAAATCTAATTTATTATGTTGCGAAAGAAGAAGATAAACTTCAAAGGATTTTAAAGATTTCATCAAAATTAACAGGAAGCGGGATTATTTACGCGCGTACACGACGGGCAACAAAAGAGATTTCTTCATTTCTTACAAAGAATAAAATCAGTTCCGATTATTATCATGCAGGAATTGATCCACATACCAGGGATAAAAAACAAGCCGCCTGGACAAGTGGTAGAACAAGAATAATTGTTGCAACCAATGCTTTTGGAATGGGAATCGATAAGGCTGATGTTAGATTTGTTGTTCATATTGATTTACCCGATTGTCCTGAAAAATATTTTCAGGAGGCAGGCCGGGCAGGTAGGGATGGGAAAAAGTCTTATGCAATACTTTTATATGAAAAATCTGATATAATCGATGCAAAAAAGAATTTTAAATTTTCTTATCCCGAAATTTCATTTATAAAAGCTGTTTATCAAGCATTAGGAAATTTCTTTCAACTTGCTGTTGGAACAGGAAAAAATACGAGTTTCGAATTTGATATAAGTTTATTTTGTCGAAATTATAATTTTCCTCTTTCAACCACATATAGTTCACTGAAATTTCTGGAAAAAGAAGGTTATATTATTTTGAATGAGACAATAAACGCCCCCTCAAAAGCTCATCTCAGGATAAATAAAATGGATCTTTATAGATTTCAGGTCGAGAACAAGCATTATGATAATTTCATCAAAACATTATTACGATCATATAGCGGATTGTTTACTGATTTTGTAAATATATATGAATCGGAAGTTTCTCGTCATACAGGTTTGTCAAATGAAGAAGTCGTAGCATTCTTCAAAAAATTACAAAAGTTTGAAATTCTTAATTATATTCCCCGAAAAACTAAGCCTCAGATAATTTACTGTTCTGAGCGTATTGATTCAAAAGACATTTATATTTCAAATGAAAACTACAAAATTCGCAAAGATGAAGCAGCAAAAAGACTGGATTCAATGATAAATTATGTGGAATCCACCAATAAATGTCGCAGTCAATTATTATTAACATATTTCGATGAGGTTGATGTAAAAAGATGCGGAAAATGTGATGTGTGTATTGAGAGAAACAAAGTAGAACTTAGCGAATTTGAATTCTCTAATATTATTGATTTTATTAAACCCTCATTGATTTTTAATCCTCTTTCAATTAATGAGATCATCGAAATTAATCCTAAAATCCCTGAAATAAAAATAATTAAAGTTATTCAATGGCTAGAAGATAACAATAAAATTATCAAAACTTCTGATAATAAGTATAGATGGTTATAAATCCTGAACTAAATTTAACCATTCAACCATATATAACATGATAATCCAAAAAGAATTCTATTTATCTGAAAATGTAGTTGAAATTGCCCGAAATTTAATAGGAAAGCATTTATTTACAAAAATCAATGACGAAATTAGCGGAGGAATAATCACCGAAACCGAAGCTTACGAAGGAATTACAGATAAAGCTTCTCATGCATACAACGGGAGAAAAACAAAGCGTACCGAAATCATGTTTCTCGAAGGAGGAATTGCCTATATTTATTTATGTTACGGTATCCATTCCATGTTCAATATCGTTACAAACAAATCGAATATTCCACATGCAGTCCTTATTCGTGGTATTTTTCCTACTCATGGAATAGGTTTTATTTTAAATAGAATGAATAAAAAATCTTTATCGAAAAATATGATAAATGGCCCGGGAAAACTTACAAAAGCTTTGAATATAAATTATTCACTTTCAGGAATTGATCTGAATATAAACATAAACAAAAATCAACCTTCAATTTGGCTTGAAAATAATAACATTGAAATCCCTGTTGGTAAAATTTCCGTCAGCAAGCGAATTGGAATTGATTATGCTGAGGAAGATGCAGTATTGCCTTATAGGTTTTTTGTTGACGAGGATTTAATAAAATAGAATGCTGATTATTATTATCATTATGATTTTATAAAATATTTGCTTTTATCATAACAAATCAGTCTAATCAGGTAAATCAGTGTTCTAAAAATAATCTCAACTCTAAACTCTCGATTCCCTAATTTTTAATAATACAACATTCTCAACATGATGTGTTTGTGGAAACATATCAACAGGCTGAACTTTATCGACATAATAATGGTTATCCATCAATGCTATATCACGAGCCTGGGTAGCAGGATTGCAACTAACATAAACAATTTTGTCCGGTTGAACCTGTAAAATTTGTTTAATAACTTTTTCATGCATTCCTGCTCTTGGAGGATCGGTTATTATTACATCTGGTTTGCCGTGTTTTTCGAAAAAGTCTTCATTTAAAACCTTTTCCATTATTCCGGCGAAAAAATCAATATTAGTGATATTATTTAGTTTTGTATTTATTCTGGCATCTTCAACCGATGACTCAATATACTCAATTCCAATTACCATTTTAACTGAAAAGGAAATATAATTTGCAATAGTACCGGTTCCGGTATAAAGATCATAAACGGTTTCATCACCTTTTAAACCGGCAAAATTTAAAGCCATTTCATATAATTTGTTTGCCTGCAATGAGTTTGTTTGAAAAAACGAAAGAGGCCCAATTTTAAATTCAAGTGTTTTTTCTTCCGCTCCGGTATTAACGGTCATTTTTTCGACAATAAAATCTTTTCCTTTAAACAAAACAGGTTTCTGATCGGAGAGGTCATCATTTTTTTTCTCATTGACGATATACATTAAAGAAGTTATTTCAGGAAATTTTTCGGCAATAAAATTCATCAACTTCAATATGTTTTCCTTTTCACTATGCCTGAAAATCATAATTACCATCAATTCACCTATCGAAGTATTTCTAATTATTAAGTTTCGTAGTAGTCCTTCCCACTTATTAATATTATAAAATGTCAGATTGTTTGCGATGGCAAATTCTTTTATTGCAAGACGAATTTTATTTGTCGGGTCTTTTTGAAGATAACACTGATCGATATCAACAATCCGGTTATACATTCCCGGAATATGAAAACCTAATCCATTCATAGTTCGCTCCTTAGTTTCAGTTTCTTCCTGCGACAGATCAGTTAGCCATTTTTTATTCGAAAAAGTGAATTCAATTTTATTTCTATAATAATACTGATTTTCTGATGGAATTATTGGTGAAATTTCAGGAAATTCAAACTTCCCAATTCTGGTAAAATTATCAAATACTTGCTTTTGTTTGTAAAACAATTGTTTTTCATAACTCAAATTCTGCCACTTACATCCGCCGCACAAACCAAAATGCGAGCAAAGCGGCTTTACTCGTAAATCGGAATATTTATGAATTTTTATGGCTTTTCCTTCGAAGAATGATTTTTTCTTTTTTGTAGTTTTAACATCAACAACATCACCCGGTACAACATAAGGAATAAATATTACTTTATCATCAACACGTGCAACTGCTTTTCCTTCCGATCCTGCATCAATTATTTCAACATTCTCAAAAACAGGTAGAGTTGGTTTTCTTCGCCTCATTTTTAATTTTTTTGCAAAACTACAATTTAAAAAAAGAATTTTTGGCATATTTTAGTTTACACTTTTTTTTGATTTTCTTAAAAACATTTTCTGTTTTCAAAACCATCCTAACTTTATCAATACTTTTTCTTCACCATAATTTTACTAATTTTGATGATGAAAATCTAATTAAATGAAATTAGAAACTTGAAATTAGAAATTTGAACTCTCCTAAATTTCTAATTTCTAATTTCCAATTTCAACATTTTAAGTTATTAAAACTTAATTCATTAAAAAAGAGTTGAAATAAATTAATAAAACCATGAAAATACTCCCAATCGAAAAAGTCAGAGAAGCCGATGCTGTTACTATCAAAAACGAACCAATTCCTTCAATTGATTTAATGGAAAGGGCAGCATCAACTTGCTCGGAGTGGATAAAAAATAACATTAGTAAAAACCGGAAAATCAAAGTTTTTTGCGGCCCCGGAAATAATGGCGGCGATGGCCTGGTTATCGCACGCTTATTGTCGGATATAAATTACTCAGTCGAAGTTTGTATAATAAGATTCACTGAAAAATCATCTGAAGATTTCATCATTAACTATCAAAGACTTGAAAAATATCAAAGTATTAAAGTAATTAATTTGTATGAAAAAGATAAACTTCCCGGTATTTCCAAAGATGAAATAGTTGTAGATGCAATTTTTGGCTCAGGTCTATCAAAACCTATTAAAGGCTTTATAGCTGAGGTAATTAATCACATTAATTCAAGTGAAGAAGTAATAATTTCCATTGATGTCCCTTCTGGATTATTTAGCGACACAAGTAGCCTTGAAAGCCGGGGAGCAATAATCAAAGCTGACTACACATTAACATTTCAATTTCCGAAGTTTGCATTTTTGTTTCCCGAAAACGATCAGTTTGTTGGCAAATGGGAGGTGCTTTCAATAGGTTTGCATCAGGATTTTACTGACTCGGTGGATGTAAAAAACTATTTTGTCGGGAAAAGCTATTTTAAGGATCATCTGATAAAAAGAAAGAAATTCAATCACAAAGGAATTTTCGGCCATGCTTTGCTGATTGCCGGAAGCTATGGTAAAATGGGAGCTGCAGTTCTTTCATCAAAAGCTTGTTTGAGGTCAGGAGCAGGCTTATTAACCTGCCACATTCCAAAAAACGGCTATCAGATCATTCAAACAACTATACCCGAAGCAATGGTAAGCATTGATAAATCAGATGAATTTTTTACAGAAACACCTGATATTTCTTTTTATAATGCAATTGGACTTGGCCCGGGTCTTGGCAATAATGAATTAACTCAAACAGCAATAAAATTGTTAATTCAAAATTCAAATATTCCTTTATTATTCGATGCAGATGCAATAAATATAATTGCCGAAAATAAAACATGGCTACATTTTTTACCTAAAGCTTGCATTTTCACACCCCATCCAAAGGAATTTGAACGACTTGTGGGCAAATCAAAAGATAATTTCGAACGTAATGATATGCAGAGAGAATTTTCGATAAAATTTAATTGTTATCTGATTTTGAAAGGAGCTTACTCTGCAATCACTTGCCCCGATGGTAGTTGTTTTTTCAATTCGACTGGAAATCCGGGAATGGCGACAGCTGGAAGTGGCGATGTTTTAACGGGAATAATTCTTGGCCTTCTCGCACAAAACTATCATCCGAAAATAGCCTCAATTCTTGGAGTTTACCTGCATGGTGTTGCCGGTGATTATGCTGCAAAAATAATCGGACAGGAAGCTATAATAGCAGGAGATATTACAAAACATTTAGGAAAAGCTTTCAGGTTTGTTAAAGAGTAAAATTAAAATTCATCTTAAAAAGCTAATTTTTAATTACGTCAAGAAAGTTTTGCTAATTCATAAATTAAAACTAAATTTGTCAGAACAATTAAAAGCGTAATTGATATGACAAAAAAGACTAAATATTCCATAATAATTGCGGCAATTCTTTTCGTAGTGCTTTTTATTATTGGTGAAGTAGCATTAAGAATTCTTGGATATACCGGAACAGATTCAAAACCTAAACTTAACATTGTTGTTGAGCCGGGAAATAAATATTTTAAGAAGGACAGCATCCTGGGATATACTCATCTCCCGGGCACTTATAATGTAACCTTAAACGGCAACTATACCTTTGTTACAAGTCATTTAGACAATACTTTAAGAGCAACTCATCCAAAGGAAGATGATAGTATATTTATTGATCTACCAAAAATCTGGATGATGGGAGGCTCTATTACTCATGGCTGGTCAATCAATGATTCTGAAACATTTCCATGGCTCGTTCAAAAAAAATTTTATGATGATTATGAAATAATTAATTTTGGTGTAGGAGGTTATGGAACAATACATTCTTTGCTCCAAATTTTAAATGCTCTGAAAACACAAAAAAAGCCTGAAAAAATTATAATAATTTATGCTTCATTTCATGATATGAGGAATGCCTTTTCCGAAAGGCGAAAAAAAGCTGTTACTTCAATGAATTTTCTGGGTCCCTTAACCCAGCCTTATGCAAGCATTGATGACAATAATAAATTGCAAATTCATAATATTGATACAGTGGTCTATAAAGAATTTTTTCTCGCTGATAAACTTGCCTTGATTAATTTTTTGGAAAATGTTTACTTATACTTCGACGGAAAATTCTCAAACGATAAGGAAATTACGAAAGCAATTTTATTGAAAATCAGCGAAATTTGCAAAGAAAACAATATCGAATTGATAATTGCAGGAGTTTTCCCCGACCAGGAAACACTAGATATGCTGAAGTTCTGCGAATCAAAAAATATAAATATACTTGATATTTCTGTTCCTAAATCAAAAGAATATGTAAATTTGCCTCATGACGGACACCCAAGCCCTCTTGCAAACAAAAAATATTCCGAAAAAATCATCAATTATATTAATAAGTCTGAAAACAAAAATAAAAATCTAAATAAGTAATATGGAAGCTATTAAAATTATTATTTGGGTTCTAATCTTTATTGTATTTTATGCATATATAGGTTATGGAATTTTATTATTTATTATCATAAGAATTCGTCGGATACTTGGTTTAAGAAAAGTATTCACGGGAAATGAAGATTACGAACCGGAAGTTACCTTACTTGTAGCAGCCTATAATGAAAAGGATTATATTGATGCAAAAGTAAAAAACTCTTTTGATCAGTCATATCCAAAAGAAAAAATAAAAAATGTTTGGGTTACCGATGGTTCGGATGACGGAACCCCCGAGCTATTAAAGCAATATGATGGTGTTACAGTTTATCACAAAGATGAACGTGCAGGAAAAATTGCCGCAATGAACAGAGGTATGGATTTTGTTGACACACCAATTGTTATTTTTTCTGACGGAAACACAACTCTTGGAAAAGATGCTGTAAAAGAAATTGTTAAGCTTTTTCGGAATCCAAAAGTAGGTTGTGTTTCAGGTGAAAAACGAATTTTCGAAAAGGGAAAAGATGCAGCAGCCGGAGCAGGTGAAGGTATTTATTGGAAATATGAATCAACTTTAAAAAAATGGGACGCTGAATTATATTCAGTTGTTGGCGCTGCAGGCGAATTATTTGCAATCCGAACCGATCTTTATCAACATGTTGAAAAAGACACTCTTCTCGATGATTTTATAATTTCGTTAAGAGTTGCAAAAAAAGGTTACACAATTCAATACAATCCCGAAGCTTATGCTATTGAAACAGCATCAGCTAATGTTAAAGAGGAATTAAAACGAAAAATCAGAATATCAGCAGGAGGAATTCAATCAATTTTGCGTTTGAAAGAATTATTAAATCCATTTAAATATGGTGTTCTTTCTTTTCAATACATTTCTCATCGGGTTCTTCGTTGGACTCTTGCTCCTTTATCCTTATTATTTATTTTCTTTTTGAATCTTGCCATAAGTATCAATATCGGTTTTTTTAATTTCAATAATATTTATACATGGTTATTCTGGGCACAGGTAGCTTTTTATCTTTTTGCCCTAATTGGCTGGTACCTTGAAAACAAAAAAATAAAAATAAAGATACTTTTTATTCCATACTATTTTTTCATAATGAATCTATCAGTATATCTCGGATTTAATCGATTTATCAAAGGCAAGCAAAGTGTAAAATGGGAAAGAGCAAAACGAGGATAGAATTTTGAGCTGAACAAAAGATATTATCAATGAATAAAGTTGACAAAACAAAAAAAATAAAAGTTCTTGAATGCATTCGTCAGGGATTAGTCGGGGGTGGTGAATCACATGTAATCGATCTCGTTACAACATTAAATAAAGATTTGTATGATCCGATTGTGCTTTCGTTCACTGACGGGCAAATGGTGACAACTTTAAAAGAAGCAGGAATTAAAACTTATGTAATTCATACCGAAAAAGGCTTTGATTTTGGTGTATGGAAGCAAGTTGTTGAACTTATGAAGGAAGAAGAAATTGAGTTGCTTCATGCACACGGCACACGAGCTCTTTCAAACACTTTTTGGGCGGCTAACAAACTCAATATTCCAATTGTTTATACTGTTCATGGATGGTCATTCCATCAGGATCAGAAACCTGTTATCAGAAGAATCAGAGAATATATTGAAAAACTTCTCATTAGTAATGTCAACACAACTATCACTGTTTCATACAGCAACCAAAAGGATGGAGTAGAACGATTTAATATGCCACGTTCAACAGTTATTTATTATGGTATTAATCTTGAGAGGTTTAATCCTAATAAAGAATATAAAGATATTCGAAAAGAATGGGGTGTTCCAGAAAATAAAACTTTGGTTGGTTTTTTAGTTAGAATGACAATTCAGAAAGATCCCTTTACTATGGTTAAAGCCATTAAAAAAGTAATGGACAAAACTCCGGATGTGTTATTTTTAATGATAGGTGAAGGCGAACTTAAGGATGATACATTGGAACTTGCCAAAGAACTTGGTGTAATGCCAAATATTATTTTTAAAGATTTTCGTCAGGATGTTCCTGATATTTTAAATGCAATAGATATTTATTGCCTTCCTTCATTATGGGAAGGCCTTCCTATTGGCTTGATTGAGTCTATGGCAATGAAAAAAGCCATTGTAGCTTCACCAGTTGACGGTACAAAAGAAGCAATCATTAATAATGAAAGCGGAATACTTGTACCTGAGGGAGATTCAACTGCGATTGCTGATTCAATTTTCAGATTACACAACGATAAAGACCTCCGTGAAAAACTTGGTGAAAATGCTTATAAATTTGCTCAAAAACAGTTCGATGTTCATCGTATGTCATGGGAAGTTGAAAAAATTTACAACAAAATTCTTTCTACATCAAAGATAAATAAATTTGTCAAACTAAAATCAAGGATAAAAAATATAATCCCATTCAGATTCGGAAAAAGAATAAGAGGATTTTATCAAAAAATTTCGGGAGTATTTTATAAAGGATCAAAATATTATTGTCCTTTCTGTAATAATTCATTTCGAAAATTACGTTCAAGCGGGCATGATGTTCCATTTTTAAAAGACATAAAAATTACAGGAAGCGGACACAGAAAAAACTCATTATGTCCTCGTTGTTTTTCTGTTGATAGAGACAGATTGGCCTATCTATTTTTTAAAATAAAACATGAAGAAATTTTTTCAAAAAAGCTTAAACTTCTTCACATTTCTCCCGAAGCTTCATTAAAATCTTTATTCAATTCTTTACCTAACATTGATTATACAATCGGAAGGAACTATCGCGATAATTATTACTATAGAAATGAAAGAATTCAAATGAATTTGTTTAATCTGCATTATCCTGATAATGAATTTGATATTATTGTGTGCAACCATGTCCTTGAGCATGTTAAGGATGATGAATTAGCTATGTCGGAAATATTCAGAATATTAAAACCAGGGGGTTTTGCTATTTTACAAGTTCCTTACTCAAACTCAATTAATGAAACTATTGACGATGAATATCTTATCTTACCGGAGCATAAAGAAAAGTACTTTCCTAAATTTGAAAAAGTAAGGATTTATGGTAAGGATTACTCAGAAAAGCTTAAAACAGCAGGTTTTAAAGTGAATCGATTTAATCCGGCTAATGAAAAAACCGAAATTAATATCAGTAAATATGCTGTTAATCCAGAAGAAGATCTTTTTGTAGGATACAAGTAATAATCAGATTTCTTTTCCTGCATTATTAATATTTCTAATTTTCTATAAAACTCAAAATATTGGAAATAAAAAACAGTTTTATTAAAAGAAATAAAAAATAAATGATATTCAATATAATACAAATAATACTGTTAATATATTTTTCGATTGCAACACTTTACATTTTTATTTTCGCTGTTGCAGGATTATTTAAATTAAAAAAAATAATCCAAAATGATGATCGAAAACGGAAATTTGTTTTACTGATTCCTGCTTATAAAGAAGATAAAGTTATTATTGAAACAGTAAAAACAGCTTTACAGTCTGATTACCCAAAAGAATTATTAGATATTTATGTTCTTGCCGATTCGTTTAAAAAAGAGACTCTTGAAGAACTAAAAAAATTTCCGGTAGAAGTAATTGAACTTTCTTTTGAAAAAAGCACAAAAGCAAAATCTATAAATAAAGCCCTTGAAATAATTCCCGATGATTATGAATATGTGATGATTTTAGACAGCGATAATTTGATGGAGAAGGATTTTGTTTCAAAAATTAATATCGCTTTAAGTTCGGGTTATAAAATTATCCAAGGGCATAGAATTGCAAAAAACACAAACACACCCCTTGCTATCCTCGATGCAATTAGTGAAGAACTGGCAAATCACCTATTTAGAAAAGGGCATAGTGTTATCGGCCTTTCAGCTGCTTTAATTGGTTCAGGTTTCGCTGTTGATTTCCAAACGTATAAAAAATTCATGAAAAACCTGGATTCTTTTGGTGGTGAAGACAAGCTTTTAGACCTCGAATTAAGAAAAGGTTTTGTAAAAATCAGATACATTGATGACGCATATATATATGATGAGAAAGTACAAAATTTTGCCGATTTTATTCCTCAACGATCAAGATGGTTTGCAAATCAATATATTTATGGAAAAGCTCATATTTTCCATGGATTCATTCATCTTATAAAAAAGGGAAATATCGATTATTTTAACTATGCATTCATTCAGACTCAACCTCCAAGAATTTTTCTTATCGGATTTTTATTTATCATAACAATTCTATCCATAATTTTCAATCCGATCTCTTACACAATTGCTTGGTCTTCTATTTTTTCGCTTTGTGTTATTGCTTTTCTTTTTTCAATTCCCAAACGATTCTATAATCGAAAATTGATAAAGGCCATTTTATACTTGCCGGTGGGTTTCTTTTGGATGATGGCTGCAATGTTCAATATGAAAGGATATACAAAAAGGCCAACAAACACAAGTCATACAATTACAGAACTTGACATCAAATAATTTTTGCAAAAATGGAAAATTATAATTCTGAATATTATAAATCAATTTATGGAAGAGCTATTTTTGATGAGGAACATTATCATTTAAAGGCAAAAATTGCTATGAAAAAGTATTTTAAAAATATTCCTACTAATGTTAATATTCTTGATTTTGGTTGTGGCTTAGGATATAATACGTTTTTTTTTCCAAATTCGACCTACTATGATATTTCAGAATTCAGCCTTGATTTTTGCAAACAAAAAGGTAAAAAAGTTGTAAAATCACTCAATGAAATAAAGGATGAATCTTTAGATGTAATTTTTTCATCCCATACACTAGAACATGTTGAATCACCATATGAAATTCTCAAATTACTATACAAAAAACTCCGATTTGATGGAAAACTCATTTTAGTACTTCCTGTTGAAAAATATGGAAAATCCGATTTTGAAGCTGATTCAAATCAACACCTGTTTTTGTGGAACTTTCGAACAATTAACAATTTATTGATCCGATCAGGATTTAAAATACTCGAAAATTCTTATCGTAGAGGATATGGATATGATAAATTCAACTCTATAAGTAAAATTAATTTCAAACTTTTTAAAACAATTACTACTTTAACAGCCATAATTTACGGAGTAAAAGAATTATATGTAATTGCAAAAAAAGATTAAGCTAAAAAGCCTAAACGTCCTTTCACTAAAAATGTTTAATAATTGGTGAAAATATTACGGAAAAACAAATTTGACATAGAAAGATTTGACAGAACTTTATCTTAAAAGCATTAATAATCAATAATAAGCTCCTATATCAATAGGAATAATTAAAAAATATTTTTGCATGTTATAAATTTTTTATCTATTTTTGATAATTAAACAAGACTATTTAAAAATGAAAACACATTTAATACTTCTAAAGGCAAAATTTCTCTCGGTTATGAAATATTTCTTAATAACTCTTTTTTTATTAACTTCTGTAATTAAGTTAATTTCACAAAACATAAATTGTGATCATTTGGTAAATCCTGAGGAATATATGATTGACGGAGAAGGAACAATTTTTCCGGGAGATACAATTTGTTTATTAGCGGGAACTAAAGAATATTTATTTATTAAAAACCTTCACGGCGATCCTGATAATTATATTGTTATAATAAATAAAGATGGAGAGGTAATAATTAATGCAGTGAATTACGGAATTTCAGTAAATAATTGTTCCTACCTGAAAATTACAGGAAGCGGAGTCGATGAAATTAATTATGGAATCAGAATTTTGGAGGTTTCAAATGGAAGTGGGCTTGGAATTGGAAACAAAAGCACTGATGTTGAAATCGAAAGACTTGAAATTGCTAATACAATGCACTCGGGTATTGTTGCAAAATCACCACCTGATTGTACATTTGAAACTTTAAGGGAAAACTTTACAATGTTTAATACTTGTATTCATGACAATTATCTTCACGATATAGGAAATGAAGGAATGTATATTGGAAGTTCGTTTTATTTAGGGAAAGATATATATTGCGATGGTGAACCGGTTTTTGTTTTGCCACATATAATGGATGGGGTCAAAATTTATAATAATGTTGTTGAAAATACGGGTTGGGACGCAATTCAGGTTGGCTCAGCTACAACAGGTTGTTTTATTCACGACAATTCAATAAAATACGATAGTTATGCAGAAGAAGAATGGCAAATGAGCGGATTATTGATCGGAGGAGGCAGTAACTGCGATTGTTACAATAATAGAATTGAAGATGGAAAAGGTGACGGGATTGATGTTTTGGGTTTAGGTAATCAAAAAATTTTTAATAATCTTATAATTAATGCTGGAAAGACCTTTTACCCAGGTGAAGATCCTACAATTCATCCAAAACATGGAATTTATGTCGGTAATGTTTTTACATTAGAAAACGCAGGATACTATTTTTATAATAATACTATTGTTAAACCAAAAACTACCGGAATTAGATTTAATAATTTTGAAAGTTATGGAAACAAAATTATTAATAACATAATTACCGAACCCGGAGCTTACAGCCAATATGGAGATAACTCGTATATTAATGTCAGTGATCCTTCAATAAATATCACAACATCAAACAACCTGAATACAAATGATTTAAATTTGATAAAATTTGTTAATCCGGAAAATGGAGATTATGATTTAGAATTAGGTTCACCTGCAATTAATACCGGTAAAGACCTCTCATCAGAAAACATTGTTTTTGATATTTTAAATCGTCACAGACCGTTTGCAACTTATTTTGATGTAGGTGCTTATGAATGTCATAAACCGGGAGCTTCAATAAACGAAATTTCTTTACAAAATAACTATATTCAACTTAAAGGAAATTGGCCAAATCCGTTTAATGATCACACAATTATTGAGTTTTATATTCCTAAAAAAACAAGAGTTGAAATTTTAGTTTTTAATAGTATAGGTGTTTTGGTCAGAGAACTTATAAATGAAATTGTTGAAAAGGGAAATCATAAATTGAAATTTAATTCCCAAAATCTTTCAAAGGGAGTATATTATTATAAACTTAAAGCTATGGGAAAGAATTTTACAAAAAACATGATAATTATATAATTTTCAGGAATTAATATGATTTCTACATAAAACTTAAATAAATGAAAGACAAAATCAAACGACTAATTCCCTTTTTTCTAGCAAAAAAGATCAGGGGAGGTTGGCAAAAAATTCTTGGTTCATATTATAAAGGTACTGAGTTATTTTGCCCGTTTTGCAAGCATCATTTTAGAAAAATGCTTCCAGGAGGATTTAAACTTCCAGTAGTTAAAGAAAAACAAATTATCGGCTCTGGTTACAGGAAAAACTGTGTTTGTCCGAGGTGTTTTTCAACCGATCGGGATAGATTAATATATCATTATCTAACCCAGGAAACTGATATTTTTAAAAAAGAAATAAAATTACTCCATGTTGCTCCTGAAAGTAGTTTAAAATATGTCTTTAGAAATTCAAAAAATATTGATTATTATACAGGTGTAAAATATTTTGAAGGTTTTTATTATTCTCCCGACACTTCAATTTTAGATATTGAAAACATCACATATCCTGATAATGAATTCGATGTCATTATTTGCAATCATGTTCTCGAACATGTGAATAATGATAAAATTGCTATGGCTGAATTGTATCGTGTACTCAAACCTGATGGCTGGGCAATATTGCAGGTTCCAATATCCAATTCATTAAAAGAAACTCATGAAAATCCTGAAATAACTGATCCTGAAGGAAGAGAAAAACATTTTGGGCAGTTTGATCATGTTCGTTTATACGCCAAAGATTATAAGGACAGGTTAAGTGAAGCAGGATTTAAAGTAAAAATATTTTCACCAATTAATGAGAAATGGGATTATGACCAGGTTATTAAGAAATATGCGATAAATCCCGAGGAGAACTTATATATTGCAATGAAATAAAAATACTCAAAAGAAATTTATAAGCATGAAAAGAAAAATATTACTACTTGTATCCTTATTATTCATAACGGTTTTTACAACTGAATCATCAGCTAATAATGATAGTATTTCTGATAACGTAAATGCAAAGGAAATTATTTCTGAAATTAATCTTGATACAATTGATGGTGTTGAGAATAAGATTGAAGCACTATTAAAACTATCAAAAACTATTCTACCTGAATCAGCCAAAAAAAGCATTGGTTACGCTAATCAAGCTCTTGAACTCGCAAACGAATCCAATCTTAATAAAGAAAAAGTACAAGCTCATAACAGATTAGCTAAAGCATATTATTTATTAGGTCAATATAATTATGCCGTTAGCTGTTTCCGTAATTCAATAACGATAGGTCAAGAAATAAATTACAGGGAAGGTCTTGCTAAAGCTTATAGCAATCTTGGCCTTATTTACGACAATCTTGGAGTTTATGATTCAGCCATTATTTATCATTCTCATTCACTTTCGTTTGAAATTGAAGCAGGAAACAAAAAAAGAACTGCAAGCACACATAATCAACTTGGAAATAATTATTTTTATACAAAAGATTATGATAAAGCACTTGAAAACTTCCTCAATTCTTTAAAAATAAATAAAGAATTAAAAGATACAAGCGAAATAGCACGCTCCTATAACAATCTTGGAATCATCTATCATCAAAAAGAATTCTTTGAAAAATCACTTGAGTATTACAATAATGCTCTTAAAATGTATGAACAAATAGGTGATAAAAGTGGTATGGCAACATGCTATAATAATATTGGGATTGTTTATGTTAGTCTTAAAAAGTTTAAGGAAGCAATTAATTATTACAAAAAAGCAATTTTAATTAGCGAGGAAAACGGAGACAAATGGGCTGTTGCAAATACCTCGAGGAATATAGGAAAAATTTACCTCGAAGAACATAATTATACAAATGCACTGAATTATCTAAATACAGCCTTAACAATTGCAATAGAAATCGGGTCAAATGATTTGCAAAAGAGTATATTCAGATCACTTTCTGAAGTATATTACGCAAAAAATGACTATAAAAAATCACTCGATTTTTTTAAGAAATACTCAGATATTAAAGATACTGTTTTTCAAATTGAACAAGATCTGAAACTTTCAATTGCTGAACTAAAACATGAAATAGAGAAAGAAGAAAAACATAATCGCTTATTGAAAAACGAATTACAAATAGAAGAATTAGCAAATTCAAAGCAAAAAAACTTTCTGGGAATTATCATACTTGCGGCTCTACTACTTTTAGTTTCAGTTTTCTTTATATATAAAAGGTATAAAGCTAAAACGAAAATAAGCAATCTTCTAACTGAAAAAAACAACGAGATTGAAGTAAAAAACAATGAACTTCAAAAATTTAATGAAAAACTTGAAGAAAACATATCTAATCGCACAAAAGACCTTCAGGAAGAAGTAGAAGAAAGAAGAAACACTGATGTTAAACTGAAAATTGCCCTAAAAAAAGCTGATGAGGCCAACTATTTAAAAAATTCCTTTCTTGCAAACATGAGTCATGAGATCAGAACTCCACTTAATGGAATTATCGGATTCTCTAGCCTTTTATTAACAGAATTATCTTTTCTTGAAAATGAGGAGCTTTACGAATATGCAAAAGGAATACAGAATAGTGGTGACAGGCTTTTACACTTGCTAAATAACATCCTTGATATCAGCCGTATCGAAGCAAATGATTTGGAATTATCATTAAAACCATGCTCAATTCCCGATGTTGTTAAAAATGTTGTTGCTCTGTACACATTTAAAGCAAATGAAAAAGGACTTAAATTGAACGTGAAATCTAATGATGTTCCTAAAGCAATTGCCGACGAAACCAGTCTAAATAAAGTATTAACGGATATCGTAGATAATGCAGTAAAATATACTGAAAAAGGATTTATAAATATCTTAACAGAATATGATTCGGAAACAAGTAGATTAATAATAAGAATTAAAGATACGGGAATTGGAATTGATCCTGCATATAAAGAACATCTTTTCGAGGCCTTTAGACAAGAAAGCTTAGGATATTCAAGAGAATATCAAGGAGCCGGCTTAGGATTGCCTTTAGCTAAAAAAATTATTGATATGATGGGTGGTCAAATTGAAATTGAATCCGAAAAAGGAATTGGGACCACAGTAACTATATATTTGGAAGAATCAGGAAAGAAACCAGAAGCAAAAACACCTGTAAAAACTGAGATCAAACCTTCAATTACTGGTGCTCCGGAAAAAGAACCTGAAATATTTCTCGTAGAAGACGACAGAATGAACAGACTTGTTTTGAGGAAAATGCTTGATAAATTCGGTAAACTTGTAATAGCAGTGGACGGCGATGAAACCTTAAAACTTATTGAAAAGTACTACGATGAAGGAAAAATATTCGAAGTGATGCTTTTTGATATTAATTTACCTACTCCCTGGGATGGCATATTATTGATGAAAGAAGTCAAAAAGCGTTGGAAAGAATACAGAAAAATTCCTTTTATTGCGCAAACTGCGTATGCTATGGCAGGAGATAAAGAAAGATTATTGGAAGCCGGATTTGATGATTATATTTCAAAACCTGTAAATCAAAATACACTTATATATGCTATCAAAAATCAACTTAAAAAAGTCGAAGAATTAAAATAGGTATCATGAATTAGTTTATCTTTGTAATAATATTTTACAGATTTTGGAAAAAAAATTACTATTTAAAACAAATATATTATTTATTACTTTTTAAATGTAACCATTACAATACTTTACACATCAGGCATAGTTGTTGCATTATTAAATAACAAAAGACAAAAAGCTAAATATGAACTTAAAGCCAACATATCAGGAATTAGAAGAAAAAATCAACAATCTTGAGCAACAAGTTCAAAAACTACGTGAGGAACCCAAAACAACAAAGAACATCGAAGACCAATCATCTAATTTGATTTCACAAGCCAAAGAGATGTTGGGAAGTAAAAATATGTTGGAATTGATTTTAAACACTATTCCTTATTATGTTTTTTGGAAAGATATCAATTCAATTTATCAGGGTTGTAATAAAAATTTTGCAAAGTCAGCAGGATTTTCTGACATTAATGAAATAATTGGAAAAACCGATTACGAATTAAGCTGGAATGTTGGTAAAGCTGAAGAATATCGTGAAACCGATCATAAGGTAATGAGTACCAACTCACCTTTATTTAAAATTATTGATACGATTTTGCAAGATAATGGAGAAACAAGGTATTTTGAAATAAATAAAGTCCCACTTCATAACAATGATGGGAAAGTCATCGGTGTTTTAGGTACTGTTTCTGATATTACTGATCAGAAAAAGACTGAATATGAACTCCTTCAAGCAAAACAGATTGCCGAGGCAGCTACAAAGTCCAAATCCATGTTTCTGGCTAATATGAGCCATGAAATTCGCACACCAATGAATAGCATAATTGGTGTTATAAACATTCTTCTTCAAACCGACCTAACATCTGAACAAAAAGAATATGTTGACATAATTAATATTTCTGGAAATAATCTATTAACAATTATAAATGACATCCTTGATTTTTCAAAAATTGAGGCTGATCAGGTTGACCTTGAAAATATTAGATTTAATATTCGGGAAGAAATAAATAATATTATTAAATTATTATCAATAAAAGCAATTGGTAAAGGCCTCCAATTATCTGCAACAATTCAATCATCTGTTCCCGATTGGGTTAAAGGCGATCCTGTACGATTAAAGCAAATCATAACAAATTTGGCCAACAATGCTTTAAAATTCACAAAAGAAGGAAGCGTATCTATTGAGGCAGAAATTATTGAAGATAGAAGCACCTCATATACATTTAAATTTAAAGTAATTGATACAGGAATCGGAATTTTAGAAAAAGAAAAGCAACATCTTTTCAAAACATTCTCTCAATTAGAAGACTCAACTTCCAGAAAATACGGTGGTACAGGTTTGGGCTTAGCAATATCAAAAAAATTATCACAGTTAATGGATGGGGAAATTGGTGTTGAAAGTGAGATTGGAGTTGGATCAACATTTTGGTTTACTGCTGTTTTGGAAAAGTCTTTAGAAACAGAGACGAAAGTTGAAATTAAGAAACCACAAACTATTGAACCACAATCCAGGTCATTATCAGTTTTGCTTGTTGAAGATAACTTACTTAATCAAAAATTTGCAAGTGCTACCTTGAGAAAGCAAGGACACATAATTGATATTGCGGAAAATGGAAAAACTGCCATAGATAAATTCGAGAAAAATGAATATGATCTGATTTTGATGGATATTCAAATGCCAATTATGGATGGAATTACTGCCTCAAGAAAAATAAGAGAAATTGAAAAAAGAAGGAATTCTAAAAGCAAAGTAAAAATTCTTGCTGTTACAGCTTATGCAATGGAAAACGACAGGCAAAAGTGTCTTACAGCAGGAATGGACGAATACCTGACCAAACCCTTCAAGCCTGATGAATTGTGTGACATGATCAACAAGTTAAAGCTGTAACAATTTAGAATAGTAAATAAAAGTGGAGCTGCGGGGATTCGAACCCCGGTCCAAACAAGTAGCCAAAGTGTTTTCTACATGCTTATCCTTTAATTAATTGTCGAAATCCGGCAGGCAAAAGGCAAACCAACCAAATTCGTATCCTTTTAATTTTTCGCTTTGTTATCAAGGAACTAACAAAACTATCTCAACATTTATGATGCTTCTTTCGCGACACAGTTGAGAAAAGTTTCGCGGGAAGCAGATAGCTACTTAATCTTCCTGACTAAGCTGCCAATCTTAAATTATTATTTTCGCCAGTTGTTGGCTATTGAAAATTAGGTTTTTACCTAAAAGGCACCACTAAGGAACGAGCCATATTCACAACGCTCGACATGCTTGCAATTTCACTTCCTTGCTGTCTAATCCATTCAACCCCATAAAAATCAAAGAACGTTTTTTTCAAATTCCATTAAAATCAATCAAAATTAATGCCATAAAATGAAAATTTTTGCAAAAATACAAAAAAAATTAATAATTCTGTTTCGTAGTTTCAACAAATGCTTTAATTTTACGCAAAATTTTATATTATGAAACGAACATTAATCTGGTCAACAATCTTTATTTTAATTACATCATTAATTGCTTGCTCTGATAATACTGAAGTAACGAAAGATGACATCACTTATCGTAATCAATTAGTGTTTTACGAAGGGGAACCATACACAGGTATTGTTTACGACTATTTTGAAGACGGAAAAACACATCGATCGGCTATTTCTTTTAAGAACGGAAAATTAGATGGCAAAACCCTGGAGTGGTATGAAAATGGCCAGTTAAAAGGTGAAGGAAATGCAAAAGACGGTATTGCAGAAGGAAAGAGTGTTTATTGGTATGAAAATGGCAATAAAATGGGAGAAGAAAGTTATAAAAAAAACAAAAAGCATGGAAAATTTATTATTTGGTACGAAGAGGGTAATATTAAAAGTGAAACATCTTATACAAATGATAAAATAAACGGCCTTTCAATAACATATTATCCTGAAGGAGATACACAAAGCAAAATAAATTACATCAGAGGCCGCCAGATAGGAATAGTAAAAGTCTGGGATAAAGAAGGGAAAATTACCTTTGAAGATTATACTCCGGCCAGTACTGAAAATCCTGCAACTTCTGAAAAGGAAGAGAAGTAATCTTATATAAGTGGATTTTCTTTTTTCAAATTTATCATTGATTTTGATCGTAAAAACCACTAATGTAGAAATTACTTTCCATCCCCCGGCACCTCAAAATAAATTTTTGACTTAAATTCAAATTTTCAGATCATCTGATCCTTTTTTATTAATGCTGCTATCTTTTAGAAAAATAGTAGCCTGACACTTTTATCGAATTTATGATAAGTTTTCTATAATATTTTGTTAAATTTGTAAAATATTCATTACAAATATATGATGACATGTTAGTTATTGATAAACACAGGGTAGCAAATTGGATGTTGCTTTCACATTTAGCTGAACAGAGGCAGTTAAATGAAAAGATACTTCTGTATGAAAAAAAATATGGCCTGACTTTTAAAGAGTTTAAAAATAAAACTAGTCAAAAAGAAAATGAAGATTTTCAGGAATGGGATGATTTTATAGAATGGCAAGCATATACAGATTTCTACTCACAGATAACAAAGACAATAAATGATATCAAATCAGGAAATTTTCAAATTACTTGATAACAACAAGTTTGTGAAATCGTACAAAGTATTGGATTTTCGTGAAAACACTTCAGGATTTTACTTAAAACTAAAAGTACTTTTTGTTGATCAATCAATCCTATTTTCCAAGGAATATTTTACCACAGACATTCGAAATTATTCTTTTCATTGGCAAGATAATAATAATGAATTATTGATTCGTTGGGACAATGCTCCTTTTCATAAAAATATTGAAACATTTCCTCATCATAAACATCAGGATAATAAAATATCGCCAAGTAATGAAATAGGATTAGAGGATATTCTTAGCTATATATTTAAAAATATTGAAATATAAAAAGCTATAGATTTACAGATTGAAAAATAACTACTTTTGCCGGTCAATAATAAATTATGCTTTCTGTCAATAATATTTCCGTACAATTTTCAGGATCACCTCTGTTTGAAGGTGTTTCGTTTATTATTAATAAAAAGGACAGAATAGGACTTGTTGGGAAGAATGGCTCGGGTAAAACCACTATTTTAAAAATAATTTCAAAATTCCAGAAGCCTGATAGTGGGGAAATTGCAGTATCCGATAGTATTTCTATAGGTTATTTGCCTCAGGAAATGAAAATTTCCAGTAACAGAACAGTTTATAATGAAGCACTAGAGGCTTTCTCCGATATTTTATTTCTTGAGAAAAAAATAAAGAAACTTTCTAATGAGATTTCAGAACGAACAGATTATGAATCGGATAATTATTTGAAATTAATTCATGACCTGACCGAAGCAAATGAAAACTTCGATAATATTGGCGGGCATAAAATTCATGGCGATACCGAAAAAGTACTTTCAGGTTTGGGCTTCAAGCGTGATGAGTTTAATCAGAATCTGAATACATTCAGCAGAGGTTGGCAAATGAGAGTTGAACTTGCAAAGATATTATTGAGTATGCCAGATGTTATACTTCTCGATGAGCCTACCAACCACCTTGACATAGTTTCTATTCAATGGCTTGAGGATTTCCTTGAAACATACCCGGGTGCTGTTGTAATTGTTTCTCACGACAGGGCTTTTCTTGATAATATTACAAAACGAACAATTGAAATTTCAAACGGGAAAATATATGATTATAAAGCCTCGTATTCGGAATATATATTTTTAAGAGATGAGCGCATAGAAACCCAGGAAGCAACCGCCAATAATCAACAAAAACAACTCAAACAAGTTGAAAGATTTATTGAAAGATTCAGATATAAATCAACTAAAGCCCGACAGGTTCAATCAAAGATTAAATTGCTTGAAAAAACTGATATTGCCCAGGTTGATGAACTTGATAACACAACTATAAAATTTCGGTTTCCTCAGGCTCCACATTCAGGAAAAATTGTTTTGGAAGCTAATGGATTGAGAAAATATTATGGTAATAAAGAGATTTTCTCGGAAGCGGATTTCACAATTATTAAAGGTGAAAAGATAGCTTTTGTTGGTAGGAATGGAGAAGGAAAATCAACAATGTCGAAAATAATCGTCGATGATTTGGATTATGAAGGGAATCTAAAACGAGGCCAGAATGTAAAGATTGGCTATTACGCACAAAATCAGGAAGAACTCCTCGATGAATCAAAAACTGTTTTTCAAACTATCGATGATATTGCAGTTGGTGATGTAAGACCCAGGATCAGGACTATTCTCGGTGGATTTCTTTTTAGCGGTGAAACAATTGATAAGAAAGTAAAAGTTTTATCGGGTGGTGAAAAATCAAGATTGTCTCTTGCAAAATTACTATTAACGCCTGTTAATCTGCTCGTTCTTGATGAACCTACCAATCATCTTGATATTCACTCGAAAGATATATTAAAAAATGCTTTACTACAATTTGAAGGAACATTAATAATTGTATCTCACGACCGTGATTTCTTACAAGGCCTTACCGATCGGGTTTTTGAATTCAGAAATAAACGCTTAAGCCAATATCCCGGGGATATTTATGATTTCCTGGAATCAAGAAAACTCAGATCATTAAAAGAATTAGAAAACAAGGAAAAAACAAAAAGAAAATCAAATAGAGAATCAGTTTCCGAAAACAAAATGAATTATGAAAAACGCAAGGAAACCGAACGTGAAATAAGGAAAATGTCAAATCGCATATCGAAATCCGAAAAGGAAATCGAAAGACTTGAAACCGAAATCAATACCATTGATAAATATCTTGCCAATCCCGAGCAATTTAAATCAGAGCTAAAAACTCAGGATATTTTTAAAATTTATGAAAATCTTAAATCTAAATTAGATAATGAGATGAAAGCTTGGGAAGAGCTTCAATTAGAGCTTGAAGAAATTCAAAAAAGGTAAAATGGTTATGGTTATAAAGCCTTTATTGCAAGGCGGTTAGGTTTATGTGTAAAAATCCCCGGCTATTGCCAATGAGCAAATACCTTCCTCAGCTTAACCTTTTGACCAAACCGGCTTCCTAACCAAAACCTTTTTACTAATTATTCTGAATTTATCTTTGCCTGTGTATTAATTTTTCGGCAAAAGACATCAAAACCTTCTTATTTTCGTTTTTAACACATATTGATTCTAAACTTTCGATTGCTTTATTGAAATAATTTTCCATTTCAGTGTTTGCAAATTCATCAATATTAAGGCTTTTATAGATTTCACTAACAGCATGAATTTTTTCTTTATCATCGAAATTAGTACTTGCAAAATAATTCTTTAATCTATTGAGTTCACTGCCATTAGCTAATTCTAGTGCTTTTAAAAACAAATATGTTTTTTTATTGGAAACTATGTCACCGCCACTTATTTTACCAAATTTATCTTCATCACCAAAAACATCAAGCAGGTCATCTTTAATTTGGAAAAGCATGCCGATATTTAATCCGAAATTATAAACATAATCGGCATCCTTATCGTTTGCCTCACCGATAATTGCTCCAATTTTCAGACTTGCTGCCAAAAGAACAGCAGTTTTCAGACGGATCATATTTTTATATTCGTCAATTGAAACATTCTTGCTACACTCAAAATTCATGTCGTATTGCTGACCTTCACATACTTGCCTGCTTGTATTGTTTAATATTAAAAAGATTTTGTTTGAGTATTTCGAATCGGTTTGCATAAGATATTCGTAAGCTAACGCAAACATGGTGTCGCCGGAAAGAATCGCAATGTTTTGATTCCACTTTTTGTAAACAGTTTCTTTTCCACGCCTGATGGGAGCATTATCCATGATGTCGTCGTGGAGAAGTGTGAAATTATGAAATAATTCAATTCCGATAGCAGGTTTTATGGCCTTTTCAATATTACCTTCAAAAAGATCGCAGGCAAGAAGTGCTAAAACCGGCCGCATTCTTTTTCCGCCTAATGAAAGAGTGTATGAAATAGGTTTATATAACTCAATAGGCTGTTTCTCGAATTCTTCTAAAGCTAATCGCTCATTAAATAACTCCTGAAAATACTGAATCGAATGCATTGGATTTATTTTTTGTTTTAGAAACAAGAATTTACAAATAGAGTATAATTAAATATGAAGTAAATATTTTCCATAACCATTTTTAATAAATGGCTGAGCTACCTCAATCAATTGCTCTTTGTTTATATAACCCATTCTATATGCAATTTCTTCAATACAACCGATTTGTTGACCCTGCCGACTTTGGATAACTTCAACATATTGAGAAGCCTGAAGTAATGATTCAAATGTACCGGTATCAAGCCATGCAATTCCGCGACTAAGTTTTGCAACTTTCAATTCACCTTGTTCAAGATAATATTTATTAACATCAGTGATTTCGTATTCACCACGAGCACTTGGTTTAATGTTTTTCGCAACTTCCACCACCGAATTATCATAAAAATAAAGACCCGGAACAGCATAATTTGATTTGGGTTCTTTAGGTTTTTCTTCAATTGAGATTGCCTTGTTGTTTTTATCAAACTCGACAACACCATATCTTTCAGGATCATTAACATGATAGGCAAAAACAACCCCTCCCTCAGGATCACTATTTTCTAATAGGATTTCCTGAAAACCACTTCCATAAAAAATGTTATCCCCCAAAATCAAAGCAACTTTATCATTACCTATAAATTCTTCACCAATGACGAATGCCTGAGCAAGTCCGTTCGGATTTTCCTGAACCTTGTATTTAAACGAACATCCAAGCCTTTTCCCATCACCTAATAGTTTTTCAAAATTCGGCAGGTCATAAGGTGTTGAAATAATAAGTATCTCAGAAACTCCTGCCATCATCAAAACCGATAAAGGGTAATAAATCATTGGTTTGTCATAAATTGGCATTAATTGTTTACTAACAGCAAGCGTTAATGGGTGTAATCTTGTTCCGGCTCCACCGGCTAAAATAATACCTTTCATAATTTCGATTTTAATTTATGATTTTTTATTTGTTTATGTTAAGCAATTCCTCTTGTATCAATTCCTTCAATTTCAAGATCATTTAGTTCAATATCTTCTTCTTCATCAAATATTTCCAACAAAGGTTCTTTAAAAGATTTTGTTGTTATTCGTTTATCTAATGATAACAGCAACGAAGGTAGAATAAATAAATTAGAAAACAATGCAATAAATAAAGTAAAAGCAACCAAATATCCCATTGCTTCTGTTCCGCCAAAAGACGAAAGTGTGAAAATTGCAAATCCAAAAAACAAAACAACCGAAGAATATATCATACTATAACCGGTTTCCTTTAATGCAAGCACAACCGAATCTTTTATTTTCCAATTATTTAACTTCAATTGCTGCCTGTATCTTGAAAGAAAATGAATAGCATTATCAACCGAAATACCGAGCGCTACACTAAATATTAATATGGTTGAAGGCTTTATTGAAATTGCAAAATATCCCATCATTCCGGCTGTCATCAATTGTGGAATAAGGTTAGGTATTAATGAAATCCCTACCATTCTAACTGAAGTAAACAGAAGAGCCATCAAAAGAGAGATAACAATTAATGCAAGCAGAAGGCTTGTCATAAGGTTTTTAACAAGATAATTAGTTCCTTTTAAAAATACCACACTCGTCCCTGTAATTTTAACATCATATTTTGTAGGTGGAAAAATAGAATCAATACGGGGGCGTAATTCATCGGTAATTCGTTTTATATCTTTTGTTCCGATATTTGCCATCTGAACACTTATTCTCGTAGTTCTTAAGTTAGTGTCGATAAAACTATTTAAAATGGTTTTCTTACTGCCTTCCATTTTTGGAACATACTTCATAATAAAGTTTTTTTCCTGATTGTTTGGGAGGGTGTACATTTCCGGATTTCCATTGAAAAAAGCTTGTTTTGAAAATTTAACGACCTCCGCAATTGAAACCGGTTTGGAAAGTTCCGGATATTCTGCTAACAACTTTTGAAGTCTATCAATTTTTTTAATTGTTGATAATTTCATCACTCCTTTTCGCTTTTTAGTGTCAATAGAAATTTCCATAGGCATTACACCCTTAAAATTATCTTCAAAAAACAAGAGGTCAACATATAATGGATGATCGTGTGGAATATCATCAACAATATTTCCGGTAGTTTTCAGTTTTGTAACTCCAAATATTCCAAAAGAAATAACTATAATTGTTGAGATAAAAACAATGTTTCGATGATTTAAAACAATATAAACAATTTTCTCAATTATTTTACTAACCAAACTGTTCTCAAGATGTTTTGTAAAGCGTTTCTTGGGAGGAGGCAAATAACTGAAAAATATTGGAATTAAAAAGAGCGATAGAAAATATACAAAAATTATATTAATTGAAGCTACAATTCCAAATTCAACAAGTATTTTGTTTCCGGTCACAATGAATGCGGCAAAACCAACTGCTGTTGTTGCATTTGTTAAGAAATTCGCACTTCCTATTCTGTGTACAATCCTTGACAGCGATTTAACTTTATTGCCGTGCGAACGAAATTCGTTATGATATTTATTTAACAAAAATATGCAATTTTCAACACCGATAACAATTAATAAAGGCGGTATTATTCCGGTAAGGATTGTTATTTTATAACCAAGTAACGAAATTGTTCCTATTCCCCATATAACACTTATTATTACTATAAGTATAGGAAAAATAACAGCTTTAAATGATCTGAAGAAAATGAACAGAATAATTGCAGTAATTATCAAAGCCATGTAAACAAAAAACGAAAGTTCATCTTCAACCATTTTTGAAGTAATTGTTCTGATATAAGGCAATCCAGAATAATGAACCTTAATTTCATGTTTTTCGCTAAATTTCTCAACCGTATTTCTTATATCATAAATTAATGCAACCCTGCTTTTTGTATTTAACTTCTCCTTATCAAGTGTAATTGCCATCAGAGTTACATCGGTTTTGTTGTTGTAAAGTAAACCCTCGTAAAATTGAAGCGATTCAATTATACTTTTTAAACTGTCTAATTCTTGCTGGGTTTGTGGAGTTGAAGGGATAACAATATTGAAATCAAATTTCTTTAGACTATCATTTTTTACAAGATGATATAATTTAGCAATTGAAAGCACTTCTTCTACTCCATCAATATTTTTTATCTCATAAGTTAGTTTATACCAATCATTGAACTTATCAAGTTCGTATAAATTTTTATCTTGAATGCCAACGAACAAGACACTTCCATCTTCACCGAATTTATTTTTAAATTCATCGTAAATTATACTGGTCGAATCTGTTGCGGGTAACATCTTTGCCATTGTATAAGATAGTTGAACATGCATTGCCTGATAAGCCATAAAAATAGTTATCAGGGCAATTACTATTAAATTAACAAATCTGTTTCTTAATATTATTCTAACTAAATATTTCCACATTATTTAAAAATAAAATCATAAATTTGATTTAAAAAAGCACAAAGATAACATCATGTTAATATTTGGAAAGGTTTTTGTTTAAATATATTAAAATAAAGAAAATCACTATTATTAAATAAAATCAATTAAAATGAATCAAAAAGCGAGCAATTCAATCGTTTACTTCATTAAAAAAGAGAAAGAAACGAAAAAAAGAAACATTTTCAGAAGCAATAATTATGAAAATATTTCAGTTATTTTAATTTTTCCGATAATAATATTTTTCTTGTTTAGTTCGTCTTGTTCCTCTCCTGTTCATCTTATCCAAAAAGGAGATTCAGCTAAAGCAGTTCAGGTTCTTGTAAAACGTCTGATTAGAAATCCCAATCATGAAAAGAGCATACAATCTCTCAAGCAAGCCTATCAAATTGCCAACCAAAAAGATAATGATAAAATCAAATCATTGAAAATTTCGGGACAGCCGGATATTTGGTATGATGTATATTTGCATTATTCCGATTTGCAAAAACGGCAACAACTTGTTAAAACTCTTTCACCTGAAATTCTTACTAAAATAGGATTTGAACAGAAAAATTATGATAATGATATTGTTCAGGCCAAACAAAAGGCAGCAAAATATTTATATGCTCATGCAAAAATGTTGTTAGAAAAAAACGAATTGGAAAGCGCGAGGCAGGCATATTCTGAATTAGAAAAAGTTAAAGGACTTTTTGTTGATTATAAAGATACGGATGCTTTGATGAGGCAGGCAATAATAATTGGAACGAATTATGTTTTATTCAAAGTCGAGAATAATACTTATATGCCGTTTCCACCTCCTCTCGATAATATTTTATCAAATATTAGTTTGTCGGAACTGGATAAACGATTCGTTAATTACGATACACGAAGGGTTGTAGGACGAAAATATGATTATGTAATTCAGCTTGAGATTCAAAACATTTCTGTTTCACCTGAGCATGATGACAAAAATCATTATACCGAAACAAAAAAAGTTCAGGATGGATGGGAATATGTTCATGATAAAAATGGCAATATAGTAAAAGATAGCACCGGAAAAGCAATTGAAGTACCTAAATATAAAACGATAAGTTGCTATGTAACTGAAATACATCAATCAAAATCGGCAAATATTTCCGGTTATTTAAATTATATTAATGAGCATAATAAGCAAATAATTAATAGTACTCCAATTAGTGCAAAATCGGTTTTTCATCACGTTTCGGTAATTTGTAACGGAGACATGGAGGCATGCAGTCCTGAGACCCTGTCGCTTGTAGGAACCAATGTTGTTCCTTTCCCTGCAAATATTGAAATGATCATGGATGCAGGCCGAAAACTAAAAGAGGTTGTAAAAAATACAATTTGGAGTGATAATTATTTGATTGAGTGAGACTGAGGATATTGGGATTTAATTTTTTCTATATTGATACTATGAAATAAAAAAACTTTCGCAGAGCTAAGTTTTCTTCTTGAAAAAAAGCTTCTGTGCCTACCTAATCCAGTACGCATCGAACTGACATACCAAAATCCATATCCTGTTCAGTAACACCTACACTTGCAGAGTTACAGTACAATTCCCGATACCATGCGTAATCATTAGTACTATAATAATTACTTGAACTCCAGAAATAAGCAAAAGACGTGAGATAAAAGAAATTACCATTAACAAATCGGTAGCCGCCCGGTAAGGCAGTAAATCCGCTTTCATTAGTAGCACCTGTGTTTGGTGAATCCCAATGTGCTAAACCGACCTCTTTCATTTTTCCACCGGCAATACTTACTCCTCCAAGATGATCGGTTAACGTTGTCCATTCTTCGTTGGTTGGCAAATGCCAGCCGGAAGGACAAATACCTTCTCCACCTTGTATTCCTGTATATTGCATCATTTCGTGCCATTGGTAAAGGCCGCCGTACTCATCGCAATTTGCTGTATTATTATCAAAGCAATATTTTTCAATTAATTCGTTATTAGTCATTTCTACAGTACCATTTATCATCTCACCAATATTAAGGTTTTCAGCCATCCAGCATTGGTCACCAATTTGAACAGTATTGTATGTTTGCCCGTTACGAGGATCGAAAAGCGGATCATCGCAAGTAAATGAGGATGAACCCGGATACACTAAAACATTGTCGGCAAACATCTTAACGAGGTAACCCTCGCCTGGATTACAATCGCCAATACCATTTATCCAATTAGGGCCGATTTTGCGCAATATCTGTCCCTGTGAATTCCTAATAAAATCAAGATCGTCTCCAATAATAGTTTCAAATGCAATCAGAGCATCCATAGGGATTTCAGGGAAATAACTTACAAACTGAAATCCTGTTGATAATGGAATCGGAGTTACCGGGTCAACTGCATCGCCATCAATAGAAAACGAATCATCGATAAACATTTTCACAAGGTATCCTTCCTCAATAACCCAGTCACCAATACCGTTAACCCAATTTGGGCCAATTTTTCGCAATACTTGTCCCTGTGAATTTCTAATAAAATCAAGATTTTCGTTTAATACCGGAGCCATAACAATTAACATATCAGGATTTTCAGGAATTATCCGTGAGGAAATAAAACTATAACCTTCAGAAAGTTCAATTTGTTGTTCGCCTCTTAAAAGACCTTCAATGTTATCCTTTTGTGGAAATAACTTTTGGGAAATGATAAGGGAAATAATTATTAAACCAATTGTGAGTTTTTTTTTCATAATAATAAATTTCATTTTGTTTCATATAAATCGTCAATCAAAAAATATTCTTATTTTATGACCTAATTACAAGACAAATATAAGTATTAATCTAATTAAATCGAAAAAAGATTAAATTCTTTTTGATTTTGAAAAATCTCTTACTTTTGCTTTCGATTTAAAAATTAATATGCCTGAAAAAAACAGAAAAGTTTTAATTATTGATACCAATCACGATATTCTTATTAGTGAACTCACAAACAATGGTTTTCAATGTGATTATTTTGAAGACTTTACCCGAAAGGATTATCTTTCAATAATTGATAACTATTTTGGGGTGATTATAAGAAGCAAAATTAAATTTGATAAAGAAATTCTCGAAAAAGCAAAAAACCTGAAATTTATTGGAAGAGTCGGGGCGGGTATGGAAAATATTGATGTGGAATTTGCTCAAAATTTGGGAATTCGCTGTTTTAATTCTCCCGAAGGAAACAGAGATGCTGTGGGCGAACACACTCTTGGAATGCTTTTGATGTTGATGAACAAACTTTTGAAGGCAGATCGTGAAGTCAGATACGGAATCTGGCTTCGAGAGGAAAACAGAGGGCTGGAAATAAAAGGAAAAACAATTGGAATTATCGGCTATGGAAACATGGGTAGTGCTTTTGCTCAAAGGCTGGCGGGTTTTGGAGCTAATGTTATTGCTTATGATAAATACAAAACCGGATATTCAGATGAGTTTGTTAAAGAAACAAATATGGAAGAAATTTATGCTGAATCCGATATTTTGAGCATGCATATTCCATTAACTAAAGAAACTACTTTTTTGTTAGACGATGAGTATTTTAATAATTTCAGGAAAACCATTTTCGTAATAAATACTTCTCGTGGAAATATTTTAAAAACCGATGATTTAGTTAAAAACATAAAGTCAGGTAAAATTTCAGGAGCGGCATTAGATGTTTTGGAATATGAAAAACTTTCGTTTGAAAATATTGATAAAGAGAAATTACCCCGATCATTCAAATATCTTGCTACATCCGATAAAGTTGTATTAAGCCCGCACATTGCCGGCTGGACTATCGAATCTAAATATAAATTGGCAAAAGTAATAGCAGAAAAAATAATTAAAGAGTTTGGGGATAATAATTTAGAAATTAATTTGAAGGCCTGATTTCTTCCAAGTATTCGGGACCAGTTTCTACATCTTAAGTTTTTAAAAACACAATCAACCAAAAATATTAAAACAAAAAAAATATGCACATGAAACAAATGGGAAAGATATTTAAAGGTAAAACACTTGCAATTCTATCAGGAGGTGGCGACACTCCTGCAATTAATTCAAGCATAGAATCAATTAAAAACAGAGCATCATTACTTGGTTTTAAGGTTTATGGTGTTCGTAAAGGATGGAAAGGCCTCACCGGTGAAGGCGATATTGTTGATTTAACCAACCAACCTTATAACGGGTGGTACGGTGGAACGGCATTGCGATCAAGCCGGACAAATCCTTTTCCATCAAGGAAAAATCCTGAGAATCGAGTACCTCAGATTTTACAAAATCTTAAACGATATAAAATTGATGTTTTGGTAACAATTGGTGGCGACGACACAAACGGTGCTGCAAAACGTCTTTACGAAACAGAGGGAATTCCGGTGATAGGTTTCCCAAAAACAATCGACAATGACCTCAGGACACGAACAATGCATAATTATAAAGGCCAGGAAATTGAAGCCGTTCTTTGTCCGGGCTTTCCTTCAGCTGCAAGAGCGATAACCGAATTTACGGCAAATATTAAAACTACTGCCGAGTCGCATTCAAGAATTATTGTTCTTGAGGTTATGGGACGTGATGCCGGATGGCTCACAGGAACCGCTTTATTTGGCAGTGCTGATATGGCTTTAGTTCCCGAATTTGAAATAACCAAAGAAAGAAAAGACTTTTTCCTTGAAACAGTGAAAGAAGCTTACATGAATTCAGAAAAGAAAACTCTTATAATTCCTGTTTCCGAAGGAGTAAGATGGTTTGATGATAAAAGCGGAAAAGTTGATGTGGTTTATGCAAGCTCAGAGGTTGATGAGTATGGCCATCCAAGATTTGGAGGGATTAGCGGTGTTATTGCATCTGAAATTTCAAATAAACTCGGTATTGAAGCCAGGGCACAAATAACAGGTTATTATGCACGGGCAGGTGCCTGCAGAAAATACGACAGACGGTTAACCGAAACTTTAGCCGATAAAGTAACTGACTTACTACTAAGAGAAGATTATGGACAAATGCCTGTTATGAATAAAATTGTTTCTTTCGACGAACTTGAGGAATATAATACTTCAAGTATTGATATGGGAGATATAGGAAATAAGCCATTACCGGAAATTTATTACGATGTTGAAAAATTCAGGTTCACTGATGCCTATATCGACTTTTTATCGAAAATTTTGAAACGCCAACGATATGAGGATTTTGAATATGATTTTCCGGTGGTTATTCCTTAGCATAACAAAGCTACAAACAAAATAGCATAATTGATAGTTGATAAAAAGTCGGCAGTTAGTAGTCGTCAGTCAGCAGTCGGCAAAACCTTCTGAGGACAGATGACTTACTCCGAAATATGCTATTTAAACCAAAATTTTTTTCATAATTTTGTTTATTAAACTTACTAAAACATTAATTATGATCAAAAAACTCGAAACCGAAAAAAAACATGTTCTTGCAATAGAAATACAAGATCAATATATTGATGAGGATTTACAAAAATTCACAAAATGGTTTGTCGAGAAATTGGAAGAAGGTAATGAAAAGATAAACCTGCTGTTTAAAATTGATAAGCTTCCAATAAGTAAAATTTCGGGTAAAACTATGCTTGATGACAGTATTTTCTCTATGAAACATCTTAATGACTGTGGGCATTTAGCTATGGTTGGGCATTCAAAAATCGAAAAAGTAATTATTGGAATCGAGGCCCTTGCCTATAACAAAAAAGAAAAAGGCAGATTGGTAAAATATTTTGATGTTAAGGATTTTGATAAAGCCTGGGAATATGTTAATGAGGATATCTAACTTTGTCCTAATAAATTTTCTGTCTAAAGGATTTTCTTCAGAAGAAATTGCCAAAAAAATATTTCTTAGCAAGCATACTATTGATACTCACCAAAGAAACATTCATACTAAAACTGGAACAAGGAACGTGGTTGAGTTATTAAATTTGTTGCAGGATTAGAAAAAATTGTTACATTTGTACAAAATTGAAGTTTAAGTTCAAATTTGCACAAATGTATATTCATAGGAAAATAGAGGATTCAATTATTTCTTCTGCCAAACAATTCCCTGTTATTACTGTTACAGGACCAAGGCAGTCGGGTAAGACTACGCTCGTTAAAAAAATTTTTAAAGACAAGCCTTACGTTAATCTTGAACTTCCGGATGTTAGCAATAGCATCCAACAAGATCCCCGGGCGTTTTTCAATAGATATAAACATGGTGCTGTGATTGATGAAATACAACGATTGCCAGAGTTGATAAGGTATATTCAGGGGATTGTAGATGAAAGTAAACAAGCCGGGCTTTTTATTCTTACCGGTAGTAACCAATTTATGTTATTAAATCAAGTTACTCAATCCCTGGCAGGCAGGGTTGCTTTGTTCAAACTACTACCTTTCAGTATTTCCGAATTGGAAAACAAACTACCAAACACATCAACAGATGAATGGTTAATAAATGGGTTCTATCCAGCCGTTCAGGCAAATAATTTTCCTCCTTATCAAACTTACCAAAACTATTATGAAACATACCTGGAGCGGGATTTGAGAAGCATGATTAATATAAAAAACCTGTCTGATTTTAAAAAGTTTGTGCGGCTTTGTGCAGGCAGGATTAGCCAAATACTTAAAACTTCAACTCTTGCCAGTGAAATTGGTGTTTCGGTACATACAATAAAATCATGGATTTCAATTCTCGAGGCATCTTATATTATTTTTCTTCTACAACCATGGCACGATAATATTAACAAACGCCTGGTTAAATCACCTAAAATTTATTTCTACGATACCGGCCTGGCATCGTACATTCTTGGAATTGAAAATACAATTCAAATGTCACGTGATCCACTAAGAGGAAATTTGTTTGAAAACATGGTAGTTTCAGAATTTTATAAAAACCGTTTCAACATGGGATTAGATGCCAGATATTTTTATTTTAGGGATAACCATGGCAACGAAACCGACCTTATCATACCCCACGGATATGAATTACAAGGAGTAGAAATAAAATCATCGCAAACATATCACAAGGATTTTCTAAAGGGTTTAATCTATTTAAAGAAAATATATCCCAAAAGGTGCTTGAATAATTTACTGGTTTATGATGGAGTTGATATTGGGGATATTAGTAATACCGAAATTATTAACTTTAGAAAAATTAAAAATTTATAAAAACGACAAAAGAAATACTCATACAAAAACAGGAATAAGAAACGTGGTTGAATTGATTAATTTTTTGAGGGATTAGCCGATTTTTTCTGACGCAGATTTTCGCGGATTTATTATGATCTCTATCTTTGTAAA
Organism: uncultured Bacteroidales bacterium; assembly: GCA_964462015.1. Lineage (GTDB taxonomy): Bacteria > Bacteroidota > Bacteroidia > Bacteroidales > JAEINX01 > JAEINX01. Next base: position 11,658 of record CAYWXI010000011.1, on the reverse strand, counting down.
TCTGCGTCAGAAAAAAATTAACAAACTATATCTGTGCAAATCAGTGTTATTAGTGTCAAATATTCGCAACAGATTGCAAAAATTAATGCAACCTGATAATAAAAGTATGCCCATTGATTGTAACGGTTGCAAATCTATCGCAATCTCCATCACCGTAATTCAAAATTCTTTCAGGTTTATTTGATGGAGTGATTTTCACTATTCCACTTACAAACCACCTGCAACTTAATTTCTTCATAATAGGTTCAATGATTTCTTTTGTTACACTCACTCCATTTGGCCTGACAGTATTTCCATTTCCGGTAATCAGATAAACGTCGTCCCAACGAAAATGGGTTTCTTCACCTTCTATCCATTCTCTGAACCTTTCGGAATGCCAGATTAAATTACCCGCAATATCACTATTATTATTAAAAATTATAGTACCATTAGAAAGTATCACCCATGTAAGATTTCCTTCTTCATTTCTACCGATATTAGTCCTGGATTTCTCGAAAATAACCTGATTATCGTTAACAAAATATTCTTCAGAAGAAGCATTTCTCATAGCTCCCGAATCGGCATAATGGCCGAAATAGGAAATCAAAATCATTCCCCTGCGATATCTTCCGTCACGACAAAGGCAGTTAGTGTCGCCAAAATCAATAATTATCAAATGCGGAATTGAAATAGTGTCATGGGTTATTGTAGCACATTGATCTAAAAGTCTTCCATCATCATCGCCGGATTTAAAATTTCCGGAAATACTCATAAGAGCCTCATCAACAATATTATCAATATTATCGAAAACAGTCTCGGCAAATGCTTCATCGTTTACATCGCTGATATCAGGAGTAGTCTCAATTGTGTCGGTTTCTTTTTTACAACCGGTTGAAATTGCAATAATTAATAATCCTATTAAAAGGCTTGCAAATAAATTTTTTGTCTTCATAATATTTTAGTTTTTGTTTACAATGATGTTTAGACTTCATAAAAATAAGAAGGTTTAAGATTTGTATAATTTTTTATTGAATCTAAGCATATAAGGATTACAAGGAACTTATATTCCCTTATAATCCTTATTTGGTTCAAAAAAATGAGCCATGGAAACCACAATAAATATTCCCCACATTTCCTTTATCCCTTCATTTCCTATATTTCCTTCATCCTCCCAATTCCAACGGCTGAAAGATGACAGTATGAATTTCCAATTTCTGTCGATTAGTATTACTTTTGCAAAATTGAAATTTCGGAGGAAAGATTTGTGGAAGAAAAACAATTACAACAAAGATATAATGAAAGTGAAAAAGTTTCTGAAATTCTAACACTTTTAAAAGAAAAGAAACAAAAGCATATTTGTCTTAATGGTTTGATCGGTTCATCGAAAGCCCTTGTTTCAGCCTCAGTTTTTACAAATCTTCCAAGTCTCAATTTTGCAGTACTTCCCGATAATGAATCCGCAGCATATTTCTATAACGATCTTGAAAACATTTTTAATGAAGCCAGTTTAAATTATCAAAAAAAGAAAATATTATTTTTTCCAACCTCTTATAAAAGAACTTATGATGGTGAAAATATTGACAGTACAAACGTTTTGTCAAGGACCGAGGTTTTAAACCGTATATATTTAAGCCGCCAAAAAACATTTGTTGTAACCTATCCTGAAGCACTTTGCGAAAAAGTTGTTACACGTAAATTTTATAAAAATAATACAATTGAAATAAAAAGAGGAGAAAAACTCTCCGTGGATTTCTTTTCCGATGTATTATTTGAATATGAGTTTGAAAGTGTTGATTTTGTCATCGAACCCGGACAGTTTTCAATTCGTGGAGGAATTATTGATGTTTTTTCTTTTGCCGGCGATCATCCGTTCAGAATAGAATTTTTTGGCGATGATATAGAATCAATCAGAACATTCGATCCTGTTACTCAGCTTTCAATTGATAACTTTGCTAAAATCACAATAGTTCCAAATGTTCGTGAAGGAGCAAAAAAAGAAAAAAGGGAGTTTGTGCTGGACACTATAACCTCAAATGCTTTGTTTTGGATTGATGATGCAAAATTCATTTCCGATAGAATGAATCATGAATATGAAAAAATCAGTGAAGTTTTTCTTTCTATATCTAATGAGTCATCGAATGACTTATATATAAAAAATCCACAAAATATAGATTCTGAGGATCAACCAAATAGAAGCAGTCATCGGATGACTATCAACAAATCGCTAAATGATTTTTTTGTAAATGGAGATGATTTTTTGCAAAAAGCAAACAATTCTTTTGTACTTGAGTTCGGTAAACAAAAATATTTCAAAAATTCTGTCAACTTTGACTTTGAGTTATCGCCTCAACCATCATTCAACAAAAATTTCGATTTGTTTTTTAATGATCTGAACGAAAACACTCAAAAAGGTTTTGTAAATTATATTCTCGTCGATAATCCAAAACAAATTGACAGGATTTATTCAATAATCGAAGACATTCAAAACAGTAAAAACCTCACTAATGATATAAACTTTGTTACTCTTAATTTATCTTTACATGAGGGTTTTATTGATAAAGATTTAAAAGTTGCATGCTATACCGATCATCAGGTTTTCGATAGATATCATAAATTCAGGTTAAAAGAAGGCTATAAAACCAAAGAATCATTAACCCTCAAGGACCTTAGCGAACTAAAACCAGGTGATTTTATTACTCATATCGATCATGGCGTTGGCCGTTTCGATGGCCTCGAAAAAATCGAAAATAACGGTAAAATTCAAGAAGCTCTCCGCTTAATTTATAAAAATAGCGACATTCTATACATAAGCATTCATTCACTTCATCGAATCTCAAAATTTGTTGGCAAAGAAGGCACACCACCTACTTTGAGTAAGTTAGGTTCTGGTGTCTGGAAAAAATTAAAAGAAAAAACAAAGAAAAGAGTAAAGGATATTGCCAGAGAATTGATTAAATTATATGCTGAAAGAAAAGCTGCTGAAGGTTTTGAATTTTCGCCCGATACTTATTTGCAACACGAACTCGAAGCTTCTTTTCTTTATGAAGACACTCCTGATCAGCTAAAAGCAACTATCAGCGTTAAAGAAGACATGGAAAACCAAAATCCCATGGACAGGCTTGTTTGCGGTGATGTTGGTTTCGGCAAAACCGAAGTTGCCATGCGAGCTGCTTTTAAAGCTGTTGCTGATAGCAAACAGGTTGCATTGCTTGTCCCTACAACTATTCTTGCCCTTCAGCATTACAAAACCTTCTCCGATAGGTTAAAAGATTTCCCCTGCACGGTGGATTATATCAACAGGTTTAAAACAGCAAAACGCCAGAAAGAAACAATCAAGGATTTGGAAGCCGGCAAGATTGATATTTTAATAGGAACACATCGCCTTGTCAGCAAAGACATTCAATTCAAAAACCTTGGACTTTTAATAATAGATGAAGAGCAAAAATTTGGCGTTTCGATAAAAGAAAAACTTAAAAAATTAAAAGTTAATGTTGACACACTCACATTAACGGCAACCCCGATACCGCGTACTTTGCAGTTTTCATTAATGGGAGCCCGCGACATGTCGATTATAAATACTCCCCCACCAAACCGTTATCCCATTCAAACCGAGATTAAATCTTTTGGAAAGGAAACAATTAGCGATGCGATTAATTATGAACTTTCGAGAGGTGGCCAGGTGTTTTTTGTTCATAACCGGGTTCAGAATATTGCCGATGTCGAATGCATGATTGAGAAATTTTGTCCGGGTGTGAAAATTGCTGTTGCTCATGGCCAAATGGAAGGAAGTAAACTTGAGCGTACAATGTTGGATTTTATCGAAGGAGCTTACGATGTTTTAATTGCAACTACAATTATTGAATCGGGGCTTGATATACCCAATGTTAACACAATTATTATTAACGATGCACAAAATTACGGACTCAGCGATTTACATCAATTACGTGGCCGTGTCGGTAGATCAAATAAAAAGGCATTTTGCTATCTTTTAGCACCTCCAATGTCGGTTCTTACAAATGAAGCAAGAAAACGCATTCAGGCCATCGAAGAATTTTCAAATCTCGGAAGTGGTTTTAATATTGCAATGCGCGATCTTGATATTCGGGGAGCAGGAAATATTCTCGGAGGTGAACAAAGTGGTTTTATTTCCGAAATAGGTTTTGAAATGTATCACAAAATTCTTGATGAAGCTGTTCTCGAACTAAAAGAAAATGAGTTTAAAGATGTTTTCAAACATGAAATTAATAAAACTTACGTTAAAGATTGTCAGATTGAAACCGACCTTGAGATTTTAATTACCGATGATTATATCCATAATATTTCCGAACGATTGAGTTTGTACAAAGAACTTGATGCACTCGTTACAGAAGAAGAATTGCTAATGTTCCAAAAAAATATTACCGACCGTTTCGGGAAACCACCTTCACAAACAATGGAATTAATAAATACTATCAGACTGCGTCGGCTGGCAAAAAAATTGGGCTTTGAAAAACTTGTATTAAAATCAGGGCGTATGTCGGCGTATTTTGTCAGTAATTCCGATTCAATGTATTTTCAATCGGAAATATTTAAAGGTATTTTGAAATATGTCCAGAACCAGCCTGAAAATTACAGATTTAAAGAAACCAAAGACAAACTTATTTTGATTATCAACAATATCAACAGCATTAACGAAGCTCAAAAAATGTTACTTCCTTTGGATATTGAGGAAAATGCGAGGTTGGAATATTTTGAATAACCATCCGGATTTGTTTCTTATATATATACGGATTAATGCCGGAGCCAGGTAATTACCCTGAAAATTTCTCAGCACAATATAGAAATGGAATGGACGGACCCGGTTAACGGTGTTTTTCCACATGCTTATTTAGTGTTTATGAGTGATATAGTTTTTCAAGTTTTGAAATATGATATTATATCCTCTAAGTCATATAATAATCAAATGACAGGAGAATCAGGACTGTTCAATGCTATTATATTTGTGTACTTCAATTTAAGCTTCTCTCTGTGTAACTTCGTGCTTCTCAGTGTTACTCTGTGGTATAGCTATTACACAAAGCCACTCAAAGAATCCTCAAAGTTTCACAAAGAAAAACTACATTCTTATATTAATTGTTGATATTTAATACTATAAGAAATTTAACCTTTTTTGTTATTATAGACTTGAACCTATCCTGACAGGAGAATAGAAAATATTTAGATATTTAATAATAAAATTTATATTTGTGAGAAATATAGAATAATTTAAAAACACAAAAATCTGAACATAACGAACAATGAAAAAAAAACACTATTAATGCGTTATAACTGCCCAACGGTCAATTATAGGTAATAGGGGATTTTATATTTAGAATTTATAATCAATTTTAAAAAATGACCAACAGCACAAAATATTTTTCTTTAACTCGTACTAAGAATTCCTATTATATTAATGATAGGATGAGAATTAATTGGAAAGAAATAGTATTATTTCCTATTCCATTCTTCATCTTACTATTTTTCTTTGTTGGCCCACTTGTTGCTCTAGTAGTTTCAATTTTTGTTACGATATTATATATTTTATTTAGATTCTCAGCATGGTATTATTATACAGAAATCCACATTGACAAATCTATTAGAGAAATGACTATAGTAAAAAAGTCATTTAACAGTACCTATAAAACAGAAATATTAACGAAAGATTTTAAATTTGAAAATATAGAATATAAAGAAATTACTAGTGGAGGTAAAACTAAATTTGCATTAATATACAAAACACACAAGGAGAATGTTTTATTCATTCTTAGAAACAAGAAAGAGAAAGACATTATAGAAGAATTCTTAGAGAAATAAAACGTGTCTCCTCCTAAAATAGGTTCACACAAACATGTGTAAAAATTAATAAAAAACCAATCCATCTCCACGCTCACCTTTCCCTTTTAACTCCCAGCCGGCAAAACAACCACATGGTAATTTATATATTTAAAAATAATTTTTATATCTTTACAAAATAAATTGTGAGAATAATGACAATAGTGGTGTTAATATTTCTGAGTTAGAAGCAACTTGACAAAAAAGTAATGTTTAAACAAAATATGAATCGGAGATATAAGAAAACAAATAATAAAATTTTGGGAATAAACTTTCTTAGTATTTCATTATTTGTAATAATAATATTTTCGATTTTTATATACTATTCAAATAATGTTAATCATGAAAAGATTTTAAGAGACTATTGTGGAGATTTTGGACTCTACGGAAAATATCTAACACTTTATGAAAATAACTCTTTTATATACAGTTATCATGGATGTAGTCAGTCCTATGGATATACATACGGAACGTGGGAAATAGAAGGTGATTCTTTGAAACTTTTTCCAAACAAGAAAGATATAACACTTAATGAAACATTTTCAATTGTTGAAGAAAAATTAACACCCCTAAATTCCGATAGCATTGAATTCATTTTATGCGATTCTTATTTTGAAAAATGGAATAAAAATTAAAAAGTAGTTGCTTATAAATAAGCTTCAACCGTCTTAAAAACCCATGTTTAAAGCATCTAACCACCCCCTCCAACCAAAACCCTTTCTCGTCCTTAAATAGGTTTACACAAAAAGGTTTAAAAATGAATAAAAAAACCAATCCCTCCTTACGCTCACCTTTCCCGTTTAATCACCAGCAAGCAAAACAACCACCCGATGATTTAAATATTTCTATATTTGAAAAAAATATAAACTGTTATGGAAAAAATGAAAGCAATTGTATGTGCAAAATACGGCCCACCGGAAGTTCTTCAACTCAAAGAAGTGAAAAAACCTTCTCCGAAAAATAATGAAGTACTCATAAGAATATACGCAACAGCTGTCACTGCAAGCGATTGCATTATCCGTGGCTTTAAAATGCCTGGCAAACTTGGATTTCCTAAAAAACAAATAATGGAACTAATGATGAGGCTGGTTGTAGGTTTCAAAAAACCTAGAAACCCAATAATAGGCTTAATTTTGTCAGGAGATATTGAATCGGTTGGCAAAGATATAAAGCAATTTAAGAAAGGTGATCAGGTTTATGGATTTACCGGTTTTGGCTTTGGCGCATATGCTGAGTACAAATGCATGAATGAAAAAGATTCGAAGCAGGGGTGCCTGGCAATAATGCCTGATAATATAAGCCATGAGGAAGGTGCCGCAGTAGCTTATGGAGGTATTATTGCAATCCATTTTATGAAAAATGCTAATATCCAAAGCGGACAAAAAGTGCTCATCTATGGAGCTTCCGGGGCAATAGGAACTGCAGCCGTACAATTTGCTAAATACTTTGGTGCCGAAGTTACCGGCGTATGCAGCACATCTAATATTGAATTAGTAAAATCTCTGGGAGCTGACAAAGTAATTGATTATACTAAGGAGGATTCCGTAAATAAATTGGAATTGTATGATTTTGTTCTTGATGCTGTTGGAGAAAACAAAAGCTCAAAACTAAAAGTACAGTGTAAAAAAGCACTAAGTCAGAATGGAAAATATGTATCTGTCGATAATTCAGGCCTTAAACTACGTTCAGAATATCTTATTCAACTTAAGGAATTAATTGAAGCGAGACATTTTAAAGCAGTCATCGACAGCAGCTATCCCTTAGAACAAATCGTCGAAGCTCACCGATATGTCGACAAAGGACATAAAAAGGGAAATGTGGTTATAAAAGTGTAGATAGTTGTTTGAGTGTAAACTTTTGTTGGGGCAATTCACCTTTTGCAGAATATAAAAGAAAAATAAACACCTTGCAAGTGAACGGCTACTGGCCATATTTGCAACACGTTAGACAAATTAAAAAAGGAGATAATGTCATGAAAATTAAAATTTTTATCACATCACTTGTCGTTTTATTATTAATATCAGTGTATTATAATATAAAACCTGATGATACCTGGTTTATAAGTTTTCCAAATGCAAATACCAGATCTACTTACGATACTTTTCATAACATAAAAAAAGCTCAAAAATTAGCCACAGGTAAAGGAATAAAAGTCGGTATTATTGGGAAATACTTTGGTTATACAGATAATAAAAATATGTATGCAGCAGGAAAAGACTTTACTGGCAATAAAGAATCATTTGAAGATATTGCAGAACATGGATTATGGATGGCAACAACACTTAAAGAGATTGCACCGGATGTTGAAATATATGCACTTTGTGCAAGAGATAAGGATCGGGCCAAAGAAGCTGAAAATATATCAAAAGCAATTGATTGGGCGATAGAAAACAACATTGATATTCTAACTTATTCAGCTGAGGCTTTTCGTATTGAAGATAGGAAGGTTATTGATGAAGCTGTTCACAAAGCAATTAACAATAATATCGTAACTACGTTTATTCATTATGATTTGCCAGAGAACATCCTTCCAGATGGATTGTTCCCTAAATCAACAGAATCATATGCCAGAGAAGCCGATGTAAATATCTTTCATTTTGACTATAACCTTATGTTGATTTTTTCATATGAAAACTTTGTTAAGTCAGGCAGAAAAGTAGGAAATAATATTGGGGCTCACCCTAATTTTTCCAATTCATCTATGTCACCCGTATTAGCTGGGATTGTTGCCATGATGAAAGAAATAAATAATGATTTGCCCCAGGCAGAATACAGAAAAATCTTGATTGAAACAAGTAAGGAAATAGAATACAATGGATACAATGTCGGACATGTTGTAGATGCATTGGATGCAATTAATGTTTTATTAAAAAATATGGCAGAGAAATAACTTTGCCTAATAACAGCACCTCATAGCACATGGCAGTATTTGGGTTGCCTCATCCTAAAACAGATTCAAACAAAAAAGTGTTAAAATGAATAAAAAACCCAATTCCTCCCCACACTCACCTTTCCCTTTTAACTCCCGCCCGGCAAAACAACCACATTATGTTTTAAATATTTAATAATAATTTTTATATTTGTGAAAAATAAAGAATAATTTAAAAACACTAAAACCTGAACATTATTTTAAGAAACAAAAATGATGATATTATTTAATAGAAAAGTTTGTTTGCATGCCCTTTTCGGTGTAATAAACGGAATTTCCAATAGAAAAATTAAACGGAAGAGTTGGGATACACAAACGTTATACACAAGAGGTATATGAACTTCCTGTAAAATAATTACAATAAAAATTGTTTAATTTAATTATGTAGCCACATGTTATAGAACATATATTAAAATGTAGAGAAATGACTTTTACAAAAGCAAAAGAACAAGTAATGAAATATCTCTGGAAACTTGATAAAGTTTTCTTTAAAGATTTTTAATCATTAATTTAAAGACGTTTGAAAATGATAACAAAAAACAGTGCAAATGTGATAGCAGTATATAAATTACTACTGTTGGTATCCGTAATTTCATCATTGTCCTTGGGTTTGGCTTCATGCAATACAGCTCCAAAAGACAAAAATGAAAAGAAAAGTGAAGTGAGCAATTCCAATTCTTCTTATGATTCAGATATTACAAGAGAATTTGCAGGTGTCAAAACTGTTACTATCTCCACAGTATCTGGTAATTGTCGAATATTAAAAAGTGATAATCCCCGGGTTAATGTTTCTCTCTCTCATCAATACAAGCCGGCCGATACATTTGAACCGGTAATTAAACAAAAAGGGGATGAATTAAAATTGCAGGAAAAAATGTTAGGTTCCAATTCAGGGTATTCTAATTGGATACTTTGGATTCCTGAACAGACGAATATTAATTTTAAAAGTGCATCAGGTAGTTTAACCATAGAAAATGTTAGCGGAAAAATAATAGCTCGAACTTATAGCGGAACAATAGGAGGTTCAGGTATCAAAATATTAGAGAAATCAATATTCACTTCTGCAAGTGGTAATGTCGCTATTACATTTTCCGAAAGCCCAAAGTTCGATGTTTTAATTTATTCAGCATCCGGAAATGCATCAATTGATTATAATAATAATCAAATAATTGGCACTATTGAAATGAAGGCACGAGTTGATTTAGGGAAAATAGATTGTCCTTTAAAATTTGATATTGAAAAAGAGAAATTTGATGGCAATCATGACTATATGATAAAAAGAGTTCTCATTAAAAATGAATCACCTATTATTAAGATTCATACAGCCAGTGGTGAAGCAATATTGAAAGAGTAATATTATTATCGAAATAACCACCTGTGTATAAAATTGGAATTGTGAAAAACGGGAAAAAGAATAAAATCAACTCTTTTCTACTGATAATTGTGATACTTCATTGTTCTTTTATTTTATATTCCCAAACCTCAAATGAAAACAATGCTAAAAAAGAAGCATTTCCATTAGAAGTTAAAAACAAAATAAAATCATTGGTAGAAAAGGGCAATCTTCCTTCACTACAAATTGCAATTGTTTCAAAAAATGAAATTATTTATTCTGAAACATTTGGCGAGAATACCAATAACAGTTTTGTATATATGAATGGTTCAATTCAAAAGGTGTTTGATGCCACTGCAATTTTGCAATTATATGAAAAAGGGCTTATCGAACTTGATAAAGATGTAAATAACTATCTTCCTTTTTCATTAAGACATCCACAATATCCTGATATTCCAATAACTATAAGAATGTTACTGGCTCATAGATCGGGTTTGAATTGTCCTCCAAATCAATTTGAATGGGATACTGAAAATATTTTTGCGTCTGACAACAAAATTGACAGTAGTGCAGAAATTAATAAAATGAACCTTGAGGAATATATTATTGCTTCACTTAGCACAGGCGGTTCGAATGTCAGCCCAAATCTATGGCGACATAAACCTGATAGTAAATTTCATTATTCAATAATTGCGTATCCTTTGTTAAGGTATATTGTAGAAAGGGTTTCTAAAAAGACTTATCCCCTATATATGAAAGAAAACATTTTTGAACCATTAGGAATGTTAAATTCCGGTTTTAATTCTGAGGATTTTATAGGACGACATGCGATTCCATTTACACGAGATGAAGGTAAAAATACAGAATTACCTATCTGGAACGGTAAAGGATATATGATGCGATCGACTGCAGTAGATATGGCAATATTCATGATTGCTCATATTAACAATGGAAGCTACCAGAACTTCCGGTTGCTTAAACCTGAAACTATTGCATTGATGCAGGAAAACCACTCTGTTAGTGAGAGTATTGAGTCTGGATATGGATTAGGTATAACTCACTATAAAAATAATGTGCTAGGGCATGGTGGATCAACACCCGGATTTCAGAGTCTATGGAGCTTTAAACCATCAAGCCAAAAAGGATACATTTTATTAACAAATGTAAATGGGATATTAAATGGTCAAAAAAACTACAACTCAGTTTGGGCTTCTGTTTCTTCTATTGAAAAGGTAGTTAAATCTGAATTGGGATTTTATACGAATTGGAATTTTTATGTAATAGGTATTGTATTAACAGTAGCAGGAATTATAATTATTCTATTTTTAAAACAAAAAATCCGTATAAAAAAAGAAAATACAGAAAATTACGCCACCTAATAAAACCTATAAGCCTTAGCGGGGTTGGTACTGATACCGCAGATTCTCGCATGATCGTCACGTCATGTCGGACGGACAATCAAACGCGAATCCCCTTCAGCTTATACCACCAAAACAACCACCCAATAATTTAAACCCGTATTATTCAATAGACCTTTCATTAGGTGGTTGATTACCTAAAATACATA
>CAYWXI010000010.1:0-119427 GCA_964462015.1 uncultured Bacteroidales bacterium | reverse complement strand
GTGATATGAAATGTTTTTTGTTACTTTGTTAGAAATTTATTTTAAACACGTTTTACGTTTGGTTTTATTGAAGTGAAAAGCAAAGAGAAAATTAAAGTTTTTGAAAAAAATAATGATAAGCTATTGGATAAAATTTACGATGATTCTTTCTAAAAGGTGCATATATACAGCGAAATTGGCTGTGTATATGTACCTTGTTATTTAGATAATAGAAAAATAAATGTAATATTATATATACACAATTATTGGGATGGCATTCAGATGAACTCGAAAATTAATGAGATAATGAGAAAACTGATTTTAATAATAATTATAATTAATCTAACAAATCATGGATTTGCTCAATTTAAGTTAAATGAATGGATTGATCAGATTAAATTTGAAGTTCCAGATACCAACAATTGGATTCAAATTTCAAAATTCCCAGCCCAAAAATTCTTAAAAGGATCAATTAAATTTAAACATAAACCAATTGTTGATTCATTAGGGCGTCCTATTGAACCAGTAATTGCCTTATTATATGAAAATTCTCCTGATACAATTGATTTGATTGTATATAGTATTAATACTTTGGCTAATAAACCATTTAAATTAAATTATAAATTTTTAGGTGGATATCCTGAATATTCATCAGAAAAAATATCTGTAGTGTATGAAGGAAAATATATAAATTCAGGAGAAAAACATAGATTAAATATTGGATACATATTGCATAATGATATAGTGATTGAAATTATTTGTGATGCGACAGATGGAGTCTATAATGAAGTAGAAAAAGAATTTAAGGAATTTATAAAATCAGTTAGATTAGAGGATTAAATAAAAACAATATTAAAATAATTGAACGCCACCCAACAAAAAAATAAAACCAATGCCCTGCAACGCAAGGCTAGCGCGGCACAAGTTTTATTTCAAGCGTTAGCTGGCATTAAAGAAATCGAAGAATGAAAAGTGCAAACAGAATTGCAAAAAAGGCTTTGATTATTTCTATTATTACAATAGGTGTATCATTATTGACAATTGCTTGGACAATTTTTAGAGATTCACAAATTAAGAAAGATACATATAAACAGAATGCTGAAGTTTTTAAACCTGAAATTGAAATTGTAAAAATTAATTTTATTGGAAAGCCAATAATTGATAGTATTCCTCAAAAAAGCAAAACGGACAAAGATGGAATGCCGATTATTGAAAGTCAAATTGATGTAATTGCCAAATTCTATATTACTAATAAAAGTAAGCACTCATGTATAATCGTTGGAAAATTGTTTACAGATAGAGTAAGTGGATCAGATTTCATAAGATACCAATTATCAGATAAAGATGAATTAAAAAATCTTAAACTTACTGACAAGAATAATTTTTTTAAAATAACAGAAATTAAGGCAAATGATACAGTAATCATTGAAAATACTTATCGACTTCAGAAAATCCAAAAGGATGAATTTGTTTTACATTTCATGATTTTATATGAAAACGAATTAGAACAACTTTATGATACATATTATTGGGCACAATGCAAATTAAACGAATTGACAATTAGAACATATTTCGATTCTATTAAAAATAAATTCATTATTCAAGCCCAAAAAGAGCAGTTAGAAAAAATGGTTGAATTAGTAGAACAAAATAGTCACTCAAAACCATACACAAAAAAGGAAAGAAGAAAACTGATTAAAACTATAAAAAGAATACAAAACGCCAGCTAACAAAAAATATAGTGCATTTGGCAGATAGTACTAAAAATAAGCATGGTAGTAATAAAATATAAAGTAGTAAATTAAAAGTGAAGTGCGTTGAAATGCCAAAACCATATTCAAACCATTAAGGCAACATTATAAATAATCATTATTAATAAATAACAAAAAAAATTATTATGGAATTACTTGGTATTATCGGCTCCTGGCAAATTATTTTAATATTAATAATACTTGCCGGATTATTATTTCCACTTATTGCTTTGTTAAGTATCCTAAGAAATGAATTCACCGGTTCGAATAAATTGATTTGGATTATAGTTGTTCTTCTATTACCAATTTTTGGATCACTCCTTTATTTCATTATCGGTACCCAACAGAAAATAGATAAAAAATAACGTTGACAAAAAGTGTCTCCTCCTAAAATAGGGTTACACAAAAAAGCGTAAAAATGAATATAAAACCAACGCTTTGCCACACTCACATTTCCCTTTTAACTCCCATCCAGCATAACAACCACCTGATGATTTAGATATTTAATAATAATTTTTATATTTGTGGAAAATAAAGAACAATTTAAAAACAAGAAAACTTAAACATTATAAACCATATTTGGAAATATTGGATAAGTTTATCATTTAGTTTTTTATAAACATTTTATGTGCACAATTAAAAAAAAAGAAAATGAAACGTTTAATTATTCCATTTGTTATTTTATTACTTTTCTCGAACAATATTTATTCTCAGGTAGTTATCGGTCAAGAAGCACCTGAGATTAAATTAAGTAAGTTATTAAATTATAGTCAAGATGATTTTGACGATAGTTTTATTTTGCTTGACTTTTGGGCAACATGGTGTGGGCCTTGTATTAAATCTTTTCCGAAAACCAACTTACTTGCAAAAACATTTGATAAAAGGATTGTTTTTGTTGCAATATCCACTGAGAAAGAAGAAAAAGTTCAGTCCTTTCTAAAAAACAAGGATTATGAATATTTAATTTTTGGCCTCGATGAGCAACAGGAGACATCCTTTGCCTTTTCTATCAGGCAAATACCAAAATATTTTTTAATATCCCCTGATAATAAAGTTATTGCTGCCGGACATCCCAATAATCTTTCTGAAACATATTTGGATTCATTAATTAATAATTATCATTCACCTGATGGAAGAGCAAAAACCAAGGTTGTATCATCTAAAAATAGTTCAACAAAATTGTTTTCAATTGAAATAGCCAAATCCTCGAATAGCCGTATTTACCGGAGTTACAGTGATTACTCTTTCGTTGCAAATGACACCTTAAAAAGCCTCTTGACATATCTGTCCGGCAAAAAATTTAGTAGAATAATCTTTAGTAATATTCCAAAAGACACTTTAGAATTGAAAATATTTTCAAAAATTATTCCATTAGATTCCTTAAAATTGACTTCACATGATAATATCTTGAAAAGCTATTCAATGGATTGCAAACAGATTCTAAAAAATAAAGAAGTAATTAAAATAAAAGTTGAGAATGAAAATTCTTTATACAAAAAAAACACCTTCGTTGAAGAAGGAGTAATAAAAAAGAAGTGCTTTTTAAATGATTCAATAATAAGATTAGACAACTATAATCTTAAAGAACTGGCTGACTTATTGGAGTTAGCATATTCTCCGTTGATTTTTTTAGTTGACTCAGAATTTACAGATGACTATGATTGGGAATTTAAGTTTGGCAAAAGAAAAAGAAATAGCATCATGCTTTTGCCATCAGATTTAGATTCTTTGCAAGAACTCTTTAAAAGCAAATATGATATTGAATTTGTTAAAGATATCGAAGAAGTTGAAATGACTGAATATTATTAATTCTTTACACAATATGTTATTCTAATGTTTACCTTTGTTTTTCAGGTTCAGGTAATTCACAGCTAAATTTTATTTTGGTGTGACGGAGAAAGATCCTGGTTTCATAACACACTTGCATTTTATAGAGAGGAGCGGGGGATTTTTTTATACTAAAAATTTCATTAAATTGTATTTTTTTCAAACCCGTAGAAATCAGGTTTGGTTCGTAACTTTATGTAATGAGGTTAGAAAAATTTTGCCTTGATAAATTAATGAGTATTAATGGCATTACATCCTTTTTTTTTGCAAATTCAGTTTCAACGGATATAATTAATATCTTTGCAGCATAAAAATCAAAATTATTAATAATGGGACAAATAATAACTGAAAAAGAACAAAACTATAAAATTGCCGATATTTCACTTGCCGCTTTCGGAAGAAAAGAAATTAAAATTGCCGAAAAAGAAATGCCCGGCCTAATGGCAATCAGAAAAAAATTCTCTGCAGAAAAACCTTTAAAAGGAGCAAGAATAATGGGCTCGCTTCACATGACTATCCAAACTGCCGTATTAATTGAAACTCTTACCGAACTTGGCGCAGAGGTAAGATGGGCAAGTTGTAATATTTTTTCAACCCAGGATCATGCTGCAGCTGCAATTGCAAAAGCAGGTGTTCCGGTTTTTGCATGGAAAGGCGAAACTTTAGATGAATATTGGTGGTGTACAAAAATGGCATTATCGTTTGAAAACGGCAAAGGTCCAAATTTAATAGTAGATGATGGTGGCGATGCAACTTTAATGTTATTGAAAGGATATCAGGCTGAAGAAAATCCTGATCTACTAAAAGAAGTTCAAACAAATCCCGAGTTTAAGGCTTTGATGGATCAGTTGAAAGATTCTTTTATTGAAGATAAAGCCAAGTGGCACCGAGCTGTTAAAGAAATGAAAGGTGTTTCTGAAGAAACAACTACAGGTGTTCACCGTTTATATCAAATGCAAGAAGAGGGTAAATTACTCTTCCCCGCAATCAATGTTAACGATTCTGTTACAAAATCAAAATTCGATAACCTTTATGGTTGCCGCGAATCTCTCGCCGATGGAATTAAAAGAGCTACTGATGTAATGATTGCTGGAAAAGTTGTTGTTGTTCTCGGCTATGGTGATGTGGGTAAGGGTTGTGCCAAATCTATGAAATCCTATGGTGCAAGAGTAAAAGTTACCGAAATTGATCCGATTTGTGCTTTACAGGCTTCAATGGAAGGTTTTCAGGTTGAGACTATTGATGACGCTTTAGCAGAAGGGAATATTTATGTTACAACTACAGGAAATAAAGATGTCATAACTATCGATCACATGCTTAAAATGAAAGATCAGTCAATTGTTTGCAATATTGGCCATTTTGATAATGAAATTCAGGTTGATAAACTCGATAATTATCCCGGAATAATAAAAGAAAATATTAAACCTCAGGTTGATAAATATACTTTTCCCGATGGACATTCAATTTTTCTTTTAGCAGAAGGACGATTAGTAAATCTCGGTTGTGCAACAGGACATCCTTCATTTGTAATGAGTAATTCATTCACAAACCAAACTTTGGCTCAAATTGAATTATGGAAAAACGATTATGAAATTGATGTTTATCGTTTACCTAAACAACTTGATGAAGAAGTTGCCCGCTTGCATCTTGAACATGTTGGAGTTAAACTTACAAAAATGACTCAGGAACAAGCAGATTATATAGGTATTCCTATTAACGGGCCTTACAAAGCGGATCATTACAGGTATTAAATCGGAAATTAAGGAGAATGTTACCCGCTATTTTGAAAATAAATAATTTTGACTAACTTTGTATCAAAATAAAATTTTAGAAAATGCTAAGTATTCAAGGAATATATGATGGTAAAGAATTAAAAACATTTGATAAAATTCAGATAAAATCTCCTAAAAAGGTGATAATAACATTTTTAGAGGATATAACTGAAGATTTTATAACAGATGAACTTAATCTTATTGCACAAGAAGGCGGTGCTTTTGATTTTCTAAATAATGAAGAAGAAAATATTTATACAGATAACGACCTAAAGGTAAAGTACTAAAATGGTGAGAGGAACTATTATTTTAATTCTTTTCCCTTTCACAGATTTAACGTCTTCAAAAAGAAGGCCGGCTATAGTGATTTCGAAGTATTCAAAATACAAAACAGATGTGATTGTGCCTTTTATATCATCAGTGATTCCTAATGAATTATCCGATACAGATTTGTTGTTTGATTCTAAAAGAAAAGATTTTAGAAATTCCGGTTTAAAGAAAAAATCTTTAATTAAATTAGATAAACTTGCAACATTGAATAAATTAATTTTTACAGGTGAATTAGGTGTTGTTAATCCTGACACCTTGACTGAAATTGATAAAAGATTGAAAATAGCATTAGACTTAAATAAAAACAATGGGTAACAGCAGTTCATAGCCCATGCCACACATTGTGGTCATCAATAAAATAAACATTATGAAAAAAGACATAATTCTAGCAGGTGTTGGAGGGCAGGGAATACTTTCAATAGCTGCCACAATTGGCATTGCTGCAATTGCTTCGGATCTGCATTTGAAACAAGCAGAAGTTCACGGAATGAGTCAAAGAGGTGGTGATGTTCAATCGCATTTGCGATTATCATCAAAACCTGTTCATTCTGATCTTATTCCAAAAGGAAAAGCTGATCTGATCATTTCTGTTGAACCTATGGAATCTTTAAGATATCTTCCGATGTTAGCGCCTGGTGGTTGGTTAATAACTAATACGAACTCTTTTATTAATATTCCGAATTACCCTGACAAAGAAATAATTCTTGAAAAGATTAACTCTTTACCAAAAAAGATTTCACTGGATGCCGATAAAATTGCTAAGGAATTAGGATCGCCAAGGTCAGCAAATATTGTAATACTTGGTGCAGCGGCACCATTTCTTGATATTGAAATTTCAAAATTAGAGGAGGCTATTTCATCAATTTTTAAAAGGAAAGGTGATGAGGTTGTTAAAGTTAATATTGATTCCTTTAAGGCAGGATTAAAAATTGCTGAAGAAAATAAATAATTTCTGAGGAATATTTTGATTGAACCTGATCCATTATTAAAACTTTATAAAGCATTGACAATAACAATTTTCAATAAATCCGAATTTTAAAAGGAAGACAAAATATTCTCAATGTTTTGTTGGTATTTTTTTAATTGGTAAAATTATTTGGTTTAATAATACATGTTGAAAGAAATCGTTACTTAAAAATACTTCGATTTAGTAATAAACATTAAAAAATCAGCAATAAACAGATGGCTAAAAAAAATCTTACAGAAATATTTGTTTTAATCCTGTCAGCCTTAATTATTATAATTATTTCCAATGTTTTTATTAAGGATAAATCTCAGGAAGATAAGATTGAGATTGTTGAGCTTATTGAACCTGAACATACTTTTGAATATGGAATAATAGTTGATTCCTTGATAATTATCAAAGACAAGGTTAAAAGAAATCAATTTCTATCAGATATTTTATTAAAACACAATGTTGATTACGTAACTATTGATAAAATTGCCAGAGCTTCAAAACCGGTTTTTGATGTAAGAAAAATCAGGCGTGGAAATAATTATTCGGTTATTTGTTCTAATGATTCATTAAACAGCCTTTTATATTTTGTTTATGAAAAATCTCCTACAAAATATATTGTATATGATTTAACAGATACTGTTAATATTTATTCAGGGGAAAAAGAAATTGAAATACGAATTGAAAAAACAACAGGAACTATTGTAAGTTCATTTTGGAATGCAATGCTTGATAATAATTGTGATCCAAATCTTGCAAACGAATTATCGGAGGTTTTTGCATGGACAATTGATTTTTTCGGAATTCAAAAAGGTGACAATTATAAAGCAATTTATGAAGCCTTATATGTTGATGATAAATATATTGGATTAGGAAATGTTCTCACAGCAAAAATTAATCATACAGGAGAAGATTATTTAGCCTTTTATTTTATTCAGGATAGCGTAGGCGATTATTTTGACGAAGAAGCAAACAGCCTGATGCGAACATTCCTGAAAGCCCCTTTGCGATTTAGACGAATTAGCTCGGGATATTCACACAGCCGTCTTCATCCGATACTGAAAATCAGGAGGCCTCATCGTGGTGTTGATTATGCTGCTCCTACCGGCACACCTGTTCATACAATTGGTGATGGTGTTGTTGTGGCAAAAGGTTATGAAAAACGAGGTGGGGGTAATTATCTTAAAATAAAGCATAATGGTACTTATACAACCTCCTATATGCATCTATCGAAATATGCCAAAGGAATGAAAAAAGGTACTCGCGTAAAACAAGGAGATGTAATCGGATATGTTGGCAAAACAGGCTTGGCAACCGGTCCGCATTTAGATTTTCGTGTGTATAGGAATAGTAAAGCAATTAATCCTCTAAAGTTGAAATCACCACCGGCAAAACCTGTGGATTCTATTAACCTGGCTAAATATAAAGTCCTAAAAGACAGTTTGATTCAGGAGTTGGATAATGTAGTTACTGATGATCAACTTGTTAAAGATGAAGAAAAAAATATTCAGGAAGATGCTTAAGGGATTATAATTTCAATAAGTTGAATGATTTATCGTGGAAAGGTGAAGTTTGTTCAAGTGTGTAAATTATAATGTTTGTATCAATTCCAATCTTATTCATATGCAAAATCTCTCAGATTAATATTATCAATAGTTTTAATATTAAGTTTTGTGCTTCTCATTTTGTTTTATTTTTAATTTATTGACAAGGATACAAATTTTACGAGAAAATTGTTTTGTTTTGAAAAACTACTTTCTTGATTTCAAAAATTACCTAAATTTGCTAAAAAATTAAAATTTATTTCTATAAACTAATTAATAAAACAACTCAATGTCAGACGATAAAAAAATAATTTTTTCCATGGTTGGTGTTGGCAAAAAGCTAACTACCGGAAAAGAGATTTTAAAAAACATATATCTTTCTTTTTATTATGGTGCGAAAATAGGCATCATAGGACTAAATGGTTCGGGAAAATCAACTTTATTAAAAATCATAACCGGAACCGAAAAATCATTCGATGGCGAAGTGGTTTTTTCGCCTGGCTATTCAGTTGGATTGTTGGAACAAGAACCCAAACTCGACGACAATAAAACCGTAAAAGATGTTGTAAGCGAAGGAGTTCAGGAAACCGTTGATCTTCTTAAAAAGTATGAAGAAATAAATACCCGATTCGCTGAACCAATGAGCGATGATGAAATGAATAAACTCATCGAAGAACAGGGGAGATTAACTGAACTCATTGATCAGAAAGAAGCATGGGAACTCGATTCAAAACTTGATAGAGCAATGGATGCACTGCGTTGTCCCGAAGGCGAAACAATAATTAAAAATCTTTCGGGGGGTGAAAGACGCCGAGTAGCACTTTGCCGTTTATTACTTTCCGAACCTGATATTCTTCTACTTGATGAGCCCACTAATCATCTTGACGCAGAATCGGTTGAATGGTTGGAACAACATCTTAAACAATATAAAGGTACAGTAATTGCAGTAACTCACGATCGTTATTTTCTGGATAATGTAGCAGGCTGGATACTGGAACTTGACAGAGGTGAAGGGATACCATGGAAAGGAAATTATTCCTCATGGCTCGACCAAAAAAGTAAGCGCCTCGAAATGGAAGATAAAACCGAAAGTAAAAGACATAAAACCCTTCAGCGCGAACTTGAATGGGTTAGAATGGCTCCAAAAGCAAGGCATGCGAAATCGAAAGCACGGCTGGCTTCTTACGAAAAGCTTCTAAATGAAGACAGTAAACAAAAAGAAGAAAAACTTGAAATATTTATTCCAAATGGCCCCCGGCTTGGAAATATGGTTATCGAAGCACAAAATGTTTCAAAGGCTTTTGGTGAAAAACTACTTTTTGAAGATCTAAGTTTTATGCTGCCACCGGCAGGAATTGTTGGGGTAATTGGTCCGAATGGTGCCGGAAAAACTACCTTATTTAGAATGATAATGGGTATGGAAGCTCCTGACGCGGGAGATTTCAAAACCGGTGAAACCGTAAAAACTGCTTATATTGATCAGGCACATCAGGAAATTGATCCCGAAAAAAATGTGTGGGAAATAATTTCAGGAGAAAACGAAATAATTAAATTGGGTGACCGGACAATGAATTCACGAGCTTATGTTGCAAGATTTAATTTTAGTGGTAATGATCAGAGTAAAAAGTCAGAAATATTATCCGGGGGTGAACGAAATCGTATGCATCTGGCAATGACATTAAAGCAGGAAGCAAATGTACTCCTTCTTGACGAACCAACTAACGACATAGATGTCAATACTCTACGTGCACTGGAAGAAGGTCTTGAAGGTTTTGCAGGCTGTGCCGTTATTATATCACACGACCGTTGGTTTCTAGACCGGATAGCAACTCATATTTTAGCATTTGAGGGGAATTCACAGATTTACTTTTTCGAAGGAAGTTATTCCGAATATGAAGAAAATCGGAAAAAACGCTTAGGACAGGAAGGCCCGAAACGAATTAGATACAAAAAGTTGAAAGAGGATTAGAGGAAAATGATAGAAAAATTTCAATGACCAAAAATGAATAAACATATATGATAGTCGTATATATTGTAGAAATTCTGTTGTTTGTGTTACCGTTTTGAATTTTGAATATTTAAAAATTGGAAATTATTTGTTATTTATTTTTTGATATTTGGGATTTTCATGCGTTTGCCTTGCATAATAAATACGTACTTTTGTTTCTAAATTAAAGAATCTATTTTATGGCAAATAAAAAACCTTCAATTCCGAAAGGAACCCGCGATTTCTTACCGGCAGAAATGCAAAAACGAAATTTTATTTTTAATACAATTAAAGAAGTTTTTCAACGCTACGGTTATCTGCCGATTGAAACTCCTGCAATGGAAAACCTTTCCAGCCTTCTCGGAAAATACGGTGAAGAAGGTGATAAGCTTTTATTTAAAATTCTGAATTCAGGTGATTATTTTTCGAAAGTAAAAAACAGGGATGAAGAAAATCTGATTTCCAACAAAATAACCACGTTAATTTCGGAAAAAGGATTACGATATGATTTGACAGTTCCCTTTGCCAGGTTTGTAGTTCAACACCGAAACGATATAAGTTTCCCATTTAAACGCTATCAAATTCAGCCGGTTTGGCGTGCCGATCGTCCCCAAAAGGGCCGTTATCGTGAATTTTTTCAATGCGATGTTGACGTGATTGGAAGTAATTCTTTACTTAATGAGGTTGAGTTAGTCCTGATAATTGATGATGTTTTCACAAAACTTGGAATAGAAACCGTAATTTGTATCAACAATAGAAAAATTCTCTATGGAATAGCTGAATTCATTGGTGAACCCGAAAGAATAATTGATATCACAATTGCAATTGATAAAATTGAAAAAATCGGACTTGAAAAAGTTAATGAAGAATTGGCTCAAAAAGGGCTTTCGGCTGAAGCAATTGAAAAACTTCAACCCATAATTAATTTAAAAGGAATTTTAAGAGAAAAATTTCCAAAACTTATGGAAATCCTTAAAGATTCAGAAATTGGTATGCAAGGTATTGAAGAAACAATGACCGTAATGCGTCATATTAAAGATTTGAATTTGAACAATAAATGGCGGCTCGACCTGACCCTTGCCCGGGGTTTGAATTATTATACCGGAGCAATTATAGAAGTAAAAGCAAAAGAATCTTCAATAGGAAGTATTTGTGGTGGTGGCCGTTACGATGATCTTACCGGGATTTTCGGCCTTCCTGATGTTTCAGGAGTAGGAATTTCGTTTGGAGCAGATAGAATTTATGATGTGATGACGGAAAAAAATCTTTTCCCCGACGAAAGTATCTCTACAACTCAATTAATGTTTGTAAATTTTGGTAAAGACGAAGAAAAGTTTTGTTTACCCCTTCTTTCGAAAATACGGCAAGCAGGAATTAATACCGAAATTTATCCCGATCAGGCCAAGATGAAAAAGCAAATGACCTATGCTAACAATAAAAACATACCTTTTGTTGTGCTTGTTGGAGCAGATGAAATGCAAAGCGGAAAACTGACGGTGAAAAATATGCAATCCGGAGAACAGGAAAAATTGACGATTGATGAAATAATTGAAAAAATGTAATTGTAAATTTCAGTTTTTATTTATTAGTCGATTCTCTGATAATTAATTTTGTTTGCAATATTGTATTAACAAATTGTGATTTGTCGTCTTCAATAGAATTTAACAGAATTGAGACAGCATGTTTCCCTATTTCTTCAACAGGTTGAGCAACTACTGAAACAGATGGAATAGTTATACTAAAAATATCAATATCATCAAAAGTCATTAAAGCAATATCTTTTGGAACATTGATATTTAATTCTTTTAGTGTTTTTAAAACAGCAACGGCCAGATTATTATTTGTTACAAAAACTGCTGTCAATTCATTATTCTTAGCAAAATAACTTTTTATAGATTGATAGTTTCTTTTTTTTACATCCGAAAAATCTAATTCCAAAATATACTCAGGTTTTACTTTAAGTTTTCGCTCATTCAAAGCTCCTGTATATCCTGCTTTTCTTTCATGAAGTGAACTTATGTGAGACGGAGATAAAGTAATGAATCCGATATTATTATTTCCTTTATTTAATAAAAAATTTGTTGATGTATAAGTCGCCTGATAATTGTCAACCACAACAAAATTACAATCAATATCTTCAAAATATCTGTCGATGAGAACAAATGGAAAGCCATCCCTAATTAATGACTTAATATGTTCAGGATTATCGGAAGTAGAAGAAATTATTGCACCATCAACCTGACGATCACGAAACACCTGAAGCAAAACTCTCTCACGGTTTTCATCTTCATCAGAGCTACAAAACATAACATTATAACCTTGTTGTTCGGCATAAAATTCTATTATTCTTGCAATTCTTGCATAAAAAGGATTGGAAATATCAGCAACAAGCAATCCGATGGTTTTTGTTTTCCCAATACGCAAACCTCTTGCAATTTGATTCGGTTGATAATTTAATTCAATTACTTTCTCCTGTACTTTTTTTTGAGTTTCTTTACTTATTCCTTTTTCGTCACCCTTATTATTTAAAACAAAGGATACCAGGGTCTTGGAAACCCCAAGTTGCTTGGCAACATCAGAGAGAGAGGGATCTTTCTTAATCATCCGTGCAAAGCTAAATCGTTTTAGAAAAAAAACAAATAATTTCTTTCAAAAAAAAATAATATCTTTACCGCCGTACTCTGAATTTTAATTATTATGATTAATTGGAATCTTAAATTTAAAATAAAGGTTAACAGGACCGCACTTTTTCTGTTTTAAACAAAAGTATTCTAAAAAAATACTTTTTAATTCGGATTACTCTAATCCGGGTGTTTGTTTTTGATATTTTTATTTCGATTACAAAGCACTAATTTACTATTTTTACTATTATTATTTATAACACTCCACAAAAGAAATAATGAAGACACATGAAATAAGCCCTAAAAAACTAACTTTCAATTCAATTTTCAAAATCTTAAAAAACAATTATAGAATTGAATTATCCGATGAATCTAAGAATAGGATAAAAAAATGTCGTCAATATCTTGACGATAAAATGAAATCTCAGGAAGAACCGATCTATGGTATTAATACCGGGTTTGGTTCACTTTGTAATCATACTATCTCAAAAAAGGAACTTAGTACACTTCAAAGTAATCTGGTAAAATCGCATGCATGCGGAATTGGCGATGAAGTCCCTGGTGAAATGGTAAAACTTATGATTTTGCTAAAAATCCAATCCTTATCCTATGGCCATTCCGGTATACAATTATGTACTGTTGAAAGGCTTGTAGAGTTTTTCAATAATGATATTCTACCTGTAGTTTATCAATTAGGTTCACTTGGTGCTTCAGGTGATCTTGCTCCTCTTGCACATTTATCCCTTCCTCTGCTGGGGTTAGGTGAGGTATATTATAATGGAAAGAAAATAAAAACAGAAAAAGTTTATAAAAAATTCAATTGGAAACCTATAACTCTCCAGTCGAAAGAGGGTCTTGCGTTGCTCAATGGAACGCAATTTATGAGTGCTTACGGTGTTTTTAGTTTATTGAAAACATTTCGTTTATCGCAATTGGCTGATATAATAAGCGCAGTTTCGCTCGAAGCTTTTGATGGCAGGATTGAACCGTTTAACGATCTTGTTCATCAGATCAGGTTTCATAAAGGGCAGATCGAAACAGCAAAACGAATTCGTATGTTGCTTGAAGGAAGTGAAATAATCACTCAAAACAAGGGACATGTTCAGGATCCTTATTCATTTAGATGCATTCCACAGGTTCATGGAGCTTCAAAAGACTCGGTAAATTATGTTGCATATGTGTTTTCCTGCGAAATAAATGCAGTTACCGATAATCCTACTATTTTCCCGGATGAGGATTTAATAATTTCCGGTGGTAATTTCCATGGGCAACCTCTTGCTCTTGCACTTGATAATCTTGCAATTGCTGTTGCCGAATGGGGAAATATTTCTGAGCGAAGAACTTATCAATTGCTTTCCGGAAACCGAGACCTGCCTCCATTCCTTGTTGCAAAACCGGGTTTAAATTCAGGTTTTATGATCCCTCAGTACACTGCAGCATCAATTGTTAACCAGAACAAGCAATTATGCACTCCATCTTCTGTAGATTCAATTGAATCATCGCAGGGTCAGGAAGATCATGTAAGTATGGGTGCAAATTCTGCTACCAAAGCATATAAAGTTGTTCAAAATCTTGAAAGGATTTTGGCAATAGAACTTTTCAATGCAGCTCAGGCTTTGGAATTTAGAAGGCCGAAAAAAACATCTGCGTTTATTGAAAATTTCTATACTGAATACCGAAAACATGTGAAATTTATTGAAAATGATAAAATTATGCATACCGAAATCTCAAAGAGTATTGAATTTTTAAGAAATGTTGAATTAAATATACCGGATGTTTTAAGAGATGATGTTTAGAATGAAGTTAATGAAATTGGAAACTGGAAATTAGAAATTTGAACTTTCCTGAATTTCTAATTTCCAATTTCTATTAATGTACTAACTACAAAAAAATAAATCAAAATCAAATATTTATATAAAAAACAAAATTATGACTTTAATTGTAAAAGGTTCAGGATTAACAATCGAGGATGTTGTTAATGTTGCACGACACGGTGAAAAAGTGGAGCTTCATCCCGAGGCTCTCGAAAGAATTATAAAATGCAGGGCAATGCTTGAAAAAAAGATTGAAGCCAACGAAATTATGTATGGTGTGAATACAGGGATCGGTGAGTTCTCGGAAGTTGTATTAAATGATGATCAGGTGAAAGATTTTCAAAAATACCTTGTATATAATCATGCTGCCGGTATCGGAAAAGCGATGCCACTTGAGCATGTGAGAGGGGCAATGCTTGGAAGGATAAATGTTCATGCACATGGAAATTCAGGGATCAGGCCAATTATTACACAAACTCTTATTGAAATGCTTAACAAGGGAGTAACTCCTTTCGTTTGTGAAAAAGGTTCGGTTGGTGCTTGTGGTGACCTTGCTCCGATGTCTCAGATTGCTTTGTTAATGATGGGCGAAGGAAGAGCATATTATCAAGGTGAATTATTTGAAGGCAAAGAGGCTTTGGATAAAGCAGGGATTGAGGTTCCCGGACTTTTTGCAAGAGATGGTCTTGGTACAATTAACGGTTCAAATGTTTTAACAGCAATGAGTGCTATATTTCTTTATGATGCAAATCGTTGGTTAAAACAAGCTGAAATTGGTGCAGCAATGTCACTTGAAGCTCTTAAAGCAAACATGAAACCTTACACAGCTAAACTTCACGAAGTAAGGGGTTTTAGCGGAGCTGTTAAAAGTGCAAATGCAATTAACAAGCTTGTTGAAGGAGGTGATTTAAAGGAACAAAGAATCAAATGTAAAGTTCAGGATGCATATTCAATGCGTTCAACTCCACAAGTAATAGGTGCTGCTCATGATGCATTAGGTTATGCTCGTTCACAAGTAGAAATTGAATTAAATGGTGTTGGTGATAATCCGATATTCTTCCCTGATGAAAATCTACAGTTGTCGGGAGCAAACTTCCAGGGCTCACCGGTTTCATTACCAATGGATATGGCCGGTGCTGCTATTACAATGATTAGTGTTCTTTCGGAAAGAAGAATGAACCGTTTGAATAATCCTGCATTAAGTGTTGGTTTACCGGCATTTTTGACAAAAGGAGCAGGTATGTTTTCAGGACTTATGTTAAGTCAATATACTGCTGATATGCAAATTGTTGAACAAAGAATTTTGTCAGCACCAGCTTCAATACAATCAATTCCGGCTGCTGCCGATCAGGAAGATTTTGTTTCGATGGGTATGAATACAGCATTAAAAAACAATCAAATTCTTGATAATGCTTATGGAATCCTTGGTATCGAAATTATGGCTGCTGCACAGGCTCTTGACTTCCGTGAATATAAATTTGGAAAAGGTGTTACAAAAGCAAAAGAAGTTGTACGCCGCCATGTTGAGTTTCTTGATATCGACCGGCCATTGTATGATGATCATAACAACATGAAAGAACTGGTGAAATCCTGTGAAATTCTCGAAGAAGTTGAAAAAGTAGTAGGTGATCTTGGATAGTAGAGAAGTGGAGTAATGGAGTGTTGGAGTGTAGAAGCTTGTAAAATTAGTAACAATGATAAATAGGAAAAATAAAAACAGAGGATTCAAACAATTAAGGGTTTGGCAAGACTCTGTTAGTTTGTTTGTTCTTGTCAACAAAATACCAAAAACAAGTAGTAACTCACAAAGTGTGTAAATAAAAAAGTTATTCGGTAGTATCTCACTAAGTGTGTAAATTAAAAAAGTTATTCTGAAAAATATTGATCTTTCACAAAAAGGTCAAAATATATTTCAGATAATGATTTTGAAGAATTTGACAACATCCATTATAAAACGGAAAATGAATTACTTGGATTAGCAAAATCTATCCAAAAAAAGATAAATAACAAAGAAAAATGGAATGATACATATTAAACAAAAGCGAATGAAACTACAATAAATCATCACCCTACACTCCAACACTCCATTGCTCCATCTTTTTTGTAGCTTTGTAATTCTTTCTTAATTAAAAATATGCAAGTAGAAAATAATAAAATAAATATTCTTCCCTCTGAGCCTCAGAAAAGGCCTGATATACTTACAGTTTTATGTGTACTCACTTTCATTGGAAGCGGATTAAGTTTTTTTTCTTATTTTATGTTTTCTTTATCTTACGATTCTATTTTATCAGTTTTATCTGAATCTGAGATTGATTTACCCGGAATTGATATGATTTTAAATACACCGATTAGTTTTTATTATTCCGGAACTTTACTTTTTGGAGTTTCATTATACGGAGCAATAAAAATGTGGAATTTGAAAAAAGTCGGATTCCACTTATATACAGCTTCTCAAATTTTATTAATAATTCTTCAAACTATTTATCTTAAGCAATATGGCTTTCCATATTTAAGTGTTTTTATCACCGCTGTTTTTATATTGCTATATTCCAGAAATCTAAAACATATGTTTTAATGGAAATGCGATTGAAATACAATAGAAATATGATGAAAATACTATGGATGTAAAACAATATAAACTTAATGTTATGATACAAACTTCTACAATTTAATAGCCTGAATAACACCTAATAAATAATCAATGGAGGAGATTTTGATACAAAACGAAACACCAAAAAAGCCCAAAAACAGGCCAATTCTTCTTTCAATTCTATGCTTTTTTGTCTTTACATATAGTGGGATTTTAATTGTCTTTTTTCTTGCAGGCATTTTGAATGTGTCATGGATAACAAAAATGTTAAATGAATATTCACAAGGTGTTTTGATTTCCACATATGAAATATTTCTTTATTCTTTGCTTGGATTAAGTGTTTTTTTATTAATGTTTTTTGGTGCAATTAAAATATGGTTTCTGAAAAAATATGGTTTTATTATTTTTTCAATTTCAAACATTTTTATTATTACTTTTCAAGTTTTCACAAGCAATTTTAACTGGATTGCAATACTAATTAGCACATTATTTATCTTATTATTTTCATTTTTTTATAGGATTTATCGGTAAAATATGACACATTAAATAGATTATTGAAGAAATCAGTAAAAAAAATTAATTTTATTTAGGAATTAATAATTTCATATTGTATTAGTGATCTGAATATTATATCATAAATAATTCCCACAAGAACAAAATATATCATCGAAATCAAAATATTTTCTCAAATATGAAAAATTCTATTAAGTATTATAGAATTTTTAATTATTTTTGACAATGTATTTTGAAATAAAATTTTTGTAGATTTGTTTGAAAACTTTAACAATAAGTAGTAAATTGCAACAATATTATGAAAAGTAAAGTATTTAGTTTTAACAAAATAAATAAAATCAATATAACATCCTATTTTACAACAAGTTGTAACAAAATTCTTTTGTAAAATATCTTTAATAATTTAATTTTGTAATTTATGTATTAACTAAAATTTATTAACTATGAGAAAATTTACTATTTTTCTTGCATTCTTGTTATTCTGTGGTTTGCAGTTCACAATGGCACAGACTAGAATAACCGGAACTGTGACAAGTTCAGAGGATGGATTAGGAATTCCCGGTGTATCAGTTATTGTAAAAGGCACAACTACCGGAACAATAACCGACATTGATGGAAAATATTCATTATCTGTTCCCGAAGGATCTGAAGCCCTGATATTTTCCTTTGTAGGTATGCTAACTCAGGAAGTTACAATTGGAAATCAAGTTGTAATTAATGTCCAACTTAAACCTTCAACCGAAACATTGGATGAATATGTTGTTACGGCACTTGGTGTAAGTAGAGAAAAGAAAGCACTTGGTTATGCCGTTCAAGATGTTAAAGCTGATGAATTAGTAAGAGGTAGAGACAATACTGTTGCCGGTGCCTTGACCGGTAAAGTATCAGGCCTTCAAATTTCAAGCAACAGCGGTCAACTTGGTGGTTCATCAAGGATTTTAATTCGTGGTGCATCATCTGTTAAAGGTGATAATCAGCCTTTATATGTAATTGATGGTATTGCAATAGACAATACCAATTACACTGATCCTGATCAGGCCAGAGGCGCCGGAGGTTACGATTATGGTAGTATGGCAAATGATATCAATCCCGATGATGTTGAATCCGTATCAATATTAAAAGGACCTGTAGCTGCTGCACTTTATGGTTCCAGAGCTGCTAACGGTGTGATTCTTATAACAACAAAAAAAGGTAAAGCTCGTGCTGTTTCCGGGAAAAAAGGTATTGGAGTAAGTGCAAACTTTGGTGTTATGTTTGATAGAGTTGCAATATTACCTGATTACCAAAATTCTTATGCCGGAGGTTTTGGCTGGGATACTTTATGGTATAGCGAAAATAGTGCTGACCCGATGGCATTTCCAAACAGAACTTCAGGCTATTACCAAGGCACAAATGGCGGACAGGCCGATTCTTATGATCTTTTGATGCAATACGCAGTTGATGAAAGTTGGGGGCCAAAAATGGACGAAGGAACTATGTACAGACCATGGTATTCGTTTCAGGATGCTATCCCTGATCATTTCGGAAAGAACGTTCCTTTAACATCTCAGCCTGATAATATTAAAGACTTCTTTAAAACCGGGCAAACATGGACAAGTAATATTGCATTGACCGGTGGCTCTGAAAAAGCATATTTCAGACTATCGTTTACTAATGTTGACCAAAATGGTGTAATGCCAATGAGTCAGCTAAAAAAGAATTCGGTTAATTTTAGTGGTTCAGCAAAATTAGGTGAAAAATTAACAGCTTTTACAAATATTAATTATATTAATACTGCTGCTAAAGGACGTCCAATGACAGGTTATGACGGAGATAATATTATGCAACAATTTAATCAATGGAGTCAACGTCAATTGGATATGGACATGCTTCATGATTATTGGCTTAATCCTGACGGAACAACAAACACATGGAATAGAAGTGCATGGAATAATCCTTTCCCAAAATATACTGACAATCCTTATTGGACACGTTTTAAAAATTATGAAAATGACGGAAGAAACAGGTTTATTGGTAACGTTGGCTTTACTTATGAATTCTGTGATTTTTTAAAACTCACTGCAAAAGTAAACCAGGACTTTTACACCGACCGTAGGGTAGAAAGAATTGCAATCGGATCGAATAATACTCCAAGATATGAACAAGGTATCCGTACACTAACTGAAAGAAATGCTGATTTCTTATTCGAATTTAAAAAACGATTTGGTGATGATTTTTCATTAGATGCTAACTTTGGTGGAAACCAAAGGACTAGAATATTTCATCGGGATGTTGGTGAAACACAGGGAGGATTAAGTTTAGCAGATTTTTATAATATTAAAAATTCAAAAAGTGCTCCATTAATTGAAGAATTTAGAAATAAAAAACGTGTAAATAGTTTTTATGGTTTTACTTCTCTTGGTTATAAAAACATGTATTATTTAGACCTTACTTTGCGAACTGATTGGGCATCAACTTTACCTAGCCATGAAAACCATTATTGGTATCCTTCTGTTACAGGATCATGGGTGCTTTCTGAACTTGATGCTATAAACAATATTGATTGGATATCGTTTGGTAAATTAAGAGTTGGTTGGGCTAAAGTTGGTAGTGACACCGATCCTTATCAATTGTATGATTTTTACAGGGCTCAAGAAAGTTATGGAAATGATCCTGTTTACACAATTCCTAACAGAATTTTTAATAAGGATTTAGAACCGGAAAATACCTTAGCATGGGAAATTGGAGCAAACTTTAGTTTTTTAAATAACAGATTGGGTTTTGATGTGACATATTATGACATGATGACTCATGAACAGATTATGGATATTGATATTTCAGGAACATCAGGTTATACTTCGCAAATGATCAATGCAGGTAAAGTTTCCAATAAAGGTATTGAAGTTTTACTTACAGGAACTCCCATTAAAACCAGCGACTTTAGGTGGGATATTACAGTTAACTGGTCAAAGAACAAAAGCGAAGTTGTTGAACTTGCCGAAGGAATTACCAACTATCGTTTAGCTAATGCTCCTTTTGCTGTTTCGGTAAATGCAACTGTAGGTGAAGGTTACGGAAACCTAATGGGTAGGAATTATTTATATACCGATGATGGCCAAAGAATAGTTGGACCAAGTGGCCGATACGACAGAACAACCGATACAGAACCTCTTGGAAACGTAATGCCGGATTGGATGGGTGGTATTAATAATAGTTTTACTTATAAAAACATTAATCTTAGTTTCTTAATTGATATTAGAAAAGGAGGTCAGTTCTTCTCAACTTCATACATGTGGGGAATGTACTCCGGTATGATTGAAAAAACGGTTGAAAATAATATAAGGGAAGATGGTATTATTTTACCGGGAGTTATGGAAGATCCTGATAATCCGGGAACATACATTGAAAACACCATAGTTTGTGATGTTAATAATTATGGTTTAGCACATTATTTCGTTCATGCAATGGATGTATTTGATGCTGATTATATGAAATTGCGTGAGCTCACAATAGGTTATACTCTTCCAAATAGCATGCTTAAAAGAGCTCCGTTCTCAAATATAAGAATTTCATTTGTTGCAAGAAACCTATTTACATGGGGTACTGATATTAAGGGAATAGATCCTGATTTTGCCACAAACGCAGGAAATATTCAGGGTATTGAAGGAGCACAGGTTCCAAGTACAAGATCTTTTGGATTTAACCTAAGCTTTAACTTATAATTATTTAGAATTGAAATATTTAAATTAAATAAAAGATGAAAAACATTTATATAAAACTAATAGGAATCAGTTTCATAGTACTTTTCCTTTTCGGAGGGTGTACAAAAGACTTTGAAAGCATGAATATCAGCCCTAACCAACCTGCTGAAGTTCCGCCACAATACCTACTTACTGATGCAGAAAAAAACCTTGTATCTTTTATGTGGGATGAATGGTGGAATGGAAGATTTGGTAACCTATATTGTCAGTTTTGGTCACAAACTTCTTATACTGATGAAAGCCGTTATTCTCCGAGAGATGGTGTATTAAATAATTATTGGTCATACTTCTATGCCGGAAGAGATGCTGCTCTAACCGGAGACTTAAATGGTGGGGGTATGTCAGATTTGCAAAGAATAATTAAACTTAATACTGATGAAGAAACAAAAGTAAAAGCGTCAATTTCAGGCCCGAACAATAATCAAATTGCTGCTGCAAGGATATTAAAAGTATGGATGTTCCAAATACTTACTGATATATGGGGATATATTCCATATTCCGAAGCTCTTCTGGGTGCAGAAAATGTATCACCCGCTTATGATAGTCAGGAAAGTATTTATCATGCCTTAATTGATGAAATTACAGATGCTCAGGCACAAATTACAACTGGACCACAAACAGAAATTCTTGGTGATATTATATATGGTGGTGATATGACAAAATGGAAAAAGTTTGCTAATTCTTTAAAAATGAGAATAGCAATGCGAATGTCGAAAGCTGATCCTACCGGAGCTGCCAATGCAATTAACGAAGCTTTAGATGCCGGTCCTTTCACAGGTATTGAAGACAATGCTGTATTCTTTTACTTAGATGGAGTTCCAAGTAATAATCCTCTTAACGAAAATCAAAAAACAAGGCAGGATTTTGGAGTTTCAAAAACCTTACTGGATTTCTTAATATTGAAAAATGATCCAAGAATTCCTTTCTATGCTAATGGTACTGTAAGTGATCCTAATGTTTTTACAGGATTCCCTTACGGAATGGAAAATTCTGAAGCAACCGCCTTATCAACAACTGATTACTCAATGCCTGGAAATATAGTATATTCTCCAACTGCTCCGGCTTTCTATATGTTATATGATGAAGTTCTATTTATTCAGGCAGAAGCTTGCGTTACATTAGGGCTTAATGGAATTGCTAAAGATTTTTACGAAGACGGAATTAGAGCATCAATGAACTATTGGAACCAACTTAAAGATGGTACTCCAACAGGTTGGGAAAGAATTGATAATGGAAATACAAATGTACTGCCGGCATCAATTACCGATACTGAAATGGATGCATATATTGCAAGCGCAGAAGTTGAATTTACAGGTGATGAAGAAAATAAAAAACGTCTTATTGCAGAGCAAAAATATATTGCTCTTTATCCTTCAGGATTACAAGCATGGTTTGAGTATAACAGAACAGGATACCCTGCAATACTTATTCAACCAGGTGAGACAGTCAACTATGATGGTGGATCATATACTTTTTCCCCTATGATAGTTCCTGCTGATGGTGAAACTCCCCATAGGATGTATTATCCAAGTGAAGAACAGGATTTGAATGGTGTTAACCGTCAAGCAGCAGTTGACGCTCAGGGTGCTGATGTGTTTAGCACTAAACTATGGTGGCAAAAATAATTTTTAAATAAATATTTTATAAAAGGGCAATTGAATTTCAGTTGCCCTTTTTTATTTAAGAAATATAGGCTTTTATAGGGAGAGGTACGATGAGTCTTAAGAATATAAATAAATAATTTTATTGCTCAATTTTTGTAGAGAATAATTCTGTTCTAATGTTTTAGATATTTTGTTTTAATGGTCTTATTTAAGAAAACAATGTTGCTTTATTATATTTTTCTCCACTAAAAATCATTTAGAATAAATATTGATTTATCCGGTTTTATTTCAAAAGAAGTTTTTCCCAAAAAAGGATTACCATAATTGTTTATTCCTCTGACGATAATATCATATTCAGAACAATGATCTGATGAGTAAAATAGTAAAGTAGTGTCTTGATCAGATAAAGATATATCAGGATTCCAATAAAGCAAAGTTCTAAAATCAGGAACTCTGCTTTTCTTTTCAATTTCTGAAGAATATTGTGGAGAGTCAAATTTAGGGGAAATGCTTAGAGTTTTATATTCAACAAACACCTGCCCTTTCTGAAAATTGTAACCGTTAAAATCATCCGTATTTGTAGTTATTAAAATTATTCCTCTGAAAAGAAAGTCTCCATAAATATATTGCCGATTTATTACTTCTATTTTATCAATTTTCGGTGGAGAAATTTTCATTAATTCATCTAGATCAAATATAAGTATATTATCTAAAAGTATAAGAGGATCATTATACGTTTGACCGGTTTCCTCATCAAGAACAATCAAAGAATATTTTTTTCTATGTTTTTTTACTTTTACAAATGGGATAATTTCTTTGAAGACTTCTTCTAGTGACGGAAGCTCAACAAATTCATTTAATTTTATTGATATTTCTGCATCACCAAATAAATTTGAAAATATTTTCTTAGCGATAATACTATCTATTGTGGGAGAATAAAATGATTTATTAATTTGGTAATTAATATACATTTCTTCAATTATTTTTTTTGAACTATCTATAAAAATATCTGAATCAGCTAAAAAAGGATAATTCTCTGAAAAATCATTATTTATTAATACCTCAATCTTTTTATTTGAAACAGGTTTTGTAGTCAGATAAATATTATGAATATCATGAAGGTTGTTTAGTGAAAATATAAATTCGCCCTTATTATTTGTTTTATTTGTATGTAATTGCGGTTCCTCTCCTAAAACCGAAATAAAAACTTGCTGATTTGGAATTCCTTGATTTGAAGACACATCCCTTACAATTCCGCTAATACTTATATCTCTTGTTTCAGGTATCCATTTTAATATAACAAAATCAGTATTATAGTCAAGCCCTATATTTCTTATAGAATCTGATTTAATAGAATGTTTTAGGGATGAATTAAAGATTTTTTTTGAAGAATTAATAAATGATCCCTTTTTTACAACAGTTATATTGAATAAAATTGATTTTGTGCTATCAGTAAAATTTGGTGATAAGTATAGCCTTATTAATTCTCTTGGTGAATAAATATTTTTATTTGTTTTTATAA
This sequence comes from uncultured Bacteroidales bacterium, assembly GCA_964462015.1. Taxonomy (GTDB): domain Bacteria; phylum Bacteroidota; class Bacteroidia; order Bacteroidales; family JAEINX01; genus JAEINX01. Next base: position 94,878 of record CAYWXI010000010.1, on the reverse strand, counting down.
TAATTTCATTAGTTGCACCTGATTTTTTTGTGAATATTAAATTTGATACCGTATTGCTGTTTGATGGATTGATAGTGGCATTACTCGAAATTTCAGGATTAATAACCATAATTTTCTGCATAGTATAATAATCAGGTGGAAAATTTCTTAAGTATTGTGTATATGCTCTTAAAATGTAGTTTCCTGTTTGAATTCCTTCCGGTATTTGAATGCATCCTTTAGCAATTCCATTTAATATTTCAACTTTCTTCTTTTCAACTGATTTCCCTTCATTTTTGTATAATTCAATATAAAGAATATTGCTTAATTGAATATCTTCACTATTTAAACAATACGCTGTAAACCATATTTTTTCGCCGGAAATATAAATATCTCTATCGGTAAATAAATGAGTTTTTTCAATAATATTTGTTCGAAAATTATTATTTGAATTTTGCCCAAACAAAATGGAAAATGAATAATTACATCCAATAAATACTAATAATATTTTTAGGATTTTTATTAAATACATTTTATTTATTTTAAATAATTCATTTTCTACTTTTTTAACTTTAAATACTTTTTGATTTAGTGATTCTAAGTATTATTGATCAGTTAATTATTCATCCTTCCAGAAATCAGGTTTGATAATACTTCCTCCTCTTTTTGTACAGTCTAAACATTCCTGATTTGGAAGAGCTGGCGCACCTCCCTGGTCTTGTGTAGCATATATAGGCCAATAGCTTTTGGCAGAATATCCTATATACAAAAACGCCTCTTTATCTGCATCATCCAATATACATTTTGAGTAATGAAATTTTATTGGTGGCCCGGGTCTATTTACAAAAATCCTTTTCTCCGAAATTCCGGCAACAATAAAGAAACCCATTACTGATTCATCATGATTGTTGGTGTTAAAAATATTACCGCGAACCTGATAGGGCTGAGATGAATAAAGACTTCCCTGCTCAGAATTTTGATTTTCTAAACTATTCCAAAAATCATATATTGTTTTAGAAACAGTTAATTGTTTAACTAACAGACTATATCTAACAGACAATTCTCTTGTTTCACTTGTTACATAGTTTAATGGAAATCCAACTATTTTAGGTGTTGAAAGATTTACAGTATTATAAGTATAAATTTTATCGTTCTTTTTTGATTTCCAGCAATAATATAAAGAATCTTCATTATAAAATGGTTTTATCGCACCATCAAAAATATATCTTATAAAAAAACTTGAATGATACTCATAAGTTTCCTCAAGTCGCCAGAAATAATAATTTGTATCATTTTTAGCAACCTTAGTGTCAACATAAAATTGCAAACCTGTTAGGTCATAATATAAATCCGGATCATGTTGAAATTCAACTAAAGAATAAACAGAGTCAATTTCAGTTGGAGTTTTCAATTCTTCAAAATCAGAATAATAAGATTTATTATCTGGTGTTTTAATATCAATTTTATATTTTCTGCCACAAATTCCCTGAATACCATCCGGTGAAGTTTTATATACTCCCGGCTCCTCCTCTGATAGTATTTCAGAGTTTCCAATATCATCGGATATTGACACCACTGAACCGGAATATGGGATGAATCTTGGATCATTAATATCTGATGAGAGTGATAGTTTAACTGTATAAGGGCCGGGATTATTAGAAATAGTTCCATCTACTACAAGAGCATTCTCGTATTTTTTTAATTCAGGCCAATATTTTTCCACACATGACGAAAACACAAAAAACAAAACTATATAAATGAATCTGTAATGTTTAATTATCATAATTACCCAATTTAAAACTATATGTAAGTGATGGTATCGGATTACCAAAAATAGATAGTTTATATCCATGAATTTTTCCATCTTCAGCTTCAAAAAATACTGAATATGCGTTTTTTCTCCCTGTCAGATTGTAAACTGATAATATGAATGAGCCATGAGCTAATTTTTTCAATAGTAAATTCCCTTCAACCTTTATAGAAACATCTATCCTAAAGTAATCTGGTAAACGATATTCATTTCGTAATGAATAATTTATAACTTCAATTCCTTCCTGATAATAAATTGAAGTAGGATATGTGATTGGCCTTCCAGTGGAATAAACAATGTTTCCAGAAAAACTTAACCTTCTGCTAACCTGGTAGTTTGCTACAAGATTAAAAGAATGAGGCTTATCATAATTTGCTGGATATGAAAATCCAGAATTATTTTGTTCGCCTCTTATGTCATTTTTAACAATTACTTTTGCGTTTGAATATGTATAGTTAATCCAACCACTTAATTTTCCATGAAGTTTCTTGACCATAAATTCAATTCCGTATGTATCTAATTTACCTTGAACAATATCGGTTTCAGGAATTTCATTATCAAAAAAATTTGCACCATCTTTATATTCAACAAGATAATTTACTTTTTTATAGTAAGTTTCTAAATAGGCTTCAATATTATTATTCAATAAATTAGAATAAATTCCAACTGAATATTGTTTCCCTACCATTGGTTTAATATTGTAATTACATAATTTCCAAATATCGGTGGGAGATATTGCAATAGTGTTTGACAGAAGAAAAACAAATTGATGAATTCTGTTGTAACTTGCTTTTAATGAAAGGTTTTCTTCAAGAAGATATTTTGCTGAAATTCTATAATCTATCCCTCTATAGGTTTTAATAAAAAAGTTGTTTTTAAAATGTAATGTATCGGTTATATTTTCAACAGTTCTTGGTTGATTATTTCTAAATTTTAAGACAGTTTTTGGTCCCAAACTTGAATAAATATTGTATCTCAATCCGACTGAAATATCCAAATTTGAATTTATTTTCCAATTATCCCCTACATATAATCCATTTTCTAAGCCTTTTTCCGATTCAAATTTTTTCGGTTCGACAATTGATTTATTATTAAGTGGTAAATAATCACCCCTATTTATAGTATAAAGAATCGAATTGACTCCATATGTAATGTTATGATTATCATTAGGTCTATAGGAAAAATTAAATTTTAATTCATTGTGGTTTAATTCATAGGATTGCTTAAAAGAAGCGAAATCCAATTCCATGTTATTTTCATTAAAGAAATATTTACTTGATGAAAAAATTACATCCATATTTTGATTGTCATTAAAATAATGAAACCAAGAGAGTGAGGCTCCAAAATTTTTATAGTCATTTTTTGTAATTGAGGCAATTTTTGCATTATCAAAACTAAAATAAGTGAAGAATTTGAGTTTATTCTTTTTATTTAAATTAAATGAGAAATAACTTATTGCATCTCCAAATCGAGCTTTACTATTCTTAATGTTCTGATCCTTAACACAAGAAAGTAACCAGTCGGAATAAGTTGAACGCAAGCTTATTAAATAACTGCTTTTCCCCTTTTTAATTGGGCCATCAACTAAAATACTACCGGCAATGGGGCTAATTCCACCCATCATATGAAATTTGTTTTCATTTCCCTGTTTTGTGTTTATATTAAAAACCGATGAAAGTCTGCCACCATATTCAACAGGAATATTACTTTTATATAAAGTGAAATCATTAATTGCATCAGAATTGAATGATGAGAAAAAACCAAACAGATGTGAGGTATTATAAACAGGAACATTATTAATATAAAATAAATTCTGATCAGCAGGACTGCCCCTAACATTAAATCCCGATGAACCTTCACCAACAGTTTGTACACCTGGAAGTAAAAGAGCTACCTTGATAATATCTCTTTCGCCTAAAATAACCGGGATTTCATTTATTTTCTTAGTTGTTAGTTTCTCGATCCCCATTTGTGATCCCATGACATTATGAATTTCCTCTGAACTAACAACAAATTCATCTAATAGAAATAATTTAGGATTTAATTCAATATTTAAAGTTCCACTTGATAATATGTTAGCAATAATTTTTTCTTCCTCATATTCAAGGCTTTTAACAATTAGAGTATATTCTCCTTTTTTTATTTGGAGGGTAAAAAATCCTTTATCGTTTGTGGTAGTACCAGTTTTTAACTCCTTAATATATAAACTTCCTCCAATAACTGGTGAACTATCATTTTTGCTTTTTATGTACCCGGTGATAGTTGCTTTTGAAATATTAATTCCATCTTTTTTATTCCCGATTATAATTGTTTTAGGAATAAATTCATTCTTAGTTTTTAGGTATTTGTCTTCTTTTTGGATTACCTTATCATATTTATTATTTTCGGTTTCTTTCTTTTTTTCTTTAAAAGTTTTAAAGAAGTTGTCAGGAAGAGACGTGGGGAGTTCCCTTCTTTTGTTTAAAAAAATATTATTTGTTTTATCAATAGATACTTTCATGTTAAATTTCTCAAAATTATTTTTTAAACATTTTTCAAGAGAAATACTATCACTTTCTATCACAATTTTAATATCCGGTATACTATCAGAATAATAAAAAAATTGAACCGGATAATTATTTTCGATTTTCTCAATAAAAGCAACCCATTCTAACCCATTATAATTTTTAGTTATAATGATTTCATTTGATTGACTGAATAATTTTGGACAGATTAATATAAAAAACCCTAATAAATATAATATTTTTCTATTTGAAATCATGTTATTCGGCCGAAATTCTATCACAATACTTTAATAAAACATGCAATTGGTTTACATTAGTTTTTCTATATTTTATTTTATTTTTTTTTAAAAACTTCTTAATTTCTCTCTTAAAAGGCTTGAAGTAATTGAGAAAAGTGTTTTTGTTAGGTAGTTTTTTAAAAGAACCTTTATTGTAAATATAGAATATAGAATTTAAGCCTGTATATTTTCCATAAGGAGGAGAATTATAATAATCATTAATTAGTATTTTTGAGTGTTTAATTAGAAAAAGAAAATTTCCTTTATAAATAATTTCAAAATAATGTGATAACTTGGTGTTTTCTTCAAATTGATTGGAACTAATAAAATGGTGGTTTTGTATGTTAAACGAATCTACCAATTCATCATTTAAAACAATATCAACTGAGGATAAGTTATATTTTGTTTTTAAAATTAATTGATCAGACTCTACATCATATTTTAATTTTACATCATTAAATTTTTTCCCATTTACAAATAAATTAGATATTTCCCATACATTATTTCCAAAAAATGGATGACCATTATAATTTTTATGTTTATAAAAATAATATCTTCCATTTGCTAAAAAATCATCGGTTCCATAATATTTATCTGATAATTCTATCAATTTAGAGATTGAACTTATTAAGGTATCATTTTCTTGTTGAGAATGTACTAGAAAGGCAGAAAAAATGGCAAAAAAAACAATAAATACTTTTTTATTAGAATAAATATTTATTGTTTTTATTAATAAATATAGAAAATTCATTCGATATGAATATTAGATTGTATAACAAAAAACTAGAATTTGTTCATCAAATCATAACTAGGCTTACCTAGGTTATAAAGATTTGTAATGCTCCATGTTTTTCCGGATATTTTACAACCTTTTTGAGAACACATATGAAAAGAAGCAAAAATTAACAGTATAACTAAAAATATTCTTTTCATAAATGGTTTATTTTTTTAGTAATTAATTATTATTAATATCAGACCCATTTTTCACAAAATTGTTACAGAATTATTGATAATTTGTAATGATTATTAAAATTCAGGTAACAAATATAAATGATTTTTCATTTAAATACATTTCATTTAAAAATTGATATTAGGTTTTTTATCACACTAAAACTATTAAAATAAGACAATAATATCACTTAAATAGATGCATGATAAAACAATTTTTATTGAAAAACTGTAACATATTTCTTTTTTTGCCGTCTTATATTAAAATAAAAAAAACAGATATTTTTTTGCTTGTTAAATATGTTCAAATACGTACAATGATGTTTCAATATCGAATACTTTTTGTTTTTCAAAAAACCAAGAGATATTATAAATAATAGTAACTCAGCTGATAACATATTTGGCATGAAATATGCAACCTAATAAAAAAATAAATAAAATAAGATGAAGATAGACCTGAAAGCAAACGAAGTAGTAGTTAAAGCCGGAAACTCAAACCACATTATTGATAGGAAATCAATACATGGAAAACTAATCCTGACTAACCAAAGAGTGTATTTTAAATCATTTAAAAATAATGGTGAAAATTTTGATAAGGAAATATTACCTCAGGAGATTAAAGAAATCATGTTTTTCAACACCAAATTCTTCATTCCAAACGGATTAAATATTATACCAAAAATTGGGAACGAATTACGCTTTACAATAAAAAAGCGTAACTCGTGGGCGGCGATCCTAAATAAAATGTATTAAAAAACCCCCTGTTAATATACCATATTAACTTTTGTTAGATTATCCGGAAAAATCCTTTTTCCGGATTTTTTTTAGGTTTTCTAAATACATCCAAACTATGAAAACACAAAATAAATAACACTTCTCTAAACAATTGAATACATCCGCCCATATTGAGTTTCGCTATTTCTTTTATTCTTTAATTTTAGTATCTATTATAATTGTTACAGGTCCGTTATTCACTAAAGAAATATCCATCATAGCTCCAAATTTACCTGTTTCAATTTTTTTTTCCATTTCATTTTCTAATTGAGTAATGAATTTATTGTACATCGGTATTGCAAACTCCGGTTTTGATGCTTTTATATATGAAGGTCTGTTTCCTTTTTTTGTACTTGCATGTAAAGTAAACTGACTTATTAATAAAATATCACCATCAACCTCTTTAACCGATAAATTCATCACTCCTTTTTCATCATTAAAAACCCTGAGACGTGCGATTTTTGAGCAAAGCCATTTAATATCTTCTTCATTATCATCATCTTCAATTCCTAAAAAAATTAATAATCCATTTTTTATTTTTCCATTAATTTTATTATCAATTCTAACTTCAGCATTCGTCACACGTTGTAAAACAACTCTCATTTATAATGATCAAAAAAATCATACAAACTTACAAATTATTATTTTTGTAAAAAAATAAAAAATGACAAGATTAAGTGTAAATATTAATAAAATTGCAACACTCCGAAATGCCCGAGGGGGAAATCTCCCGGATGTTATTAAGACAGCAATTGATTGTGAGGTATTTGGAGCTGAAGGTATCACAGTTCATCCGAGGCCTGACGAAAGACATATTCGTTATGAAGATGTAAAAAAATTAAAAAAAATTGTGAAAACAGAATTCAATATTGAAGGAAATCCAATAAAAAGGTTTATTGATCTTGTACTTTCGGTAAAACCTGCACAGGTTACACTTGTTCCTGATGCACCCGATGCAATTACATCAAATGCGGGTTGGGATACTATAAAAAATGAATCATTTTTAAGAGAAATCATTAAAGAGTTTAAAAATAACGGTATCAGAACTTCAATTTTTATTGAAACTAAAATTGAAATGATAGAAAATGCTGCTAAAACCGGTACGGATAGAATTGAACTCTACACTGAATCTTATGCTGATGAATTCTCAAAAGGAAAAGAAATAGCAATAAAACCGTTTATTGAAGCTGCAAAAGTTGCTAAAAATGTTGGCCTTGGGATAAATGCAGGCCATGATCTTAATCTTATAAATTTAAAATATTTTAATCAAAACATTGAAGGTCTGCTTGAAGTATCAATTGGGCATGCTTTAATTAGCGATGCACTTTATTATGGATTGGAGAATACAATTCAGTTATATTTAAGGGAATTGCGAGAATAAAACTATTCAATCATTTTAGCATTCTATCATTAATTCTTAATCACATTCTTATAATGCTCGTATCGCTCAAATATTTCGCTTACAAAATTATAGGTCTCTTCACCCCGGCAATATCCGTATTTTACAATCGGGTCACGGTAAAACTCAGGTTTAGATTTGTTTAAAAGATAGAAATCCACATTTTTATCCCAAATATTTGGATCTTTATTGTTTTTTTCGGCAAGTCGTCTTGCATCATAAACATGAGCTATACCGGCATTATATGAAGCAAGTACAAACTTTTTTCGTTCATTGATGTTTTCTATTTTGTTAAGAAATTGCCCATCAAGTAATTTTAAAAATTTTACTCCGGCTGCAATTTGTTCTTCGGGAGGCGACAAACTATCAACACCATATTTCTTGGCCGTATTTGGCATTAATTGCATAAGCCCGAAGGCACCAACCCACGACTTTGCATTTACACGGAATTGAGATTCCTGGTAAATTAATGAAGCTATAAGCCGCCAATCCCAATCAATTATTTTACTGTGTTTCTTTATCTCTTCATCGAAACGTGAAATTTTACCACCCTTAATAGAATGATATTGACTTTTGGCAATGTGAACCGAACGGGGGTTTTTAAAATATTTATCATAAATAAATCGTGAGGTTAAGGATTTGTTAAAACTCTTAAGCCAGTTATTTATTTCTGTTAAAAAAACACTATCGCCTTTCTGAATAGCCCATGCAATATTTTGCTGAAAACTTATTGGTGTTTTAACATCAATATCGGGGTAATATTTTTTATTAACCATAGCAATATGTTCATCACAAATCGTATAATCAATTTCTTTATTAACAACATCAGTTATTAGTTCTTCTACTTCTTTGTAAGGGTCTTCGATTATGAAAATGCTGTCACCTATTTCGTCTGATAAGTTTTTTAAACGCGAATGAAATGTTGTGTTTTTTTGGATATTTATAGCTTTTCCGGCGAGTTGAAGAGGATTTCTGATCAGGTGTTGCTCAACTTCATCGTAGGTTTTCATTTTTCGCCAATGCTCAGGTTTTCTTTGAACCAAAACCTGTCGGGTTTGAGTGATGGGGATAGTGAAGTCAACCAGTCGGCTTCTTTCTTTAGTAACAGTTAATCCTAATGCAATTATGTCGTATTTGCCGGTATACAGGCCTTCAAAACATTTGTTTATGTCGTTGTTAATTTCAAGTACTAATTTTACTTCTAAATGGTCGGCTAGTAATTTTAATAATTCATATTGATAGCCCATTGGAGTTCCACGATAAACAAAATAATTTGTAGAATTATAGTCTGTAACTGCAATTAATTCCCCTCTTTTTTTAATTTTATCAAGCAAAGTGGGTTTTGCAATTATTTTCTTAATTTCTTCATTGCTGGTTTGAGTTTCTGTATTGTTGCAGGAAAAAAAGAATTGGGCGGTGATTATAAGAATTATAGCAGTTATTTTTTTTATAAAATTTTTACCCAAAACAAATTTCTTTACAATAATAAGTCAAAAGTATGTTATTTTTTTTAAACAACAAAATATTATTATTTGGATCTGTTGGATTTGAAGATAGAAAACAGGAATAAAGGTGTAAGGAAATATGGGAAATAAATATTCAGAACTCAGTAATTTTGGTGAAATGGGAAAATCAATCGCAATTTGAAAAATTGATTTTTAAAAGTAAATGTTGTGAGTTACGAGTTGCGAAGTCAGTAATCGTTTTGGTCATAATCCGCAACCGGAAACCCGTAACAAAAATTCAACAAACAAATGCGATTTTAAAATTGAATAAATTGCAAATTTACTGAGTTCTGATATTGTCGTTGCCGACCTGAAAGGGCGGTTATGCAATTTACACATTGTTGTACTTTCGTGCTTTATCTTGCAGTCAGGTTAATTGATAGATTAAGTGCATTCGCTATCAATACAAAATTTGATATTTTAATATCCTCGCCATTCTCAATTCTTGAAATATAAGGTCTTTTTTTTCCAACTAGTTCAGCCAAGTCCTTTTGGCTAAGTTTTAATTCCTTTCTTCGGTTTTTAATTATTTCTCCAAAGTAAAATGAGAATGCTTCATCCCTGAATTTCTCACGAGATTCAGTTCCTTTCTTTCCAAACCTCTTTTCAATTTCGTCTTTTGCTTTTATTAACTGTCCCATGATTTAATTTTTTATAAATAGTTCTTTAATAATTTCTCTGCTTGTTTAATTGCTTTTTTATAATCTTTCGTAGATTTCTTGTGAAATCCATTCAAGCATACTGCTTTTGTGCATTCTGCAAAATTCGAATGGTCTATTGCAAATATGATAACACGAACTTCATTCCCTGCTTTAATTCTTAGTTCATAGAAGTCTGTATTTATTAACTTTTTGATGAAGTTTGAATGCATAATCTTTACTTCTTCAATTACCTCAATCAGTTGAAAAAATTTTGTTGAAGTTCTTTCATTCTGACTGTCGATAAAATCAAGACATTCTGGTGTAATCAGTATTTCTCTCATGGGGCAAAGGTAATGTATTCGTTACATACATGCAAATCTATTTTACTATTTATTTTGTTTGTGAGTATTCTCTTAGCATGAAGCATAACGTAAATAATTACTCCCCTATACGCATTATCCTCCCACCGTGTGGATGCTATAGAGCGTTAATTGCGTTTATTTCTTCTTTGGCCATTATTTTTATATAAAACTATCATTTTTTCTTTGTTTTTCTCTCCAATAAAACCATGCCTAAATCATTTCTAAACATATTGTCCAACACAATAAGACAAAATATTTCATATATCAAAACAAACATTAAAAATAATTCAATAAAAAGTGTCTAATAATTGCAAAGCTGTTAATTTCATTACACCTGCCTCTAAATAACAATCGGAATTTTAATACCAATATTATCAGCAGGCCTGAAGTGATGCCAAAGCAATAAGTAGCAATAACTTTGCAGGTGTCAGGAATGCCTCTGCCGGAGGTAGGAACACAATGGAAGGCAAGAAGCAATACATGGGAAGCCGGTAGGAACACACGGGAAGCCGGTAGGAATACATGGTCGGCCGGTAGGAACACTAAATTGTTCTGACTGAAGTACTAAAAGTTGTAAAAATTAATATCAAAAGAAAATCTACTTTTAATCTACGCCACCTTCTTGTATTTCCAGATTGCAAGGCTTAAAATAATTGAAGCATAAGCTAAAAGTGTAAAAAACTGATCTTTAATATCATTAAACGTTGAGCCTTTTAATAATACCATCCTGATAACTTTCATGAAATAGGCAAGTGGATTTATAAAATTTACTTTTTGGGCCCAGTCGGGCATACTTTCAACCGGTGTAAATATTCCGCTCATCAAAATAAAAATCAGGAAGAAAAAGAAATTAATGAATAATACTTGTTGTTGGTTTTCAGCAATTGTGGAAATAAACAAACCTATTCCGAGCATAACTATCAAATAAACCGAAGCAAACCCGAATAGAAGGAATAAATTACCAAGGATCGGTAAGTGAAATATAAATTTTCCGATAATCAGGCCAAAAGCAAGCTCAAAAAGTGCAATCACCCAAAAAGGAATTAATTTTCCTGCAATAAATTGATACTTTTTGATAGGCGTAACATTTATTTGTTCAATAGTTCCCATTTCTTTTTCTCTCACAAGATTTAATGACGAAAGAAACATACCGATTACGGTTATCAAAATAACCAGAATTCCGGGTAGCATATAAATTTTATAATTCAATTCAGGATTATACCAAAATGAAGGTGTTACGTTGATGTTTTTTCGATTTATTTGGGGTAAAATATTTATGTTTTCAAGAATAATATTTTTATTGAAATCAGCAATCACCATTGTTGCATAAACATTTGTCAGCCCGCCGGAAGTTGAATTAATTGCATTTATTAAAAGTTGTAGTTTGGCCTGCTCATTTCTAAATAAATCCTTCTCAAAACCCTGCGGAATATTTATTATTATATCAGCTTCATCTTTTAATAACTTTTGTTTTGCCTTTTCAATTGAAAAAGTGAATTCACTTACAATGAAAAATTTTGATCCTTCAAATTTCCCGATTAATTTTCGTGAACTCGACGACAAGTCATTATCAACAACAACCATATTTATATTTTTCATTTCAAGTGTTGCTGCATTAACCAGAATTATCAATTGAACAATTGGTAAAATGAAAATTATCGGGAGCATTGTTTTGTTCCTGAAAATTTGAATAAATTCTTTTTGTAATAAAAATAAAATTGTTCGCATTTTACTCTAATCGTACTTTAAATTTTTTAACACTCAAACTAATAAAGAATATTATCATTCCAACAAGTATTAATGTTTCTTTCCATATAAAAGTCAAACCTGTTCCTTTCAACATTATATTTTTTATTATAATAATAAACCATTTTGGCGGCACAACATTACAGAACCATTGTAAAACCAGTGGCATGTTTTTAATTGGAAAAATAAATCCGGAAAGTAAAATTGTTGGCAGCATCAACGAAAAAATTGAAATAAACATCGCAGTCTGCTGACTTTTTGAAATGGTTGAAATAAATATTCCAATTGATAAAGCAAGAAAAATAAATAGCATGGTTTCAAACATTAACAAAATAATACTTCCGTTGATGGGTACAGTAAAAACAAAATATCCAAGAAGAATTATACTTATGGAATTAACCAAAGACAATACTATATACGGCATTACTTTTCCCATTATAATTTGAAAAGGCCTTAGTGGTGATACCAAAAGAATTTCCATTGTTCCCAATTCTTTTTCTCTTGCAATTGAAATTGAAGTCATCATTGCTGAGATCAGGAGCAGGATCAATGCCATAGTTCCTGGTACGAACATATAAACACTTTTCATCTCTTCGTTAAATACCATTCTTGGCTCAGGTACAATTTGAACAGCTAAGGAATTGTTGATGTTTGAATCTTTAACATATTCATATATAATTGCTTTAGTGTAATTTGTAATCAGGTTAGCTGTGTTAGCATCGGAAGCATCTGCAATCAATTGAATATTTGCAGTGTTAGTATTCTCGAGTTTTTTGGCAAATTCAGGCTCAAAAACTATAATTTCTTTTACTTCACCCTTTTGAAAAATTCTTTCAAGTTCATTATTAGAATCAATTTTTTCAGAGAGGAGAAAATATCCTGAGGACAAAATTTTGTTTGTAATTTCTCTAGTAACATTGTCTTTTGATTTATCATAAACAGCAATTTTAACATCTTTGATATCGTTTTTTACAACATAACCAAAAATCATAATCTGGGCAATTGGCATACCAAACAGAATCAAAATTGTTCGCGGATCTCTAAAAATATGAATAAATTCTTTTTTAATAAAAGCCCAAAAACGGTTCATAAAATCATTTTTTAATTATGGAATGTTGGAGTGATGGAGTATTGGAAAGTTCTGCAAATCAATTGGGGTTTCTTTCCATTAATTCATCACTTCATTACTCCACTTCTCCATTCCTACTTTCTTGCCAATTTCAAAAACACATCATTCATTGAATTTACATTAAATTGTTTTTTCAAATTTTCGGGTGTATTTAAAGCATCAATTCTTCCATCAACCATTATAGAAACCCGATTGCAATATTCAGCCTCATCCATATAATGTGTTGTTACGAAAACTGTTATTCCATTGTGTGATGCCTCATAAATCATTTCCCAGAATTGTCTTCTTGTTACCGGATCAACTCCGCCGGTCGGTTCATCGAGGAAAACAATCTTCGGATCGTGCATAATTGCTACTGAAAAGGAAATTTTTTGTTTCCATCCCAACGGTAATGAACTAATTAATTCATCTTTTGCTTTTTCAAGCTTTAATTCCTTTAGAAAGAATGTTATACGTTCATTAATTCTATTTTTACTTAGTCCGTAGATTCCGCCATAAAACCTGAAATTTTCCTTTACAGTGATATCTTCATAAAGTGAAAATTTTTGGCTCATATAACCAATGTTTTTTTTAATTAAATCGGTTTGAGTATAAACATCATAACCGGCAACTTCAATTTCACCCGATGTTGGTGCTGATAATCCGCATAAAATTTTTATTGCAGTAGTTTTTCCTGCTCCATTTGCGCCAAGAAAACCAAAAATCTCACCTTTTTTAATCTGGAAACAAAGATTATCGTTAGCCACAAAACTTCCGAATTTTTTAACCATATTTTTAACAGATATAATATTTTCAGATTGACTCATTGATTTTATATCATATAAATATTTTGTTCATTTTTTTTCAATAATGGAATGCTAGAAAACCTCATTAATTTAATCATTCTATCATTCATTTTATCATATATTCATCAAAGCCATAAAACAATCTTCGATATCAGGCTTAATACTTTTAAACTCAATATTTGTATGGCCTTTCGATAATAAAAAGGATTCAATTTCTTCAGTATTTATTTTTGAAGATTTTGAAGTATAATGAGCATAATCTCCAAATAGAAAAATTGAATTGGTTTGATCGAACTTATTTAAATCTTTAACTAATAAATACATGTCGTCAGAACGAATTCCAATTATCGGCAATTTATATTCGCAAATAATTTTTTTAGGACTTTGAACACTTAGGATTTTACCATTTTGTATCAATGCAATTCTGTCGCAAAGGGCGGCTTCATCCATATAAGGTGTTGAAACAATTATTGTAATTCCAAAAGATTTAAGTTTTTTGAGCATTTCCCAAAACTCTTTTCTCGAAACTGCATCAACACCGGTAGTAGGTTCGTCCAAAAATAATACTTCCGGTTTATGAATTAAAGCACACGACAAAGCGAGTTTTTGTTTCATTCCGCCCGAAAGTTTTCCGGCAAGGCGTTTTTTAAAAGGTTCAATTTGAACATAAATATCTTCGATGAGATGATAATTTTCTTCAATTGTGGTTCCAAAAACGCTGGCAAAAAACTGCAAATTTTCTTCAACAGAAAGGTCTTGATATAATGAAAATCGTCCCGGCATATATCCGACAATCTTTCTTATTTGTTTATAATCTTTTACGACATCTAAGTTTTCAACTTTTGCAAAACCCTGATCAGGAATTAATAATGATGTCAGTATGCGAAATAATGTTGTCTTCCCGGCTCCGTCAGGGCCAATAAAGCCAAACAACTCACCTTTGTTTATAGAAACTGAAATATTATCAAGGGCAGTTGTTTTTCCGTATGATTTAATTAATTCGCTAATTTGAACCGAGATCATTTATGTATTTAATAATAAGTGTAAGAGTTCACATACTGATTTAAATCACTATACTAAAAATAGTTTAGATAGTTGTTCTTTTCCAATAAGTTGTTCGTCCGAGCAGTGAAATTCCAATATAACCTCTGATTTTTACTTTATCCTTATTTTGCATTCGCATGTAACAACTATATGTTTTGCCGGTTTTTGGATCATATATTTTTCCATCGTCCCATTCATCATCACCATCGTATTTAAAATTTGTTAAAATCTCCAATCCTAAAGAAGGCCTGTCTCTTAATTTTTCATCAGGATTGTGTTTGTCTTTTTTGGGTTTTCCTGTTTCTTCATCAATCGGATCTTTAATCCAAATAATTTTTCCAAAATATTTACCCCCTTTTTTTGTTATTTCAATTTTAGCATCTTCATCTTCGTTCAACCAAATGCCTTCAATATCACTTGCTTTATAATCCTGAGAAAATGCCAGGCTGCAAGATGAGATAATGGCGATAATTACAATTACTAATTTTTTCATTTTCGTTTTTTTATGATTAATTATTTTTTATTCATTCATTAACCTCCGCCGGAAGGAGCAATCACTTCTTAGGAAAGTTAATTTCTCCCGGCATCCCGATTTTTAAGGAACCGTCGTTTTTCACTCTGACTTTAATTGCATATACTAAATTTACTCTCTCTTTCTTTGTTTGAATAGTTTTAGGAGTAAATTCGGCTGATGTTGAAATCCAGCAAATTTCACCTATCAGTTTTCGATAGGAGTTTTCATTTTTATCAATCAAAACTTCAACTTTTTGTCCGATTTTAATATTCGGGAGTTGTGCACCGCTAACATAAACTTTTAATTTTAATTCGGTTAAATCCGCAATTTTATATAAAGGTTTTCCAAAGATTGTTATTTCACCCTGTTCAATAAATTTTGAAAGCACTGTTCCATTAACAGGATTTTTAATATAACAATTTTTTAATGATTCTTCCACTTGTTCAATTTGCTTACCAACAGCTTTTATCTCATCAAAAACACCTGCTTTTTGGGTTTTTATTGATAAAACTTGTTTTTCTACCAGATCAAGTGAACCGCTTATGTTATCCATTTGTTGTTGAGTTGCCGCTCCGTCTTTTAATAATTTTTCTAATCTGTTTTTATCAATTAACAAATTAGCTTTTTGTTGTTTTTGCACCTCAATCTGTGCGGAAATTATTTCCAATTTCGATGCTATCGCTTTTTGGGTATCTATTAGCTGCTGTTTTTGCAAATATAATTTTACTGTATCAATCAACCCAACAATTTCTTCAGCTTTTAATATTTGGCCTTCTTCAACCTTAAAAGAAAGTATTTTTCCGTTTGCTTCTGAAGAAACCAAAATTTCGGTTGCTTCAAAATTTCCATAAGCATCAGATTTGTTGTTATTGTTAGAGCAAGCTGAAATTATTAATGCTATAATTAAGAATAAGTATTTGGTTTTCATTTTTCTAATTATTTAAAGTTGACCTATAATTGCTAATACATTTATCTTCGCTTGAATCAATTGCAAAATATGTGTTTGTAAATTTAATCTTGCCTGAGTTTCAGCATTTAATTCGGTAATTAAGCTGGTTGAGGAAATTACTCCATTGTCGAAGCGTGCAGAAGCCGTTTTTGAGATTTGTTTTCTTAATTCAATGATTTCATGATCTTTTTGAATTAATATTTTAAATTTCCCTATTTCTGCCATTGCAGTTTCAAGTGAAATTCTGAAATTTTTATTAAAAGTTTCTTTTTGTGTATCTATGATACCAGACTGTATATCAAGAATTTTATTTTGATTTTCTGATTTATTCCAATCCCATGGTTTCCAGCATAATTTTGCACCTATTATATAATAGGTATCGAAATCGTTTGATAATAGATTCAAACCGGGCCTTCCATAACCAAATTGCCCGAACCCAAATATTTTTGGTAAGGTGTTAACATTCAACATTTCTTTCAAGGAGATTATTTTATTCTTTTGCAAGTCCAATAACTTGTATTCAAGCCTGTTATTGAAAAGCAGATCGGGAGTAATTTGTATTTGTGGTAAGGTTAATTCTGTGTTGATTGAAATGTCTATTGAAGTTAATTGGTTTAAAATTTTCACGGATGAACTTATGGACGTCTCAACTTCAGTTTTTTTCTGGTCAACTTTTATCAATTCGGCTTTTAATACATTTTCGTCAGAAGAAAGTAAAACTCCGTTTTTTACACCTGATTGAACATTAGATAGCTTTTCTTGAATTTCATCATAAAAAACATTAAGAAGCTTTAATTTCTCTTTTAGTAAAATAATGCTAAAAAACACATTGTTTATTCTTTCTTTTAGTTTATAGAGTTCGATTTCAATATTTTGTTTGTTGATTAACAAATCTTTCCGGTTAATTTCTTTTTGGATTTTTGTCATATTGGCATCATATATAACCTGATTGAAATCCATTGTAATTTTATACCAATCTTTATTAAGGCCTGGAATATTCACTCCTGGAATATTTATTGGAATTTCTGTGACTTCGGATTGATATGAAACCTGTCCGTTTATCTCGAAATTTGGAAAATAATTTTTTTTAATATTTTCATATTCTATATCGGAAGATGATGAATGTAATTCAAATTGTTTTGACAAAGGATAATTTTTTATCGCTTCATTATAGCAATTTTCAAGGCTTAAAGTCTCCGGATTTTGTGAAAATGAAATATTGAACAGAATTAGTCCGGTTATTATAAGTAAAATTTTCATTTGTTTACTTTTTCCTGATAGAATTAATAATAAATTTTGACACTTCTTTTTTTCTTTCAATTAAAAACTGATCGTATTTTTTTTTATCATTGTCGAAGATCATACCCTGGACAACAGGCCTTGCAGCGAATGGGAAAACGCACATACTTAATAAATTAACTATTAATTGTTGAGGTTTAATGTCAATAATATTTCCGGCTTTTATTTCATCTTCAATTTGTTGGAAAAAAACTTCAGGTCTCAGGCCATACTTTTTTATGATTTCAACAATTCGTTGTGGATTACGCTGTATTTCCTGAATGAAAAACACAGGTATATGAGGATTAGAGATCAAACTGTTAATATAACGATCGACAATAAATTCGATTTTTTCAAAAAGTGGTATTTCGTTTTCAAGCATTTCAGCAATAGGTGGTATTACTTTTTTTATAATGCTGTTAAAAACCGCCTCAAACAATTTTTCTTTGCTTCGATAATAATAATGTAATAAGGCTTTGTTCATTCCTGCTTCCTGGGCAATTTCCTGCATACGGCTGTTGTTTAAACCCTTTTTAACAAAAACATTTTTCGCAGCTTCAAATATTCTTTCTTCTGTACCTTGATTTTCTTTTGTCATATTTTAATCAAGCAATTTAATTTATTGGTTTATCTAATAAGTTTAACCAAGTGGTCAAAATTACAATAAAGAATTTAATTCACAAGTTTATTTTCATTTTTTTTCATTAAAATTTTTATTAAGGATCTAAAGGGCGTATATAGAGTAAAGTAGAAGCTAAAAAAACAATTAAAAGTTTAATCTGCTATTTATTATTATACATTGTCATTGTACGTTCAACACCAATTGTTGCAAAACTTTTAATAATATCAACTGCAATTTCTACTCTTGGGATCAGAATTTCTTCTTCCGATCGTGACCATTTTCCTAAGACATATTCCGACTGGTAACCTCGCGGAAAATCATCACCAATACCAATTCGCAATCTTGAGAAATTACTTGTATTTATATTTTCTATGATGCTAATTAATCCGTTATGACTGCCATCTCCACCTTTCATTTTCATTCTTAATGTTCCTAAAGGAAGGGCAATATCATCCATGACTACAAGAAGGTTTTCTAAAGGAATTTTTTCTTTTTCTAACCAATATTTAATTGCTTTACCACTTAAATTCATATAAGTAGATGGTTTTATTAAAACAAAAATTCGTCCTTTAAATTTACATTTTGAAACAGAAGCGTATCGTGCAGAAGAAAATGTGTTTTTACAAGACAAGGCAAATGCATCCACAACTACAAAACCAATATTATGTCTTGTATTGGCATATTCTTCTCCAATGTTTCCCAAGCCTGCAATTAAATATTTCATCTGATAAAATTTCTCAAATAAAAATAGAATAATGAATTTTTCATTTTCAAAATTAATAAATTAGCAAAAAAATAAAGGTATAAAGTTTAAAAATTTCCTTTATACCTTTATTAAAAAAGATTTAAGTATTTATATTATTCTTTTTCAGCTGCCTCGTCGGGCTTTTCTTCACCTTCAGCTTCCTCTTCGGTTTCCTCTTCTTCTATTCCACGAGCAGTTTTAACACCTACGATAATTGCATTTGGAACATCAAGAAGTTCAAGGTTTTCTTGTTTAATATCTTTAACACGAGTAAAATCACCAATCTCAAGATCGGAAATATCAATAACAATGTTATCAGGAAGATGTTTTGAAAGAGCCTTAGTTTTTAATTTTCTAAGCTTTTGAATAAACATACCTCCCTTAAGAACTCCCTGTGAGCTTCCTTCAAGTTTAACCGGAATACTAATAACGATGGGATGCCCGGGGATAACCTCAAGAAAATCAACGTGTATAACTTTGTCGGTAACAGGGTGATATTGAATGTCCTGAAGAATTGAAGTGTATTCTTTTCCGTCTAAATCAATTTTGATGATAAAAACTTCCGGAGTAAAAATCAATTTCGAAAAACTAATTTCATCTACTGTAAAATGAATTTGTTCTTTTCCACCGTAAACGACACATGGAATTTTTCCAAGTTTACGATTCTTTTTTGCATCTTTTTTCCCTACGTTCTCTCTTAGAGAACCGCTAATAGATACTGTTTTCATAATGTTAATTAAATTAATTTAAAATTATTATTTAAGATCGAATAATGAACTTATTGATTTATAGTTTACAACCCTTTTTATTACTTCTGCAAAAATATCGGCGGTTGATAGCACCTTAATTTTATCACAATCTTTTTTCAAAGGAAGTGTGTCTGTAACAATAACTTCAGTAATGGGAGAGTTTTCAATTCGTTCGTAGGCCTGCCCTGAAAAAACAGGGTGAGTACATATTACACGAACACTTGTTGCTCCATTGTCCATCATAAGTTGAGAAGCTTTGGTAATTGAGCCGGCAGTGTCGATAATATCATCAATGAGAATTATATTTTTTCCATTCACATCACCAACTAATGACATCTTTTCAACCTCATTAGGTTTTGATCTTTGTTTATAGCAAATAACGAGATCAGTGTTAAGCATTTTTGCATAAGCACCTGCTCTTCTTGTACCACCTGTATCAGGTGATGCCATGGTAATGTTCGGAAGATTAAGTCTTTTTAGAAAATTAATAAAAATAGATGAAGCATAAACATGATCAACAGGAATATCGAAAAAACCTTGAATTTGATCGGCATGAAGGTCAATAGTGATAATTCTGTTAACACCAGAAGCTGATAATAGGTTGGCAACCAGCTTTGCAGCAATCGAAACTCTTGGTTTATCCTTACGATCCTGACGTGCAAATCCAAAATACGGAATAACAGCAATTATTTGTCTGGCCGATGATCTTCTGGCAGCATCAATCATAAGAAGTAATTCTAACAGATTGTCGCTTGGTGCAAAAGTCGATTGCACAATAAACACGTCTCTTCCTCTGACATTATCTTCGAAACTGGGTTGAAATTCTCCATCAGAAAAATCAGTAACAACAACTTTCCCTAAGCTAACACCATAGCTGTCAGCAATTTCTTCGGCTAATTTACTTGAAGCCCTACCTGCTAATATTGTAACTAATTTTTTCGCCATTTTAATAAAAATTTTTTCGTTTTTTTGGTCGGCAAAAGTAGTAAATATTTTTCCGTATAACAAGGAATAATTTAACTGTACTTTTGAAAAATATTCTTTGTTATTTGAAATATTTGAATAATTTTGCGGTTGATAAAGTGAAAAGCCCGGGTGGCGGAATTGGTAGACGCGTTGGTCTCAAACACCAATGAGGTAATTCTCGTGCCGGTTCGACCCCGGCCCCGGGTACCAAAAATCAAACAAAAATGTAAAGCTTTCTTTTGCATAAGGAAGCTTTTATTTATTTTAAACTTATGTCATCAAAAAAATACTCCCCCTACCTCCCGATTTATTTTGCAATAATCCTGATAATTGGAATATATATTGGAACAAAAATTGTTTCAGTTTCTTCTCTTCAAAATAATTTGTTTTCTCTTTCGGTTGAAAATTATGATAAATTAAATGATGTAGTTAATTATATTGAATCCGATTACGTTGACTCAGTAAATCGTGAGAAAATAAACAGTGAAGCTATTGATGGTATTTTATCAACTTTAGATCCTCATTCAAGATACATTAGTTCTGAAGAATTTGCTGAGATAAACTCCAGTCTTACCGGTAATTTTGAAGGAATTGGAGTTCAATTTCGCATCGAAAAAGATACTATTAAAGTTATACACCCCATACAAGGCGGGCCTTCAAAGAAGGTTGGAATTAAAGCAGGTGATCGTATTGTGAAAATTGATGGGGAAAATGTTGCCGGTACCGGAATTTCGAATTCAGGTGCAATGAAAAGGCTAAAAGGTAAGCGAGAAACTGAAGTTAATTTAAGTGTTTTTAGAAGAGGAATTCCCGAATTACTTGATTTTACGATAACAAGAGATGTAATTCCAACATATAGCCTTGACATAGCATATATGGTTAATGATTCAATTGGTTATATTAAACTGAGTAAATTCTCTGCAACAACATTTCAGGAATTTAGTGATGCTCTTAAAAATCTGTTAAATCAGGGATTAGAAAAACTTATTTTAGACTTACGTGGGAATGTTGGTGGCTATCTTCAGGCTGCAATTCAACTTGCCGATGAATTCTTAATAAAGGAAAAACTCATAGTATATACGAAAGGAAATAATCGTCCGACATCTTATGCTTATGCAACATCAAAAGGAGTTTTCGAAGATAATGAATTAATCGTGTTAATTGACGATCAGTCAGCCTCTGCAAGCGAAATAGTTGCTGGAGCAATTCAGGATAACGACCGTGCTTTAATAATAGGAAGAAGATCATTTGGAAAAGGCCTTGTTCAGGAACAAATGAATTTACCTGATGGTTCAGCTATCAGACTGACTGTTGCAAGATATTACACACCAACCGGAAGATGTATTCAAAAACCCTATGAGGACGGAATTGAAAATTATTATTATGAGTCTTATGAACGATATTTAAATGGTGAAATGCTTTCAGTAGATAGTGTGCATTTTAATGATTCATTGAAATTTACAACCCCAAAAGGAAAAACTGTTTATGGAGGTGGAGGAATAATGCCTGATATTTTTGTTCCAATCCCGACTAATCCCGATCTGAAATTTTATAATGAAGTAGTTGATAAAGGTTCTATTTTTCAATTTGTTTTTGAATATTCCGATAAGAACAGACATAAATTAGATCAATATCAGGGTTTTGAAGATTATAATGATCATTTTGAAATTAATGACACTGAATTTCAGAATTTCATAGAATATGCAGAGAGTAAAGGCGTTGAATATAATAAAGCATTGATAGATAAGTCAAAAGAAAGAATTTTATTGATGTTGAAAGCATTAATTGGTCGTGAAATATTTGATAATGAAGGCTTTTATCCGATTTATCATAAAACCGACAGTACATTTCTAAAAGCCCTTAATATTTTAACAGGTATTGAATAATTCTATAATAGCTCTATTAAGCAGAAGTTGTTACATATGGTGAAATCAAATTTATTCATCCATACTGGTGGACAAGTTTTGTAAACAACATAGATTCTAATTATATAGATATTCAACAATTTATAAATGTACTTTTTTTTAAACTTGTTTTCTACAAGTTTAAAAAAAGTTGAATCCTACTTTAAAGAAAAATCTATAGGAAAATTAATGTTTTTAATGCAACCATTTTATTTATTTCCTTGTCTAAAAGGTATTAAAAAAATATTAAGAAAGTACTTATACATATTGGGTTAGAAAGTTTTTACGGTTTGCAATAAAAAATAACGAAAAAATAACTCTTTTTTTTGCCTGTGTAAAAATAATTTATGTAGTTTTACGCCTTGAAGGTTAAATTTATCATTTAACATAAATTAACCGAGAGTGGTTTTGATATGGTTTGTAAGGGGTTAAAGCAGGTAAATGCATTCTGAAAGAGATTTTATAGAACGTTGCATAAATAACGATGCTAAATCGCAGGAGGCGATGTATAGACGTTATGCGCCGAAAATGTTCGGTGTTTGCTTGCGTTTCGCCAAAAATAAAATGGAGGCAGAAGAAATTCTTCAGGAGGGTTTTATAAAAATATTTGCAAACTTAAAAAACTTTAGGCACGAAGGATCATTTGAAGGATGGATTAGGCGTACAATAATTAATACTGCAATTAATTATTTTAAGAAAAAGTCTCGTCGATTTGTAGAGGTTGATATTGAAGATATAAGAACGACTAAAGTCGAAAATGAGAGCGTCCTTGATAAGATCTCTGTAAATGAATTGTTAAAATTAATTCAAACACTGCCTGATGGATATAGAACAGTATTTAATTTAAATGTTATTGAAGGATATACACATAAAGAAATTGGAAAAAAACTCAGTATTTCTGAAAATACTTCAAAATCGCAATTGTCGAGAGCAAGAGCAATTTTGCAGAAGAAAGTTGTTAATTTGATAAACGTTGGTTTGTGAAAAAGACATATAATAATATTGATGAATTATTTAAGGATAAATTTCGAGATTTCGAAGTTGATCCACCTGAAATGGTATGGGAAAATATTAAGCAGAATTTCTCCGATTCTAATACTAAATCAGGTAATTTTGGTGGAAACCGAATAATTTCAATCATAATTTCAGTTGTTACTGTTGCACTTATTACCTCATACTTTATTTTTGATGGAGAAAAAAATGACCCTGTAGCCTCTGAACCTATTAATATTATTTCTGAGAATTCAATTCAAAATAAAGAAAACATTGACCAGGTTTCAGTAAAAAATTATGAAAATGCTGAAACTATAGAGTTATTAAGTGAAAATCGTAAAGTAGAAAAAGAAACTGAAACAAACATTAGAACAGATATTGAACCTGAAATTGAAAAGCCTGAAATAGAGACAATAACAGAAAAAGAATTATTAGCACCTAAAGTTATATACACTGAACAGAAAAAAGAAGAAGAATTAATAGAAAAAGCAATTGATGAAATAAAAGAAGAACCTGTTTATTCAAATTCTGAAGAAATTCAACTTGCCTCATCTGATGAGAATGATATCATTCTCGGTGATGAAACTATAACACTTGATAGCTTCAATACTGCGATTATATCGCAGGAAGATATATCATTTAATGAAGAGTTAGGTCAAAATATTAATAATAAGTCAGATATTAATATTGAAAAAGATAATACTGAATTATTGGAAGGAAATATTAATGATATTCAACAACAAGATGTTATTGAAGAAGAATTAATCATAAAACATCGTATTAAGCCTGAGATTTCTCTTGGAGCTTATTTTACACCTGAAATTATTTTCTATCCCTCAGATGCTGATGTTAATAAAAACGCAAATACGCTGGGTTTAGGACTAAATTTAAATTATAACGGATTCATAATTGAGAGTGGATTAGGTGTTAGTTTTTCTGAAGATAATGGTAATTATAAAATTGATTACGAGGAATATCTTGGTTCTTATGAAGATTTGTTAAGCATAACTTTCGATACAACGGGGCCAACAGTAACCCCCATTTTCCATACAACTACAGTTGATGTTTACGATTCGGTCAGCAAAGTATCAATTTCACCATCAAAAAATAGCTATACATATTTACAAATTCCTTTATTATTTGGATTTGTAAAAAGTAATCAGAGAATCTCCTATTCACTGAAAGGTGGACCCATTATGTCATTTATGATAAATAAAAATATTCCGAACGCTGTTCTTCCTGAAGGTAAAATTAATCCTATAAAAATAGACAAGAACATTCCAACTCGAATAAATACTAACTGGCAATTTGCAATAAATGTTGGATTTGCGTATAAATTATCAAATCATTTAAATATTTCTATTGAGCCTACTTTCAGGTATTATTTGAGATCTGTTTATAATAATGATAACAACATTATTTCAACTAAACATCCTTATTCGCTTGGAGTGAGGACAGGTTTAATTTATAAGTTTTAATTAAGTAATGAAAAGTATTAATAATATAAGTTGTAACAGAATAAAACGTTTCGTGTTTTATAAGATGGCTTGTAATTCACAGCTTACAGCCCTTATGTCAATCATTGTTTTATTATTGGTGAGTAACTTTAGTTTTGCTCAGGTTCAGGCGCTTGAAAATAAAATTTTTATTTCGGGACAAGTTTTAAGTATTGAACATAATGCTCCGCTGATTAATCAATCAGTAAATATAATTGGTGATTCCACTTATAAACCCGGATTGACTTATAATAATAGTGTTTTAACTGATTCATTAGGATTTTTCTATGATACGATTAATACTACCTTACCTAAAGGCTCTTTCATAATTGAAACCTTTGATTATAAAAATGAATGTTACGATACGACTTTATATTGCAGATTTATCTGGGATAATTCAAATAATTTCATAGCAAACTTTAAAATAAATGATACAACCACAGTTACTAAATGTTACCCTGATTTTAAATTTGATTTTGACACAATAAATAAATACAAAGTATCCTTTTTGGATTATTCGCCATGTACTGGAATAATTTCATGGGAATGGAATTTTGGAGATGGAAATTTTTCATCGGCTCAAAATCCCGAACACATCTATTCTGAAAACAGAGTATATAAAGTGAAATTGACAATTGTTTCTTATGACCAGACAAACGGTGAATATATTTCGACTTCCCTTACAAAACATCTCAAAGTAGGTTATCGTGATTATTTTAATATGGGGGGCCAAGTTTTTGCCGGAATATATCCAATTGATATTGGTATTGGATATTTATATAAAATAGAAGAAGGTGAAGTTGTTGTTCCAATTGATACAATAGAGTTTGACGAAGTTGGTAGCTTTTGGTTTTATCAAATAATTGGTGGAGAATATATTGTGAAAACCGATCTGGACTTGCAATCAATTTATTATAACGAATATTTTCCCGGCTATGTTGGTGATGAAATTAATTGGGTAAATGCTGAAATAATTCACTTTTATCAAACATCCTTCGATAATGATATTCATCTTGACCAAACACCCGGTTATTCATCAGGCCCGGGAGGTATTAATGGAATTGTTGAAAATTATGAAACAGGTGAATGCATCAATAATATTGAATTATTAATATTAGATGAAAATAATAATTCATTATCATATTGTCATTCTTTTGGAGAGGGGGATTTCTGTTTTAATAGTCTGGCTTTTGGTACTTATAAAATATTTGCTGAGGTAGCCGGTATCCAATCAAGTCCTCAACAAGTAATTCTTAGTGCTGAGAATCCTAATTGTAATGATTTAGTGATAATAATTGATTTTACAAATGGTAGCGTGTATATTAGTGAATTAGATAATATTGAATTAATTACTGTTGGTGAAATTTACCCAAATCCTATTATTAATGATGCAAAAATTGTAATTAGTTTAGATAAAAGTTCCGATATTAAATATTCAATAATAAATCATTTAGGACAAGTTGTTTATAGTAATCAAGAATTTTTATCAGCAGGAAAACAAGCTCTTACTATAAATGTTTCTGATTTACAAAATGGTTTGTATTCCTTAATAATTTCAACAGAAAGCGGAAGAAAAATTCAAAGGAAATTCATACGAATCAAGTAATACTGTAAGCGTGCATACACTGCTTTAAATCATTATAATCCAAATGATTATTAAAAAGTAATATTGATAAATTGTTAGTTCGTAGCTTTGGTATTGTTTAAATAATTTAGCCATTCAGCTTTCTATACAGTTTATCTTAAACAGTGAATGCTTCCGAAATATTTTATATGTTATCCTCTTTATACCATTCAGAGAAAGAAGTAGCTGTTTCGTGTAATTTTAAACTGAACAATTCAATATTTTCAGGTAATTTTTCCTTTATTCGGTTTGCAAAGTCAATAATTATATTCTCACTCGTAGGCTGATAATCTGCAATAATTATTTTCTCGAAATTTTTATTTATTTCCGTTAAAAGTTCTTTCGGATGATTTTTGTAAAGAATTAATGCATGATCGAATTTATTAATAATACAATCTTTCACAATTTTCTTTAATAATTTAAAGTCTAAAAGCATTCCGAATTTTGAGGATTTTTCATCCTCTAATGGTTTACCAATAATTGTAACCGAAAGGTTGTAAGAGTGTCCATGAATATTTTTACATGGCCCATCGTAGCCAAGTAGGGCATGAGCCATTTCAAAATCGAATTCTTTTGTTATCCTAACAGTGTTCATAAAAAATTATTTAACAAGTTTTAAAATTGTTGTTGAACCAATTTTAACAAAATAAATGCCTTTTGAAATATTCGAAATATCAAGTCGTAATTTATTTCCTTCGTTTGTATAAGGAATATCTAATGTTTTACCCGAAACATCAAAAACAGTAAAACTACTTTGGATTTCATTGAGCGAAGTAGATACATTTATATAGCAATAGTGTTGTGCCGGCGAAGGATATAAAAAAATTTTTTTATTATCAGTAGGAAATTCATCGACCGAAGAAAATGGATCCCATATCAGGGTTGCAAACTCAGGGTGGTCAATGAATGGATTTCTATTTTCCTGATAATCATAAACTATTTCATTTCTGTTTTTTTCAAAATCATCGGGAGGATCTGCAATGTTCCATTCCAAAAGAGTTGAGAGTTTTCCATGTTTTGGATTGGGATAGGTGTTTACATAATCAACAACTTCCAAATCCGGTTCTCCATTGTCACCCTCATATCGTACAGCCATATAAAAAATCATTCTTGCAACATCACCTTTAACCTCATCTGTTGGTTCCCACGACACATTATTAATTCTATAACCGGCAAGATACCCCATATCATAAATTGCTGTACCACCATTGTTAAAATCAAGGTGTCCTCTATCACTATTTACAGAGACATCTGTGGGGCGAATATGATGAGCATCGGTTCCACAAGGTGGATTATTACCAAAATTCCCATGCGATTTTGCCCAAACATGTTCTCTATTCCAGTTATTTGCACCTCCTCCAAAAGTTGATTTAGCTTGTGAACGACCTGTGTATAATAGAATTACATTATTTGAGTTATTTGGGTCCTCATCAGTTTCCTTTAAAATGAAATCCCGTAAATCATTGTATGAATATTCCCAATGCTCATCTATTATATTATGAAGAACCGACTTCAATTGCAATCCATTTAATCCTTCTGTTCCATCGTAATATCCCGACGGGATCTGACTGAAACTAAGATTACCAAGAGTAAGTATCGTTATTAATAAAAATAATTTTTTCATTTTTTCTAATTTCAATATTTAATGAATTGTTGTGAAACAAGATATGTTAATTAACTAATTGTGTAATTCCGATCCCTATCAAAATTAATCCACCAACAAATTCTGCTTTTTTTCCAAGTAGCAAATGTCCGTATTTTTTCCCAATCCGGACACCGATTACTGAAAATATAAATGTTATAACAAAAATTATTAACATAGTTTTAATTATATTAATATTTAAAAAACCAAAACTCATGCCAACTATTAAGGCATCAAGACTGGTTGCTATTGATAAACCAATTATTACACGAAGATTGTCGATTAAAAAAATTCTGTTTTTTGATGTATCTTTAAATGAGTCATAAATCATTTTAATACCGATAAGAAAAAATATTGAAAAGGCAATATAATTATTGTAGGATTGAAAATTTTGCAAGAATGCACCGCCAAGCAACCAACCAAAAAAAGGCATTACTCCTTGAAAAAGAGAAAAGAAAAATGCTATTTTTAAAATTTCTTTCCAATTAACGCAATTTTGTATGCCGCATACAAGTGAAACAGCAAACGAATCCATCGCCAGGCCAATTGCAATTATGATTATTTCAAGTGTACTCAAAATATTATTGATTTATTAGTTTAGATAAAAAAGTTTTATTAATCTTCTTTTTAAACATAAATTCTTTCTCAGAAAATTAATTTAATAATTTTTTCAAGTCCTTCAGCATCAGTCTCATTAAATGATTCTGTAACTTTGCTATCAACATCCAAAATTCCAACTATATCACCGTTAGGATTTTTTAACGGAACAACAATTTCAGATTTTGAACGCGAATCACAGGCAATATGCCCAGGAAAAGTTTCAACATTGTCAACAATAATTGTCTTCTGTTGATTTATTCCTGCCCAACAAACACCAATATCTTTTTTGAGTTTAACACATGCCAGCGAACCCTGATAAGGACCAACAATAAGTTCCGAATCATCAAGAAGATAAAAACCTGTCCAGAAAAAATATTCCATCTTATTATGTAAAACTGCTACAATTGTCGCCATATTGGCGATGGGATTATTGCTTTTTTCCAATAATTTTTCCAATTGTAAATATAATCTTTGGTAGCGCTTTTGCTTTTTTGACTTGTTCATATTCATAAATACTTTTTGCAAAATTATTATTTTTCAGCTTTTATAAAATAAATCGGAAAGAAAAGAATCATTATAAAAGATATGATCATTAAAGCCATCCCAATACCAAATTCATCTGCAAAAAAGCCTAACAATGGTGCTAAAACAGCGGCAACTATTGTCTGAATTTGCGAATTGATTGAGAAGGTACTGGCGTAAATCTTTTTATCTAACATAGAAGAAATAAATGAGACCGCCATTGGTTTCCTAATATTTTCTATTATTAAAATTACAATATAACAAAATACTGAAATAAAAACAAGGTTTTGATAGTAAAAAATACCTCCTAGTAAACCAACTAGATATCCAATTGTCAATGATAAATTTAAAGGTTTATAGATATTGGTAAACCTGTCAGCTATTTTTCCCGACATTTTTGAGGCAATAGAATTAATAAAATAAATGATAAAAAAAGCCAACCCTATACATATTGAGGTTTTTTCTATGTCGTTAAAATTCAATAAAACCGGCAATGAAAGTGCCAAAGTCTGCAAAACAACTTGTAAATAGTCTTTTATAACTTTATAATATCCGCTGTAAAACGAATAGTTTGCAACAGCTTTCAAAATATAGATTTTCCGAAATGAAAAAATTATTTCTTTGAAGACGGTTTTAAAATTATCTCTCATTTTTACAAAATCAAATTTTTTTATATTACCATCCAGAAATATTGGATAGGATATTACATTTATAAGATCAAGAATGTAAGGGATTATTGAAAACAAAAAGAGTTGCGAATAATTCCCGGTAATAAAAACAATCAGGGCGCCAAAAAGAGCTGCAATTGCCGACCCGGCCTGCGACCATGAGCGTGTATGTCCGTAATAATGAATTTTTTGATCTTTCCAACCTTTAAACGAAATATACTCTAAAACCATTGCCTTATGGTTTCCGCTTCTCATTCCATCGCCAAAGGAATAAACTATCATTGCAATTACAAAGAGGGCATAAGTTCCACTCAAATAGAACACAGTAAATGAAATAATATAAAAAACGAAGGCAAAAATCATGGTTCTGCGGCGGCCAATAGAATCGGAAATAATTCCCGTTGGGATTTCGGTGATATTGATCATGATTTCACGAATTGAATATAAAATTCCTATTTCGAGAAATGTTAATCCTTTATCAAGAAAAAACAAAATCAGAAAAGCTTCAAAAAACCGCAGATTTTTTAACAAACCATAAAAGCAAAATTTGTAATACTGAAGATCTTTTACAAAATCACCTGCCATATAAACTTTTTTTCAAAAGTAATAAAACCGTTTGAAAAAATTTACCCGGTAATTATAGTGAGTGATCAAATTGCCACTGCCTCCATATTTACTATTAGGGCAGTGGCTTTTCTTCAGGCCTCTATATTAATAATGTGATAACAAACCAAATTCTCAATCAGCAATTCTCTCAAGCTCAACCGTAAAATGCCTCAATATTGGAGATTCCTTCAAAATTTTTACACCATTTTTTATCTCAGTTGATCTGTTCAAAACATTAGCACAAGTAGCTGCAACATAATCCATGTGATTATTGGAATAAACACGTCTCGGGATAGCCATCCTTACTAGTTCCAGTTCAGGAAAACGGTTTTCCCTGGTAACAGGGTCTCGATCGGCCATCATTGCACCTATTTCAACCGCTCTTATTCCACTTTCAATATACAATTCAATAGCAAGGGTTTGGGCAATAAACTCTTCTTTAGGGATGTGAGGCAAAAAGCGTTTGGCATCAATAAAAATAGCATGGCCGCCATAAGGTTTTAAAACGGAAATACCATATTCATCAAGTTTTTTTCCGAGATATGCAACTTGTTCAATTCTTGTTTCAAGATAATCAAATTCAGTGCCTTCATACAAGCCTTGAGCCAGTGCATTCATATCTCTACCCGACATCCCACCATAAGTGATAAAGCCCTCGAACATGATATTAAAAACACTTGCCTGTTTAAATAATTCCTCGTCACGAAAACCTATAAAACCTCCCATGTTAACGATGGCGTCTTTTTTACTGCTCATTGTCATGCCATCGGAGTAAGAAAACATTTCTTTTACAATTTCTTTTATGGTTTTGTCTTCAAATCCTTTTTCTCTTTTTTTAATAAAATAAGCATTTTCCGCAAAGCGAGCTGAATCAAAAAAAACTTTAATTCCATATTTATCAGCCAGAGTTTTAACCTCTTTAAGGTTTTGCATTGAAACCGGTTGTCCGCCTGATGAATTGCATGTTATGGTTACTATTATTAAAGGAATTTTATTTTTCGGATTATTTTTAAGTACGGTTTCTAACTTATAAAGATCAAGATTTCCTTTGAAAGGATGGTCTATTATTGTGTCAAACGCCTCGTCAATGGTACAATCAACTGCAGTAGCTTTTCGGAATTCAATGTGGCCTTTTGTTGTATCGAAATGAGAATTTCCGGGAACCAGGTCACCATCTTTGACTAATACGGAAAAAAGAACATTTTCGGCAGCCCGACCCTGATGTGTTGGTAAAAAATAATCAAAACCGTTTATATCTTTAATAGCATTTTTTAATTTGTAATATGATGAAGCTCCGGCATAACTTTCATCGCCAAGCATTATTTCCGACCATTGACGGTCGCTCATTGCTCCTGTTCCGGAGTCGGTTAGCAAATCAATAAAAACCTGCTCGCTTTTCAGATTGAATAAATTATAATTGGCTTCTTTTATCCATTTTTCGCGTTCTTCACGTGTGCTTTTTCTTATTGGCTCAACCACTTTGGTTTTAAATGATTCAGCAAATGGTAAATTCATTTTTTAAGTTTTATAAATTAATAATAAATAAAATAGAAAATTGAATGCTTATTTCTGTTTGAAACAAGCGAAAAAAATTATTTACCAAAAAACCTATCCCTGTCTTTTAGATTAAGGTAATTTTTATCTTTTTGTATTTGAGCAAGTCGAACCAAAATACTTTGTGTTTTGATTTTGACCCAAAATTAAAAAAAATAAATAATATACCTAATAAAGTTTTTTTTAGTAAATGGAATAAATAATCTATTATTCTATTTGGTGATAAAATTATTATATTTGCCTTAATGATTAAAACACACACAAATGAAATATTGTTTATTTATTAGTATTTTTTTAATATCTTTTACTGCAAATGCTCAATTCAGTAAATTTTTTCATGATAAAACATTGCGAATCGATTATTTTCATTCGGGAAATAATGAATCGGAGTTTTACACTATTGATGAATTAATTGAAGAACCCTATTGGGGTGGATCAAAAATTAACTTACTTGACACTTTTGAATTCGGAAGTTATTATGTTAAAGTTTTTGATATTGAAAATGATATCCTGATCTACTCCAGAGGGTATTCAACTCTTTTCAGCGAATGGCAAACAACAAATGAAGCAAAAATGACCAATCGAAGCTTTCGAGAATCAGTTGTTATTCCCTATCCGAAAAATGATGTAAGAGTTGAGTTTTATAGTAGAGATAAAAAAGGAGTTTTCAAGAAGAAATTTGAATATCTTGTTGATACTGATGATTATTTTATCTCTCCAAAGCAAAGAGCGAAGTATCCGATGTTTGATATTTTTATTTCAGGAGACCCATCTGGTAAAGTTGATATTGTAATATTACCTGAAGGATACACAAAAGAAGAAATGGGTGAATTTATTGATGACTGTAAGGTTTTTGTTGATGATTTCTTTTCATTTTCACCTTATTCCAAAAATAAAGACAAATTCAATTTCAGAGGGGTTCTGGCTCCGTCTGAAGATTCGGGTAGTGATATTCCGGCAGACTCGGTGTGGAAAAACACAATTATGAATTCAAGATTTTATACTTTCGATTTAGAAAGATACTGCATGACATCAGATTTCTTTAGTGTGAGGGACCTTGCTGCTAATGCCCCTTACGATCAAATATTTATTATGATAAACACCAAAAAATACGGGGGAGGGGCAATTTATAATTTCTATTCGGTTTACGGAAACTCTAATTCCTATAAAGATAAAATACTAATTCACGAATTTGGCCATGGCTTTGCCGGATTGGGGGATGAATATTATTCTTCAAAAGTAGCCTATAATGATTTTTATCCTCTCGATGTTGAACCCTGGGAACCTAACCTGACAACTTTAGTTGATTTTGATAAAAAATGGAAACATCTGCTAAAGAGAAACACTAAAATTCCTACGCCAATCGATAATAAAAAATACCTTAAAAGATTAGGTGTTTTTGAGGGTGGGGGGTACTCTGCAAAAGGTGTTTATCGTCCTGCCTATGATTGTTTAATGAATTCTTTCAAAGGAAATAAATTTTGTGGTGCCTGCGATGAATCCATAATTAATATGATTAATTTTTATACTGCTGATTAATGCATAATTGATCTAATGCAACAATGCTTAAATGTTTTATGTCAATTAAATAATTGATAATAAAAGACATGTATAATAATATCTGTTTTTCACATTTGAGATAATATTATTATTGTCGCATTTATGCATTCAATCATTATTTCATTTGTCAATGTTCTGCTAAATTCGTGGTTAGCAGTAACATAATTATCCGATAAAATCACTTTAAAAATATTTAAAAGAAAAAAATACCAATACATTATTTATTTCTACTTTTGCCTGTGAAAGTTTTCACAAATAGAAATATTTAAATTGTAATTAATAATGGTTTAATAGAGAATAAAATAATAAAGAAAAACAAAATTTTTTAAGAGAGGTTTTTGAAATAAAAATGTGTATCTTTATATTTTATTGGCATTGTTAATTAAAAAAATGAAAACTATAAGATAACAAAATATCATTGTATAAAAATTAAAAAATAAGATAAAGATGTTAAAAAGAATGTCTGATCTGTACGGTTTGGTAAATAAATCGGAGAAGAAAACAGTTGCTTTGGCAGCTGCTCATGATGAACTTGCGTTACAGGCAATTACTCATGCAGTAGAAAGAGGTTTTGTTGATGCAATTCTTGTTGGGAATGAAGAGAAAATAAAAAGAGTTGCTTATGACAACAAGCTTGACATTTCTTCTATGGAAATATTTAATATCCCGAATAATGCAGAGGCTGTTGAAAAAGCAGTCAGGCTTGTTCATGATAAGGATGCAGGTATCCTGATGAAAGGCGGAATAGGAACGGCAACTTTGTTAAAGGGAGTTTTGAATAAAGAATGGGGTTTAAGAAAAAATCCGGTATTATCACATTTTGCGTTATTCGAAGTTAAAGCTTATCACCATAAACTTATTACAGTTACTGATGTGGCTATGAATATTGCTCCGAATTTGAAAGACAAAATAAATATTTTGAAAAATGCGGTTGAGGGACTTAATTTATTAGGAATAGAAAGGCCGAAAGTTGCGGCAATTGGTGCAGTTGAATTGGTTAACGAAATGATGCCTGCTACGATCGATGCTGCTTTATTATCAAAAATGGCACAACGGGGTCAAATTGAAAATTGTATTGTTGACGGGCCTTTATCCTTCGATATTGCAATTAGTGAAAGAAGTGCACACTACAAGGGAATTATTAGCGATGTCGCCGGCGATGCCGACTTATTGTTGATGCCCGACATCGAAGCAGGTAATATTTTATATAAATCGTTTGTGTTTTTTGCCGATGCAAAAGTTGCCGGAGTCGTTTTAGGCGCCTCAGCTCCAATTGTATTGCCATCTCGAGCTGATTCCGAACGATCAAAATTAGATAGCATTGTACTTGCGGCTATCTAAGTATTATTACAAATTTAGTGGAACCAGACAAATGCTAAAATGCGAGAATATAAATAATATATAAAATGAAAAAACCTAATAAAGTAATATTCAGGCAATTTATTATCAAAGATTTGATTGTTATGAAATATTTAAGCATTGTAGCATTTTATCATTATAAATAAATTTATTAGTAGAACCGTAAAATACGGTTACCATATAAAATAGTAGTAGAACCATTATATTTAAACAGATGGACGATGTTATAATTATTGCAATCAATCCCGGATCGACTTCAACAAAAATTGCTATTTTTCAAAATAATTCACCAATATTTCTAAAAACAATCAGGCATAGTGTTGAAGAACTTGAGCAATTAAAAAGCATTTACGATCAATTTAATTTTCGGAAGCAGCTTGTACAGCAAGAATTAGATAAGGCGGATATTAATACTTCTCTTGTGCGAGCAGTAGTTGGCCGTGGAGGTTTAATGAAGCCAATCGAATCTGGTGTTTATTTTGTCAATGACAAGATGATTTATGATTTAAAACACAGTCCGTTTGGCGAACATGCAAGTAATCTAGGAGGTTTAATTGCTTTTGATATTGCAAAATCATTACCAAATGCCAAAGCATATATTGTTGATCCTGTAGTTGTTGATGAGCTTCAAGATATTGCCCGTATATCAGGGCATCCTTTATTTAAAAGAAAGTCGGTTTTTCACGCCCTAAATCAAAAAATAGTTGCCCGGAATTATGCTGAATCAATTAATAAAAAATATGAGAATTTAAACTTAATTGTTGTTCATCTTGGTGGAGGAATAACGGTTGGTGCTCACAATAAAGGGAAAGTAATTGATGTAAACCAAGGTATTGACGGGGAAGGCCCTTTTTCTCCCGAGAGATCCGGAACTTTACCGGTTGGTGATTTGATTCGTGTTTGTTTCAGTGGAAAATATACCGAAAACCAAATGATGAAAATGATTGTTGGCGAAGGAGGTTTGGTGGCTTATTTAGGTACCAATGATGCAATGGAAGTTGAAAAGCGTGTTATGGAAGGTGATGAGAAAGCAATTCTTATTTATACTGCTATGGCCTATCAGGTTGCAAAATTGGTAGGTGCAATGTGCACGGTTTTAAAAGGTAAAGCCGATTCTATACTTATTACAGGGGGTATCGCTTACGATAAATGGTTTGTAAACCAAATTGTTCAACGGATATCTTATATTTCTCCTATACATATTTATCCGGGTGAAGATGAAATGCTGGCTCTTGCTATGAATGGATTAAGAGTAGTTAAAGGAGAAATGAAAGCTAAAGTTTACAGATAATAAATAAATTAACTTCTGAATAATTGTTAATTATGATTATTAATTAGCATCTGATAAGCATCTTTATCGTATTTTAGATTTTTATACTGAGGCAAAATTTCAGGATTTTGCGAAATATTCATAATCTTATGTATTACATTCGCCGAAGAGTCGAGGTTTTGTAATTCGAAAGCTGCCGAAGAGGTTTCTTTGGTTTTTATTCTTATGATGATCTTTTTAAAGTATGATAATTTTCCGCTTGCAGGATAGTATTTTACGGGTGTAAAAGTTGTTGTTGCAATTGAATAGCCATTTATGAATTCTGTAGATAATTTATTAGTGGAAACTGCAGGGAAAACATTGTTTGAATTGTATATATCATTATTTTTTACAAAATTGCCAGAATCATCCTCAGTTGTGGATTTTGAAAGCTGATATGGATAAATATTAAAATTATTCGGGAAATCAAATTTTTCTTCGTAAATTATTTCAATGGATTCTGCAATATGTCCAGGTGGAAGTAATAGAGAAACAGGAAAATAAGGAAGCGAAGGTTCGCCAATTTTACCTCTAACTATAGTGTTTTCAAATTTTATATGATCATAACCTTTGACATTATTAATTATAATGTCATCAAATAAATAAATTTTCTCCATTGTTTGTGCATGACTAAATCCAAAAGGAATTATCATAACAATCACAATTAAGAATCTTTTTAAAACCATATAAATAAAGATGATATTAAAAATTAAACAAATTACATTCCTTTTTCTGTAAATATCAAGACATCAATATATAGCAAATGGTTGCATAATAAACAAAAAAAAACTTTATAAATATAAATGTTTCAAAATAATTTAATAGAAATGACGCAACGCTGGAATTTTTATTGTGTAAAAAAAACATTAAAATATGATAATGGATTAAATTATTTGAAAAAGAAAAGAAACAGGCATCTTTGAGTTTTTATGATGAAATTCATAAAGGAGTTCACGAATCTTTACGAGAATTTTAATTGAAATATTAAAAACTCGGAGATAAGCAAAAGATACTTCCCCCGTCAAAAAGAGGACCATTGTAAAGTTCAATGATAGAATAATTTAGATTTTGTAAAAAACTTTTTACCTTTTCTCCGTCAGAAAAATATTTTAGACTACCTGAAAGAAGTACGTTTTTGTCTATAACTCCTGCTGTTCCTCCAAAAAACCCGTGTTTAAATTCCGGAAGAAAAATTTGCTTCGGATCAACGTATAAAACATTTAACTTCTCTTTTGTAAGGGTTTGATAAATATTATTATCGGAAGTAATAAAACTATCATCTTTTAATGGGAGCAAATTACATCGACAATATCCTTGCGAAATTGAAATAGATTTCTGGGAATACAGGTTATGAATTATTTCCTTGTCAGGAATATCTTTCTTATAAATAAAATAATTTTCTGTAACAACAGTATTATAAATAGCGGTTTCAGGATATTTCAGTCCAACATTTTGCTTTCCTATATTAAAATGAATATTCTCATCTTTAATAATTTTGAAAAATTTAAAAGGCAAATTTGGTGCAAGAATTATTTTATCAGGTAATTGACAGATAAAAATGTCAGGGTGCCCAGAAATAGCTTCATAAGTTATTGATTGAGTAAATAATTCAATTACAACTCCAAATTGTTTAAGGTTTAATTTTGCTTGCTCGGGAAGTTTTTTATCAACGATAATTAAATTTTTCACCTATACGAATTTATTTTCAAAGTTATTATTATAATGAAGTCCTGAGCAAGAAAATTTCTACTTTTGCATTTTTATTTTTCACGAGTCAAAATATTAAAATGATAAAATTCGATAATTTTATTTTAGATAATGGTCTGAAAGTTATTGTTCATCAAGATAAATCAACACCAATTGTTGCTGTAAACGTTTTATATAATGTTGGCGCAAAAGATGAGAATCCCGAAAAAACCGGATTTGCTCATTTGTTTGAGCATTTGATGTTTGGAGGTTCGGTGAATATTCCCCGTTTCGATAAACCTCTTGAACAAGTAGGTGGCGAGAATAATGCATTCACAAATAACGATATAACAAATTACTATTTGTCTATTCCTAAACAAAATCTTGAAACTGCTTTTTGGCTTGAATCCGACAGGATGTTGTCGCTTGCTTTTTCAGCAAAAAGTCTGGAAGTTCAAAAAAATGTCGTTGTAGAAGAGTTCAAGCAGTCTTATTTAAATCAACCCTATGGTGATATATGGCTATTAATAAAGCCTCTAGCTTATAAGGTCCATCCTTATCAATGGCCAACTATCGGTAAAAATATCGCTCATATTGAAAATGCTGTAATGAAGGATGTAAAAGATTTTTATAATAAATTTTACAATCCTAATAATGCAATTTTAACAGTAGCCGGGAATGTTGAATCCGATGAAGTAAAAACTTTGGCTCAGAAATGGTTTGGGACAATTGAAAATCAAAATATCTTCGTTCGTGATTTGCATAAGGAACCTGCTCAGGAGGCAGCCCGAGAGTTAACCGTCAAACGGGACGTTCCATTTGATTCAATTATGAAGGTCTTTCATATTTGTTCCCGAACCGATAAAGCTTATCATGCAATTGACCTTTTGTCTGACATTTTGTCGAATGGACATTCATCGAGGCTTTATCAGGAATTATATAAAAAACAGCAATTATTTAGTGAGATAAACGCATATATTTCAGGTGACATAGATGAAGGTTTATTAATTGTTGAAGGTAAATTAATAAAAGGTATTTCAATGGAAAAAGCCGAAAATGCAATTTTGAATGAATTAAATAAAATTTGTGATGGTTTGATTGATGATGAAGAATTGCAAAAAGTAAAAAACAAAGTCGAGTCGAATTTAATATTTGCCGAGATGAATATTCTAAATAAAGCAATGACTTTGTCATATTTCGAGTTGCTTGGCGATGCTGCTCAAATTAATGAAGAAACTAATAAATATTTGAGTGTTACAAAAGAGCAAATCATTGAACAGGCGAAAAATATTTTTAAGCCTTCTAATTGCTCGACTTTGCACTATTTGGCAAAAAATCAAGATTAACCCGATTATTTTATTAAAAAAATGAAAATGAGAAAAATTCAACCTGATATAAAGCAAATTGAAAAAATTAAATTTAACGAACCCGAAAAATTTTGTTTGAATAATGGAATTCCTGTTTTTTCGATAAATTCAGGTACTCAGGATGTCGTGAAAATTGATCTGATTTTTGAAGCAGGTTCGGTCAGGCAACTTAAGCCTCTGGTTGCTTTCTCGACAAATATGATGCTAAAGGAGGGTTCATCGAAATATTCTTCATCTCAAATTGCTGAGATGCTTGATTATCACGGGGCCTATATTGAAACTATTAATCAAAAAGACCTCACGATCGTTTCACTTTATTCATTAAACAAACATCTTGAAAAACTTTTACAGCTTTTAGCTGATATTTGTTTTAATCCAAACTACCCGGAAAAAGAATTTGACGTTTTTATTCAAAAACAAAGACAGGAGTATCTGGTTAATATCGAAAAAGTCAAATATTTGGCTATGCAAAATTTTAATCAATTGATTTTTGGTAAGAACAATCCTTATGGACGTATTTTTAAATTAAATGATTTTGATGAATTGAGTTCAATTGACCTGAGAAATTTTCATAAAAGATTTTATAATGCGGCTAATTGTAAAATTATAATTTCAGGTAAAATTAAAGATGATATTTTCGGTTTATTAAATTTGAATCTTGGAAGTTTTAAAGCAGATACAAATTTCAAAACAGATAATGTTAATATTGAAATACCTGCAAGCATTGACCGTAAAAATTTTATTTTCAAGGAAAATGCAATGCAATCGGCAATAAGAATCGGGAAAATATTACTCAATAAAACTCATCCCGATTTCATGGGTTTAACAGTTCTGAATACAGTTTTGGGTGGATATTTCGGGTCGAGGTTGATGATGAATATTCGCGAAGACAAAGGTTATACTTACGGAATTGGTTCCGGACTTGTGTCGCTACATAATTCGGGATACTTATTTATTACTTCTGAAGTTGGAGCAGGTGTATCAAAAGATGCCATAAATGAAATTTATAATGAACTTCGAAAACTTGCTAACGAAAAAATTCCGGAGGATGAACTGAATTTGGTTAGAAATTATATGCTTGGATCTTTCATGCGGAGTATTGACGGGCCTTTTCCTTTGGCAGAAAAATATAGAAGCGTTTTGGAATATAATTTAGATTTCGGATATTATTCAAAATTAATTGAGACAATAAAAAACATTACTTCAGATAATTTATTAAATCTTGCACAAAAATATTTTACCGAAGACACAATGATTGAATTGCTTGTTGGGAAATAATCCATTGTCAACAGCTTGCCTTTTGAGTAAGTTGGGGAAAAGTAGGAAATAAATATACTGCCGAAAAATCTTCTTATCATTTTTTTGAATTATTTCAATCATTGCTTCATTTTAAGAATGTTATGGTTTCAACATTCTTTTTCTCTGTTAATTTAGTGAAAAGCGAAGTGAGAATAGTGGCGTTTTAGGTTTATGAATGTCATTTATACATGACAAAATTATATTAAAAGTTATTTTTGTAATGTATGATTAAAATAAATTGTATTTTTGTGAAAAATATCATTTATGAATGACATAAAGAAATATCATTATAGTGAATATATCAAAGAGTATATTCCGCGTGAAACATATTTTAAAAAGATATTACCTTTTATTGATAAAGAGATCATAAAAGTATTTATTGGGCAACGAAGAGTAGGTAAAAGCTACATTATGTACCAGCTAATGGATTACATCGCCGAAAATAACGCTAAAAGCAATTTCATTTATATCAACAAAGAACTTTCCGATTTCGACTTTATTACTGATAATAACGATTTGAATAAGTTTATTGAAACTCTAACTTTGCCTGGTAAAAATTATTTATTCATTGATGAGGTTCAGGATATTTTGAATTTTGAGAAATCGTTGAGAAGTTTACTTGCCTCCGGGAAGTATGATATTTATTGTACAGGGAGCAACTCACAACTTCTTTCGGGCGATATTGCCGGGCATTTAAGCGGAAGGTATATCGAAATAAAAATTTTCAGCTTAACGTTTCCAGAGTTTCTACAATTTCATCAATTAGAAAACAACAATGAGTCACTGAAAAAGTATATGACCTATGGTGGATTGCCATATCTGAAACATCTTGATCTTAATGAAACAGTTGTTTATGAATATCTGAAAAATGTTTATGCAACCGTATTGTTTAAAGATGTAGTAAGAAGGCATAATATACGGAATGTTAACTTTCTGGAGGGACTGGTCAGGTTTCTTGCCGATAATATCGGGAGTTTGGTTTCAGCTAACAAAATTAGCAAATACTTAAAATCGCAAAGGGTAAATATGTCAACACAAATTGTACTGAATTACCTGACTTACGTAACAGAGGCTATGCTGATTTATAAAGTTCTCAGGCAGGATATTCAAGGAAAAAAAATC
This sequence comes from uncultured Bacteroidales bacterium, assembly GCA_964462015.1. GTDB lineage: Bacteria > Bacteroidota > Bacteroidia > Bacteroidales > JAEINX01 > JAEINX01. Next base: position 52,840 of record CAYWXI010000010.1, on the reverse strand, counting down.
TTTGAAACCAATGAAAAATATTATTTTGAAGACTGGGGCTTACGAAACTCTATTGCAAAAAATAAACCTGCCGATATTGGTAAACTGATTGAAAATGCCGTTTTTTTGCATCTTATGATAAATGGTTTTCAGGTAAGTATTGGAATATTGGACGAAAATGAAATTGACTTTGTTTGCCAAAAACAAAATGAAACAATGTATGTACAGGTGGCTTATTTAATTACTAATGAAAATACCATCCAAAGAGAATACGGAAATCTTTTAAAAATAAAGGACAATTACCCGAAATTCGTGGTTTCGATGGATGAATTTCAGGGAAATACGTATCATGGGATCAAACATTTACATTTGAGGGAGTTTTTAAGTATTGAATGGTAATAGATTTACATCCGTGAAAACTATTTGTGCTATATCGAATTTTGTTACCCACAATGTTTCATTTCTAACATAAAATTTACTGCATTATTTTTCGTTTTAATCCAAACCTGTGAAAATGAACGGAAGAAATAAAATAATTATTTTTTTATTCTTTTTTTTATCAGCAATGGTATCTAAAAGTCAGATCATTAATAATGAGATTGTAATTAATGCTGGCTTTTCTGTGGTTCTTACAACAAGTATTCAGGATAGAGGAGTTCCTGTTGAGGTTAAAGACGACAATGTGGTTGGCCCTTTTGAAATTGGTTTTGATTTTGTATATTTCAAAGAAAATTATTCTGAATTTTATATCGGTGCTAACGGATATATTGCTTTTGGTGAGGATGATTTGGGAGGTGGTCGTCGTCAGCCTTTTTCTATTCCCAATGCTGAAATAAGTATTCCCCAAAATTGTATTTTAGGCCCTTTCCAAGATTGGGATCCTTCTTATAATGATGCTTCCTATATTTTCTATAAAAGTATTGGCGATTCTCCAAACAGAAAACTTATCATCAGTTGGTGCGATATTTCTCTTTTCGATTGTTACGATTCACTCGGTAGTTTTCAAATTGTATTGAAAGAAGATTATTCAATCGAAAATCATTTAATTAAAAAACCATCTTGTCCTAGCTTGTTTAAAAATGAAGCAACTCAGGGAATTCAAAATTCAACGGGAACAATTGGTTTTGCGGTTGATGAAAGAAATTCAACTTCCTGGATAGCTGAATCGGAAAGCTACAGATATGTTCCTCAGCCTGATGGAACTTATGAAATTGACTCTATAGCATTTTCTCCAGAAATTCTGGCAAAGGAAATCTTATGGTTTGAAGAAAGAAGCAGTTATGAAATTGGAACCGGAAACAGTATTACTGTTTCTCCTAACGAAAATACTGTTTACACCGCAGTTGCGTCACTTTGTGGCAATCAGGTTTTTGAAGAAAAATTTACAATAAAAGTAATCCCGACTCCTAATGCTTTTTCACCCAATAATGATGGTTTAAATGATAAATTCCGATTGATTGCCGAAAATTTACCGGAAGGACAATTTAAAATGAAAATTTATAATCGTTGGGGGCAAATGATTTTTGAAACTAACGATATTGAAGAAGGCTGGGACGGAACGTATAAATCAGAACCCTGTCCTGAAGGGGTTTATGTCTGGATAGTTCTTTCTTCCGAAAAAGATAATAATGTGTTGAATAAAGGAAGTGTAATGTTAATTCGAAAAGCAACACATCAGTAGTTTCTTGCCATAAATAAGTGCCTTATGTTTAGAACTGATAAAACACCTGAAGTTGTAATCTCTCTACAAGTTAATATCCTTTGGGTTTTCTAAGCGTTTATTATTTTGACTTCCATACAATTGATATTTAAAGACAAATGTTCTGTAACATTAATCAAAGTCAACAGTCTTATTTTATAAATAAAAATTTATACAATGTTCAGAAATTATCTAATCTCCATGATCAGAAACCTTATACGACAAAAAGGTTTCTCAATTATTAATATTTTAGGTCTTACAATAGGTATGGCAATTGCTATTCTGATATATATTTGGGTTACTAATGAGCTTAGTTATGATAAATTCAATCAAAAAGTCGATAATTTATATCGTCTTGTTCAAACTCAACATTATACATCAGGTCCATTAACAACTGTTTGTATGCCGGGGCCAATTGCCAAAGATATCAGAAATGATATTCCGGAAATAAAAAACTCTTTTATGTATTATGAATTAGGGGCAACTATTTCTTATAATGATAAACTTTACACCGAGGATGTTCGTTTATCAGACCCCCAACTTTTCGAAATGTTCGATTTTGAGTTTCTGCGAGGTGATCCCAATCATGTTTTCGATGATATTAATTCGGTTGTTTTATCTGATAAAATGGCTACGAAATTATTTGAGGACGAAGACCCAATGGGTAAAATAATTAAATATAATAACGAACACAGTTTTAAGGTTACAGGAATAATTAAAGAGACACCTGAAAATTCTTCTTTCCGTTTTGATTTGTGTATTCCTTTTGAGTTTTTAAATAATTTAGGATGGAATTTGGATAGATATGGATGGAATTCATTTTTTGTGTATGTTGAATTGGTCGATGGCATTGATTATAAACAATTAAATAATAAAATCAAGAATTATATTATTGAAAAAAAAGATGATCCGGAAGATGATAGCGACATTGATTTGTTTTTGTTTCCATTGAAAAAAATTCATTTGCATTCGGTGCGGGGAGCACGCGGTGATATTCAATACATTTATATTTTCTCGGCAATTGCAATTTTTATTTTGCTCATTGCCTGTATTAATTTCATGAATCTTGCAACTGCCAGGTCGGCAAAGCGTGCACGCGAGATTTCAATCAGAAAAACTGTTGGAGCTCATCGTGGAAATCTTATAAATCAATTTCTTAGCGAATCAATGTTTATTTCATTTATTGCAATGATATTGGCTATTGGACTCGTTTATTTGTTGCTGCCTTCTTTTAATCAATTGCTTGAAAAGGAAATGCAGTTTGATCTTGCAAACATTCATTTCTGGTTTGCAATTATCGGGATTACAGTTCTTGTAGGATTACTTGCAGGAAGTTACCCGGCTTTTTATTTGTCTTCATTTAATCCGATAAAAGCAATGAAAGGAGGGGTAACAAAGGGAAAAGGCAATTTTTATTTCAGAAGAATTCTTGTAGTATTTCAGTTTACATTATCGGTAGGTTTGATAATTTGTACTTTGGTGGTAATAAGGCAATTATCATACCTGCAAAATAATAAACTCGGAATGGATCTGGATAATGTAATGTATTTATCGATGCGTGGCGAATCTATGGAAAAATATGAAGTTTTTAAAACAGAATTGCTTAATAACCCGAACATTCTAAGTGTTACCAGGGCAAATTCTATTCCATTTTATATTGGAAGTAATAGCGGTGGAATTGAATGGGAAGGCAAGGATACGGATGAGGATATTCTGGTAGGAATGGGAAACACCGATGTTGATTATACTAAAACTATGGGCATGAAACTATTGTCCGGTCGTTATTATTCTAAAGACATACAATCTGATACAGCTACTTTTGTAATTAATGAAAAAGCAGCAAAAGCTTTTAATATGCAGAATCCGGTGGGCAAATGGATAAAGTGGGGAGATGAAACCAAATATAGAATAATAGGGCTTGTAGAAGATTTTCATCATTTACCGATGCAATATGAAATTGATCCCTTAGTATTAATTTATAATCCGGAAAGATGTAGGCGTGTACTAGTTAAAACCAGCTCAACTGACAGAGAAACAATTAATGAACAGGTAAAAACTGAATGGGAAAAAGTTTTTCCGGGTTATCCTTTTGAACCCAATTATTTAAAAGATATTTATAACCGGGCCTATACTGATGAGGCAACCCTGATAAAAATTATTAGTTACTTTGCTATCCTGGCAATTTTTATTTCCTGTCTCGGTTTATTTGCGCTTGCAGCTTATATGGCAGAACAAAGAACAAAAGAAATCGGTATTAGAAAAGTCCTGGGAGCGTCAGTTTCGGGCATTGTTTCACTTACTTCACGGGAATTCTTGAAATGGGTTATTATCTCCAATATAATTGCCTGGCCGGTAGCCTGGTTTGCAATGCGCGACTGGCTGGATTCCTATACTTATCATACTGACCTTAGACCGGATGTTTTTATTTATTCTTTACTAATATCACTTGTTATCGCATTAATGACAGTAAGTTATCAATCAATTAGGTCAGCTGTTAAAAAACCGGTGGATGCTATTAAATATGAGTAGGAAGTACATTTATTATTCATAGATGTATTACTATGATTGTTTGACACATGTGTAAAAGATTGTAAAATAGCAAGGCAGTTTAAAAGAAATAAAATTTACTTTTGTATTGAAATTACAAAACTAATAGATTGAAAAAACCTAAAAAAAAAGACAGTAGTATTTTGAAGCAAGAAGAAATTGAGCAATTAAAAAATTATTATTAAATTTGTTATTTGTTCATAAAAATATCTAGCATGGAACTAATCGGACAAAATATAAATGGATATAAGTTCCTTGATTTTATTGGAGAAGGCGGGTTTGGTTCGGTATATCTTACAGAAAAATCAGGAGAAAAGTTTGCAATAAAAATTTTTAGAGAAGCTTATATTTTGGCTGAGTATAAAAAAGGTAAGGATAATCGGATTACTCGTGAGATTGAAGTAATGCAAAATGTCAATCATCCTTTTCTTGTTGATTATATTGAACATTTTTTTCTTGAGGTTCTTAATATCCAACATGTTTTTCTAGTAATGGAGTACATTGAAGGACAAACTCTAAGAAAACTAATACAATCTGAAAATATCTCTGAAAAGGAGAAGCTATTTTTAAATATTTCGGAAGGTTTAAAAGCATTACATAGTTCAAATATTCTTCACAGAGATTTAAAACCTGAAAATATCATAATTCAGTCAAATGGTGGTATCAAAGTTTTAGATTTTGGATTATCTAAATTGCTTGATTACACAAGCATTACGAGTACTGGCAACATACTGGGTACATTTGCTTATATGTCGCCTGAACAAATTACAGATAGTAAGCATATAGATTATAGAAGTGATTTGTATTCACTTGGAATGATTTTTTATGAAATTCTAACTGGTCGTCTTCCATATAGTGCCAGATTAGTACCTGAGTTTATTGATAAAATAAATAATGAACCGCCAACACCTCCTCGGAAATGGGATAGGTCAATTTCAAATCATCATGAAAATATTGTATTAAAGCTTCTTGAAAAACAACCATATAAAAGATATGTTGATATTGAAGAATTAATATTGGAATTTTATCAGGCAAGTGTATCATCAAGACAAATTCAATCAGATTTAACACCAAGATTTATTTTAAGAACATACGATGACTTATCAGTACTAAAGCAATTCAAAAAGGATAACCCGAATAAACATTTACATATTAACTATCCAGTCAATCATCAATTTAGGCAAAAGGGATTATTAGAGCTTGTTCAAAAAAACGAGTATACAACTTTGTTTGACCCTGCAACTATTAGATTGGCTTATGATACTTATTCAGATGTAAAAGGTCTTCTGCAACTCACATATTGCCCTCAAGATTATTCAGTTATTAATCCTGCTTATCTATCTTCACACAAAAAGCAGAGACAGTACGTAAAATTAGTTATAGACGAACAAGTAAAGCTTCAAGCGGATATATTGACTTCTCCCTATCATTATTCACATAACACTAATATATTACCAACGGCAAAGCGAAATCCTGTAGAGGAGTGGTTTGATTTAGATATTAAACTTTTAAAAGAATCTTTGGATTACAGGAATAACAATGAGAGTTTGCAAGATAAACCTCTGTTTGCAGGAATTTGTATAAATGCTTTAGGATTAACAGATTCTCAATATAAATCAGAATTGCTAAATACATATGCTGCAATTGGTTGTGATGGTTTTGTTATTTATGCTGATGGTATTAATAAAGACACAACAGAAGCAACACTTTATCATTATATTACAACATTAGCCGAATTACAGAAATATACTCAAAAACCTGTAATAGCTGGTCGTTTAGATACTTTAGGTTTGGGTCTAATTTGTGCTGGTATTACTGGATTTACATCAGGTGCTGCTAGATTTGAGAGTTTCTATGAAGACCTTTATAAAGAAGCTTCAGACGCATTCAATATGTACGAACGATATTATTTTCCAGAATTATTAGGAACAATTTCCATAACAAGAAAAGACCCTATTAGATTACAACAGATTGTAAATGTATTAGGTGATTGTAATTGTCGTTATTGTACTGGAAAACCTGTTCCTGATTTGATTAAACCATCAAGAAGTACAAAACTTCATTACTTAGAATTAATTCATAAAGAAATTGATGAAATATTAAGTTTAGATTCTGTGGAAAGAATTGAATATTTTATTGGTAGAGTTAATCAGTCGATAGATAATTACAAGAAATTATCTATGGTATTTAAGCCTAATGATTACAGACATTTGGAGCGATGGAAAAATGTTTTTTCTAAAATAAAGGAGCAATATGTTTAGATTCGAGAACGAGATGTTACCAGTAATTGAACAAGCGTTTTATCAGAAATTTGATAACGCTAAATTCATACGTGAATTTAATTCAGGTAACGGAATATCTGACCTGACTGTAGCAACTCCAAATGATGAAAAGCCATCTGTTTCAATTAATAATTATAGTGAGATGTATTACCTTATCAATTTTTTAAATCGAAAAGGTAAAGTAATTCATCCTGAAAAACTTGTGTCTAATAAGAATCTTAATTCTAAGACATTTTTAAGTTTAATAACTAAATTACTAGATGGTGGTTATGTGTCAGAACGAGAAGGTTGTTATATTGTTGAAAGACTGTATAAGTCTCCAATAAAAAATATTATTTCAATAGAAGCAAAGTTAAGTAAATGGAAAGAGGGTTATTATCAGGCTCTTAGGTATAAGTGTTTTTCACATAAAAGTTATTTGGCAGTTTCTGCAAAATATATAAAAAATGTAGATATTGATTTATTTAGACAAGATAATATTGGTTTAATTTCAGTTATGGAAAATGATATTAAAATAATTTATAACCCTAAAAGAGAAATACCGAAAGATACAATTGCTTTTTATCATTTATCTGAATCTGTAATGTTATTAATAAATCCCTCCAACTTATAAATCCATCCCGATAAAAAACGAGAAAGAGTTTTCAAAGAATTTCCATCAATTACCATCAATTTCCATTATACCCATATTTTCCCTATACCGTTTTTATAATCAATACCCAAAATCCAGAGATTGCAATGGATTAATAAACAGAATTCTTTCATCCATTTTTCACTTTAACAATTTTTAATAAAAACTAAAGTTAAATTTTTATACATTTGCAGCTAAAAAAAATACATTCATGCTTTTGGATAAAGAAAAATTTTCGGGTGAAGGTTTAACTTATGATGATGTATTAATTGAACCAGCATTTTCGCAGGTATTACCGCGCGATGTTGATATATCTTCACAGTTTACAAGAAAGATTAAAGTTAATATCCCTATAGTTTCGGCTGCAATGGATACGGTGACTGATTCAACTATGGCAATTGCTATTGCTCAGGAGGGTGGTATCGGGGTTATCCATAAAAATATGACAATTGCCGAACAGGCAAACGAGGTTAAAAAAGTGAAACGTGCCGAAAACGGAATGATACTTGACCCGATTACTTTGCATAAAGACAGCAGAGTTGAAGATGCTTTCGAAATTATGAAGGAATATAATATCGGAGGTATTCCGGTTGTAAATAACGAAAACGAACTTGTTGGGATAGTGACAAATCGTGATTTGCGATTTGAGAAAAATATCAGCCTCCCGATTGATGAGGTTATGACTAAAGAAAATCTTGTTACAACAACCGAGTTTACCGATTTTGAAAAAGCTGCGGAGATTTTACAAAAATATCGTATTGAAAAACTTCCCGTTGTTGATGAAAAAAATAAACTCATCGGGTTAATTACTTATAAGGATATAATTAAAATCCTTGCCAGGCCTAATGCCGAGAAAGATAGTCGTGGCAGGCTTCGTGTTGCATCAGCTGTGGGGATTGCCGAAAACACAATGGAAAGAGTTGATGCACTTGTTAAAGCCGGGGTTGATGCTTTAGTGGTTGATACTGCTCACGGACATACTAAAAGCGTTATCGAGATTTCAAAAAAAATTAAAAAAAGCTATCCCAATGTCGAATTAATTATAGGAAATATTGCTACCGCACACGCAGCTTTAGATTTGGCAAAAATCGGAGCTGATGCCGTGAAAGTTGGAATAGGCCCGGGATCAATTTGCACAACACGAATAATTGCAGGCATAGGTGTTCCGCAACTTACAGCAATTTATAATGTTTCAAATGCTTTGAAAGGTAGTGGAATTCCGGTAATTGCCGACGGAGGAATAAGATTTACGGGCGATATTGTAAAAGCTATTGCCGCAGGTGCAAATACTATTATGGCCGGTTCTCTGTTTGCAGGTGTTGAAGAATCGCCGGGAGAAACAATAATTTTCGAAGGCCGTAAGTTTAAAACATATCGTGGAATGGGTTCAATTGAAGCTATGCAAAAAGGTTCTAAAGATCGGTATTTTCAGGATGTTGAAGACGATATTAGTAAATTGGTTCCCGAAGGTATTGTTGGGAGAGTTCCATATAAAGGAACATTATCAGAAGTAATTCATCAAATGATTGGTGGTTTAAGGGCAGGAATGGGTTATGCTGGTGCTCAAGACATTGAAAACCTGCAAAAAGCAAAATTTATAAAAATTACATCGGCAGGAATGACAGAAAGTCATCCTCACGATATTTCAATAACAAGAGAAGCTCCAAATTATTCATCAAGATAATGTTTAAGTCTTCTCAGAAATTTCATAATAATATTAACTTTAATTAAATAATCTGACGTATGTTTCAAATTTTTAAAAGTACTTTAAAATCATTAAAAAGTTCTTTAATCCTGGTTTTATTGCTTTCAATAAGCATGCTAATTTCTAATAGTTCATTAGCTCAAAATAAAAAAGTTTTACTAAGCATTGGTGATGAGGATGTCAAAGTAGGAGAATTTAAAAATGTATATGAAAAAAGTAATTCTCAGGGTGATGTAATTGATAAAAAATCAATGGAAGAATACCTTGATCTTTACATTAATTTCAAATTAAAAGTAAAAGAAGCCTTGGATCTTCGCATGGATACAAACTCTGCATTTATCAGTGAATTGGGAGGTTATCGTGAACAACTTGCAAAACCATATTTTGTTGATGAAAGCATTAACGAAGACCTTTTTGCCGAAGCCTGGGACAGGAAGCAAAAAGACGTAAGGGCAAGCCATATTTTGATTAGAATTGATGAAAATGCCTCAGCCGAAGACACATTAATTGCCTATAATAAATTAATGGATATTCGCAAAAGAATCATGAATGGCGAAGATTTCGGGGATGTAGCTGTTGAAACTTCTGAAGATCCTTCAGCAAGAGATCGTGAAGCTACAGGAAGAAGGCCGTTTATGCGTGGTAACAAAGGTGATTTAGGTTATTTTTCTGTTTTCGATATGGTTTATCCTTTTGAAAGTGGCGCTTATAATTCTGAAATAGGTGATATTACTATGCCGGTTCGGACGCAATTTGGTTACCATCTGATTAAATTAACCGATAAGAAAAGTGCAATGGGACAAGCTCAGGTTGCACACATTTATTTTATGATCCCACCAAGTGCAACTGCAGCCGATTCTGCAAGAGTTGAAAAAAAAGCTAATAAAGTTTATCAGGAAATCCTTGACGGCAAAGCTTATAATGATGCTGTTGCAGAATATTCAGAAGATAAAGGATCGGCAAAAACAGGCGGAATATTACCATGGTTTGGTGTAAATCGTATGGTTCCTGAATTCATAGAAATTGTTTATCAATTAAACGATAGTGGCGATATTGCAAAGCCATTATTAACAGCATACGGATGGCACATCGTTCAGCTTAAAGGCAAAAAGCCTATTAAAACTTATGATGAAATTAAGGATGAACTAAAGAAAAAAGTACTGAAAGATTCACGCGCCGAAAAAAGCAAAGACATCATTGTTGAGAAAATAAAAAGGGATTTTAAATTCAAAGAATATTCCAAAGCAAAAAATAGTTTCTACACAGTTGTTGACTCTTCAATTTTAATTGGAAAATGGGAAATATCTAATGCCGACGGCCTTGAAAAAGTTCTTTTCAAAATTGGTGATAAAAAATATTCACAGAAAGATTTTGCTGACTATTTGTTTTCTAATCAAAAAAATCAAACACGTATTGCAACTGATATTTACGTTAATAAAGAATATGATAAATTTGTTAATGAAATTTGTCTTGATTATTTTGATTCTAACCTTGAAGAAATTTATCCTGAATTTGATATTTTGATGAAAGAATATCGTGATGGAATTTTATTGTTTGAATTAACTGATGAGAAAGTCTGGTCGAAAGCCATTAAAGACACTACGGGCTTAAAAGAATTCTATAACAATAATAAAAATAATTATATCTGGGACGAAAGGCTGGATGCCTCAGTTTATACAATCAGAGACTCAGAAATTGTTGATGATGTACAGGCAAAAGTAAACGAAGGTGTTTCGGACAACGAAATTTTACTTTTATACAATAATGATTCAATAACAAATGTTGCTATTCTTTCTGATAAATTTCTGAGAGGAGATAATAAAATAATTGATTCTATAAAATGGAAGGTTGGTAATTCAAAAGATATTATTACTGATGAAGAAATAAGTTTTGTGCTTGTGCGTGACATATTGCCACCCCAGATTAAAGAAATGAATGAAGCAAGGGGTTTAATAATTGCCGATTATCAAAACTATCTTGAGGCTGAATGGATAAAATTATTAAAAGAAAAATATAATGTAAAGATTAATAAAAAAGTTCTTTCGAATTTAGAATAGTTTGATCTTGAGAAAATTATTATTTTTTGGTTTATTATTTTTAATTGCTTGTCAAGCGGGTTTAAGAAACGATTCCGAAGAAATTCTTGCCCGTGTAGGTGATGAATATCTTTATGCATCCGAATTGGATGGAATTATAATTCCCGGTGTTTCGGCCAAGGATAGTTTAATTTTATCTCAAAATTTCATTAATAACTGGATACGGCAAAAGTTGCTTCTCAAGCATGCCGAAAAAAATCTTACTTACGATCAAAAAGATTTTTCCAGAGAATTAGACGATTATCGTAATTCGCTTATTATTTATAAGTACGAAACATTATTGATTGAACAAAGGTTGGATACTATTATTACTGAGGAAGAAATCGAAGAGTATTATAATAAAAACAAGAAGAATTTCGAATTAAAGGATAATATTGTTAAGGTTTCCTATGTTAAAATTCATGTTGATTCGCCCGAAATTGATAAAATTCGTTTTTTTATAAATTCCGATTCCTTGCAATTCAGAGATTCCCTGGAAAAATATTGTAGCCAATATGCAACAAAATATTTTCTTGACAACGAGTCATGGATTTTGTTTGATGAATTAATTAAAGAAATACCAATTAGTACCTATAATTATGAGGTATTTTTGAAAAACAACCGATATGTTGAGATCAGAGACAATCCCTATTATTATATTGCATACTTCGATGATTTTGAAATTAAAGATGGAATTTCTCCATTAAGTTTCGAACGAGAAAATATTATTAATTATATTGTTAATCAGCGTAAAGTAAAATTGGTTAATGATTTAAAAGAAAAAACTTTTCGTGAAGCAATGGAGAATAATGAGTTTGAAATTTATTAATTCAATTTTGTATACTGTTTTCATAAATCTGTGGCGAACTTAACTACACATGTTAATTCCAAATTTACCAGCTTCTTTTTATTAAAAAATGGTTTTTACTCAGTCTCCAGGTTAAATTTAACCAATCTTATCGGGACCCCTTTATAGGATTTCAGTTTTTGTATTCCATAGAGGCATCCATTGAAAAATTTCAAACGCTCTGAGTTAATAATCAAATCGTAATTATCGCATACAAATGATGATTTGCAAACAAATTTTCCTCCATGATTGAAAGCATATACATTAAATTGGTTTGAACCTTTTTCTTTTGGGTATTCAAAAAACAATAAATTATTGTCGGAATCCTGAAGAATGGTTGAGATAAAGGGTAGTTCTTCGGATTTCATATAAAGTTCTTTTTCTTTTTTGAGTTTGTCAAGCAGTTCTTGTGATATTCTGCTTGCTTCTTCACTGCCAAATCGTTCAATATATTGTTTGTTTTCAGAAATTTGTTTGTATTTTTCCATCCTTTTTGAGTAAAGTTTTTGCTGTTCTTCTATTGAAGTTTGTTCATTTTCCCAGCTCACATAGGTCGATTGCAGTTCTTTACCATTCAGATCAAAGAATATTAATTCGCCGGTTGGCGGGATAGCAAGCATTATTTCATTGTCTTTTGTAAGTCTTACCATAGGTCTGGGTCGTATTCCCAGATTTCCACCCAAAGAAGGAAGAGTCATAATACTTGTTTTATTGTTTTTTTGTGTGACTTCAACCGAGATACTCTGATCTTTTGACCTGTCGGTGAAATGACTCCAGATAATTTTTTCTTCTCCCGTTTCATAATCCTTGATGGCCAAAAAGTCGCGGAACTTTGTATCCCAAATTGCCCAACCAACAATGGCAAGTTTTCGGCCTGGCAGAGGAATGATGTCGCCTGTCATATAATCAACATTCAAAGTTTTGATTAGCTTACCACTAAAATCACAACAAAACATTTTTCCGTAATTAGTAACACCGGTAAATAATATTTCATTATCAAGAACACCTTTGATAGCGGGAGTTGAGAGTATAATATCTGATGAATTTCTTATGCTAAAGTTTTTATAAAAACTTCCATCCGGTTTGAATAGGGTAAAGAAATCCCTGTAAGTATTGTTAACAATAACCGATCCATCCGGCAAAAGAACCAGTGATTTTCTTGCTCCAACATGCTTTTGATATATAGTATCTTTATAAGTACTAAAAACCGAATTCCAATCGTTTGATTTCCCGAAACCGGATTCAGCAACAAGTTTTACATTTCCGCTTTTATAAATATTTATCAGGTTTTGTGCTTTAGTACTTCCGGTCAGCATTATTAAGATTGCTATTAATTTTAATGTTTTCATAAATATAGGTTTTGATTAATTGTTAATTATCTTTTTCTTCAATAAAATATACTTCCATTTCCTGTTCATGCCAGGGTTTGTTGGCATCTATTTCCATTTGTGAATCATAAATCATATATTGTGTTTCAGTTTGAGATTGTTTGGATGATTTTTGAAATATAGCGAACAAACCAATGATAAGTATGGCCGCAGCAGCCCATTTCCATTGTTCTAAATAATGCAGAATTGGAGAGTGTTTGCTTTTAATATCATTGCGAAAAGAAGCGATTTCAATATTATTTTCCTGTATTGAAGGCCATGAATTCTTGAAGTCTTCAATGAATTTCTTTTTATCTTCAAATCTCTGTCTACAGTTTTTGCATATTTTCAAATGCTGTTCAACAGAAATGACGGCCTCAACAGGCAGTTCTTTGTCGATGTACATCTGCAAGCTTGCATCCTTAATACAATCATTTTTTTTCTGATTCGATTTCATTTTTCAGTTTGTTTAATGCTCGTGAGAGTGTTTTTCCAATAGATGAAAATTTTATACCCGTTATCTCTGCCATTTCTTTGTATGAAAAGTCTTCGCTGTAAAGTGTCAGAAGAATATTGTCTTGTGGTTTCATTTTTTTAACGGCCTCAGAAATTTCCGGATTCTTTTCCTTTTGAGTTTCAACACTTATTTCTTCATCATTAAGTTTTCCTGTAATTATTTTATTTTTATTGTAGAAACTCATGCATTGATTGCTGGTAACTTTATATAACCACGAACTTATGTTATGAATTTCTTTTTTTTGTTTTAATTGATGATATAAACTAATAAATACTTCCTGGCTAATATCTGCTGCATTTTCCTTGTTATTCAAGAATTTATATGCCAAACGGAAGACCATTTTATAATTCTGCTGATATATTTTAGTAAAAACTATCATATAAGTTCGTATATTATTAAGTATAAATTAACGAAGCTTTTGTGACAATTTGGTAAGATATTTTTATTTTTTTTTTGATTTCTTTTCTCCGGAATTCGTTTGTTAACTTCTTTTACAGCGTAAGTCCTAAGCTGGAACTCATTTCTATCAAGAGATCCGCAAAAAAAATGAGCTATCGTTTAAGATTATCAGTTGAAGTAAAAGTAATGATAAAAATAAATAAAAGCCACCGGAACATTATTTGATGTACCGGTGGCTTTTGTATTTTGAGCTAAAAACTATTTTTTTTTGAACCTTGTTTAATTAGTAATTGAAACTAATTTGATTCAAGTATTTTTTAAGATTATTTACCAAAGTCGGGGTAAACAAGGATAGCATCTCCTGACATTTTTACTAAATATCCTTGAGTAGGAGTACAATCTCCGATACCATTAACCCAGTTTGGTCCGATTTTTCTTAACATGGAACCTTCGGAGCCTCTAATATATATTAGGTTATCCCCAATAATAGATTCAAAGGCAAGCATGGCATCCATTCCATAGTCAGGTAGATAGCTTACAAATTGAAAGCCTGCTTCTACATTAATTGGTGTGTCAACGGGTATTACTGAGCCTTCAACACTGAATTGTCCGGTTCCGTTAGTTTTCACCAAATACCCTTCGGTACCAACCCAATCACCTATACCATTAACCCAGTTTGGCCCGATTTTTCTTAACATAGATCCTTCTGAATTTCTAATATACACAAGATCATCATTTATAATGTCCATAGCAACTGCCATCATATCAGGGTCAGTTGGATTAATTCTGCTTGACACAAATTGGAATCCGGGTTCAATTGCAATAGTTTGACTTGATGAAATACCTGCAGCATAATTAATAATAGCCATTATAGAATCATTTGGGTTGTTGTCGTCATAAAAAGTGTATGCAATCCTTGAAATTCCTACATTTCCCCACGGACGATAATGCCCTGAAAAATCTTCTTCATTTGTAGCTCCGGCAGCTATTTCAAGTGGAAATAATGAAACGTTAACGGTAGAATCAAAACACATCATCCAACAAAGCAAGTTACCTGAACCTTCTACCAGATAAATTTGATGTCTTTGAACTGAAACATTAATAGCTGTTGAACTAATATTTGTTACAAAAAGATGACTAATGATTTCGTATACAGTTTCTTCACCGTAAATTGTTATTTCGCCACCATTTGGAACATTAACTCCTTCAGGAGTTTGTAGTGTAAGACTTTGCGATAAGCCTGTCAGCATAAATGTACAGGCAATCAATGCGAATAATAATTTTTTTTTCACGGGCTTAAAGATTTCATATTTGATTTTTTATTCATCTATCTTCAATGTTACATTCTTAACATAATGATTATATATTATAAATAGACAAATGTTTAATAATTAGGTTGCATACATTGTTAGAATTAAAATTATAATTTGCTAAACATAAAACATCCTAATATTTGTTTTTGCAATCTTCTTTTCAGGTGAAAAACTAATGCTTCTAAACAAATTCAAATGACAGGCTTTATATCGGGAAATGAAGTCGTTTGGTTTCACAATACGAAATGTGAAAACCTTAAATAGAAAAAACCACCAAAACAATATAAATTGGTTTGGTGGTTTTTGTTTTTTGAATTAGATTATTTTTTGAGAACTTCGTTCAATAAGTAATTGACACTAATATTCTTTAAGCATTCTTATAAATTATTTATCAAATCCGGGATAAACCAGGACAGCATCTCCTGACATTTTTACTAAATAACCTTCAGTAGGTGCACAATCTCCGATACCATTAACCCAGTTAGGTCCGATTTTTCTTAACATGGAACCTTCGGAGTCTCTAATATATATTAGGTTATCCCCAATAATAGATTCAAAGGCAAGCATGGCATCCATTCCATAGTCAGGTAGATAGCTTACAAATTGAAAGCCTGCTTCTACATTGATTGGTGTATCAACGGGTATTACTGAGCCTTCAACACTGAATTGTCCGGTTCCGCTGGTTTTAACCAAATACCCCTCAGTACCTACCCAATTACCAATTCCATTAACCCAATTTGGCCCGATTTTTCTTAACATAGCTCCTTCTGAATTTCTTATATAATTAAGGTCATCATTAATAATATCGTTCGCAACTACCATCAAATCAGGATCCGTTGGATTTATTCTGCTTGAAACAAATTGGAATCCGGGCTCAACTGCAATAGCCTGGCCTTCTATTCCTGCAGCATAATTAACAATAACCATTATTGAATCATTGGCATTATTGTCGTCATAAAATTTGTATGAAATCCTTGAAGTTCCTACATTTCCACATGGGCGATAATGCCCTGCAAAATCTTCTTCATTAGTAGCACCGGCATCTATTCCAATTGGAAATGCCGATTGGTTAACAATTGTATCATAACACATACCCCAACAAAACAAGCTATTTGAACCACTTACCATATAAATATGATTTCTTTGTACTGAAACATTAATAGCTGATGCACTAATATTTGTTACATAAAGATGACAAATAATTTCGAATTCAGTCTCTTCACCGTAAATTGTTATTTCGCCACCATTTGGAATATTAACTCCCTCAGGAGTTTGTATTGTAAGACTTTGTGAAAAGCCTGTCAGCATAAATAAACAGGCAATCAATGCGAATAATAAGTTTTTTTTCATGGGCTTAAAGATTTAGTATTTAATTTATCTATTTTCAATGTTGCATTCTTAATACAACGGTTATATATTATAAATAGACAAATGTTTAATAATAAGGTTGCATACATTATTAGAATTCAAATTATAATTTGTTAAATACAAAACATCCTCATATCTGTTTTTGTAATCTTTCTTTTTGTTGAAAAACAGATATTTCTCAATAAATGCAAATGATAGACTTTATATTGGAAAATGAAATCGTTTGGTTTCACAATACAAAATGGGAAAACCTTAAATAGAAAAAACCACCAAAACATTTTTAAATGTTCTGGTGGTTTTTGTTTTTTGAACTAAAGATTATTTTTTGAGAACTTCGTTCAATTAATAATTGATGCTAATATTCTTTAAGCATTCTTATAGATTATTTATCAAATCCGGGATAAACCAGGACAGCATCTCCTGACATTTTTACTAAATAACCTTCAGTAGGTGCACAATCTCCTATACCGTTAACCCAGTTCGGTCCGATTTTTCGTAACATGGAACCTTCGGAATCTCTAATATATACCAGGTTATCTCCAATGATAGTTTCAAAAGCAAGTAATGCATCCATTCCAAAGTCCGGTAAATAGCTTACAAATTGAAAGCCTGCTTCTACATTAATTGGTGTATCAACGGGTATTACTGTACCTTCAACACTGAATTGTCCGGTTCCGTTAGTTTTAACCAAATACCCTTCTGTACCGACCCAATCACCAATACCATTAACCCAGTTTGGCCCGATTTTTCTTAGCATAGCTCCTTCCGAGTTTCTTATATAATCAAGATCATCATTTATAATATCCATGGCAACTACCATCAGGTCAGGGTTTGTTGGATTAATTCTGCTTGACACAAATTGGAATCCTGGCTCAACTGCAATAGCCTGGCCTTCTATTCCTGCAGCATAATTAATAATGACCATAATTGAATCATTGGAATTGCTCTCATCATAAAAAGTATAAGAAACTATTGAAGTACCAATATTTCCTTCAGGATGATAATGCCCTGAAAAATCATCCTCATTTGTAGCTCCGGCAGCTATTTCAATTGGAAATGCTGATTGATTAACATCAGGGCCATAACATATACCCCAACAAAACATACTAAATGTATTATCAACCATATAAATTTGATTTCTGTGTACGGATACATTAATAGCTGACGCACTAGTATTTGTTACATGAAGATGACTAATAATTTCTACGGCAGTTTCTTCACCGTAAACAGTTATTTCACCACCATTTTCAATATTAACTCCTTCAGTAGTTTGTAGAGTAAGACTTTGTGAAAAGCCTGTTAGAATAAATAAGCAGGCAATCAATGTGAATAATAAGTTTTTTTTCATTGGTTTAAAATTTTGTAATTAATATTTTATTTTAATAAATCTTATAGAACATGACAATGTTTCTTTATAAGAACGAAAATTATACATTATAGTATAGATATATATCTTTTTGTATAATTGTTTACAAAAATACGGATATTTTATTTTTCACAAAAAAAAGTTAAAAAATATTTCTACTTTTAAAAAAGAGCATAGATTTGCAAACTTATAAGTTTAAATATATTTAATTATACAAATTATGAAAAAGATATTAATTTTATGCTTTGCCATTATCATTATTACTGGTAATTTTATAACTGCCCAACAAGTTGAAAGAGAGATGGTGATTTTAGAGATTGTCACAGGTACCTGGTGCCAATATTGCCCGGGTGCAGCTATGGGTGCGGATGACTTAATTGAAAACGGCCATGATGTTGCTGTAGTTGAATATCACGGCGGAGATGATTACCAAAATTCTTATTCAGTATCAAGAATAAATTACTATGGAGTTACAGGTTATCCGACTTCAAAATTTGACGGAATACTTACAGTATCCGGTGGAAGTTCAACACAAAGTTTATATTCTTCGTATTTACCGAAATATAATCAAAGAAAAGCTGTCCTTTCATCGTTTACAGTTGCTGTTGAGGGAACTAACACCGGCCTTGAAGAATATAATGTGAATGTAACTATTGAAAAAGTTGCAGCATACACCGGCAATAATCTTGTGTTACATGCTGTTCTTACCGAATCACATATTGAGGAATTTTGGCAGGGACTACCGGAGCTAAATTTTGTTGAAAGATTAATGATACCTAATCAATTTGGTACAACTCTTGATTTTTCCCAAAGCAATACACAGGAAATTTCATTGCAATTCAACAAAGATTCGGATTGGAATTATGAGCATTGTGAATTGGTCTTGTTTATTCAAAACACTACTTCTAAGGAAATTTTACAAGGCAAAAAAGTGAATATTTCGGAATTTGGTACTACAAATCAATATGATGCATCAATAACAAAAATTTCGATGTTACCTGAAGCAATTTGTGATGGATTATTAGAACCTGAAGTTACTATTCGAAACACTGGAAGTGATGATTTAACAAATGTTGATATTGAATATAATGTAAACAATGGAGGGAATGAAATTTTTGCCTGGACAGGTAATTTAGCCTATCTTGAAACTGCAACTTTTACTCTTCCTCAAATTGATTTTTCAGTTGAACTTTCAAATGTTCTGACAGTTACTACATCTAATCCAAACGGGAATGTTGACCAATATCCCGATAATGATACTCAAACAGCATTAATTCCCGAAGCAGAGGAAACTCCCGCTGAAGTAAAATTATTTCTTAGGACTGATGTAAATCCTGAAGAAACAACATGGGAAATTCTTGATAATAATAATGAGATTGTTTATTCAGGTGGACCGTATTCTCAATCAAGCCAGGTGATACAGGAGGTATTTAATCTTAATTCGTCCGAATGTTATAAATTTAATCTGTATGATGCCGGAGGTGATGGCCTTACGACACCTGGAATGGCTGTACTATATTATGGTACAAATACATACATTGCACAATGGATGGGATTTGAGTCATATAAATCTATTCAATTTAAGACTGAAAGTGGTGTTGGTATTGAAAATTTGATTGATACCGAATGCCTGAATATATTTCCAAATCCTTTCAACGAATCAACTGAGGTCAATTTTGTTTTATCAAAAGAACAAGATGTTTCTTTGGGTGTTTTTAATATTATTGGTGAATTAGTCTATAAAATAGATGAAGGTAAACTCGAAGCAGGTAATCATAAAATAAAAATTGACCGTGAGAATTTGATCTCCGGAGTATATTTTCTGAGAATATCGATTGGAGAAAAGGTAGTAACACGGAAAATATCTATTATTGATTAGAACGAATTTTATTTTTCATAATCAACTAAAATAATTGACTCATTTGATCTCCTTATTCTAACACCTTAATCTGAAATTTGAAATTTGGTAAAACTTTAGTTGATAAACCAAATTTCAAGTTTCAGTAATTGAATATTTTGAAACGATTATATATTTCGCTTTTTTAAAAGCTTTAATATAAATAAACTTGCTTCTTGCTATATGTTTTCTTCAAGTTTAAATCCAGAACCATGAACATTGGTAATTGAAATATTGGAATCGGCTTTTAAGTGTTTTCTTATTTTTGTAATAAAAACATCCATACTTCTACCGATGAAATAATCTTCTTTACCCCATATTGCTATCATTGCTTCCTTACGCTGAATCAATCTGTTTTTATTTTCACAAAATAATTTTAACAGTGCAGCTTCCTTTCTTGTAAGTATCTGTTTTGATCCATCCAATATTAATGACATATCGCTATAATCAAAAACATATCTTCCAATTTGATAAACAATTCCTTTATTTCCATTTTTGTTTACCAAAGAACGTTTTAGAATTGCATTTATACGTAAACCAAGTTCGCGTGTGCTAAACGGTTTTGTCATATAATCATCACATCCTACTTCAAATCCTTTTATTCTGTCTTCAATAAAAGTTTTTGCGGTAAGAAAAATTATAGGGATATTTTCATCAATTGCCCTAATTTTCTTTACCAGGTTAAATCCATCCATTTTGGGTATCATAATATCTATAATACAAAGGTCGAAATGTGATTCTTTGAAGTATTTGAATCCCTGTTCACCATCAATACATATCACAACATTAAAAGAAAGTTTTTCAAGATATTTTTGCAATAAAATATTTATATTAGGATTATCTTCAACGACTAGAATTGAAATTTCATTGAATGCTGTTCCTTCTGGCAATTTATTGTTTTCTAATCCTTTACTACCTTCCATTTAATTAGTTTTATGTTTCTCGCTATTATTTGCATTATGAATCTAAAAGAAAATACATTGTCATTATAGTTGATAATTTTAAATTTAGTAGCAAAGATAAACATTTTTTAACAAACCCTTAACAATATTGTTCAATATATAAGCATACATTTGTATAATAATTAAAAAAGAAACTTAAGATACTGGTTATTGAAGCCAGTTAAAAATAACTTCTTTTCATAATTCATTTGGTTAGGCCCCTCGCATATTTGCGGGGGGTTTTTTTAGAAAAATATTCATAGTTTTTTCATACAAATCTATATAATATTTTATTCATTCAACATTTAATGGACCTTTAATTTTCTGTTAATTCTCTTAAAACATTAAAGCATTCACTCATTCACTCATTCTCTGATTCGGAATTAATCAGTATTTTTGGCAAAATATTTTTTTATGCCCGAAACAAAAAAGCTTTTTCTTCTTGATGCAATGGCTTTGATCTACAGAGCTTATTTTGCATTAAATAAAAATCCGAGAATAAACTCAAAAGGTATGAACACCTCAGCAATTCTTGGTTTTGCAAATACTTTATTTGAAGTTATAAAAAAAGAAAAACCTACTCATATCGGTGTTGCTTTCGATACTATTGCTCCGACTGTCAGGCATGAAGAGTTTACGGAATATAAGGCTACACGTGAAAGAATGCCCGAAGATATTGCAATTTCAATTCCTGTTATTAAGCAACTGATTGAGATAATGAATATCCCGATTTTATTTGTAGATGGTTACGAGGCTGATGATGTGATAGGAACTTTATCTAAGGAAGCAGAAAAAGAAGGATTTGATGTTTATATGATGACTCCCGACAAAGATTTTGGACAACTTGTTTCTAAAAATATTTTCATGTACAAACCTGCTCGCATGGGAAAAATGGCCGAAAAAATCGGTGTTGAAGAAATTTGTAATAAATATGGAATAAAACGTCCCGAACAATTAATAGATATTCTCGGTCTTTGGGGCGATGTTTCTGATAATATTCCCGGAGTGCCCGGAGTTGGTGAAAAAAGAGCTTCAATTTTGATCAATGAATTCGATAGTATCGAAAACCTTTTACAAAACACTGAAAGCCTGAAAGGAAAACAAAAAGAAAATATTGAAAGATTTGCCGATCAGGCTTTGATGTCTAAAAAGCTTGCAACCATAATCCTTGATGTCCCTATTGAATTTGATGAGAAACAACTTGAAAAAAGTAGCCCCGATTTTAATGCTTTAAAGCAATTATTTGATGAACTTGAATTTAGGGCCTTGGCAAAAAGGATTTTTGCTGACTTTTCGCTTGAGAATAACAAAGATAACTTTAAATCAGCAGAGCTTCAAGCTGACCTGTTTGCTGGAAATTCCGAATTTGAAGAAACCCGGGAAAATACCTTGAAAACGATTCTTAACACCAATCATAATTATATTTTGGTTGATGATAAAGAAAAGAGAAGCGAACTTATCAAAACATTATCCAAACAACAATATTTTTGTTTTGATACGGAAACAACCGGAACAGATACAAATAATGCTGAGTTGGTTGGATTATCATTTTCCTATCAACCTGATGAGGCATTTTATATTCCTTTGCCTGAAAACTATAATGATTGCTATGAAATTGTTAAAGAATTCAAATCAATTTTGGAAAGACCAAAAATTGAAAAAATAGGGCAAAACCTGAAATTCGACATTTCAATGCTCCGATGGTACGATATTGACGTTAAGGGTAAATTCTTCGATACTATGCTTGCCCATTATCTTATTCAGCCTGATCAGCGACATAATATGGATGTACTCGCCGAAACCTACTTAAATTATTCACCGGTATCAACCGAAACTTTAATTGGAAAAAAAGGAAAGAATCAACGAAGCATGCGATCAGTAAATATTGAAACTATTAAAGATTATGCATGTGAGGATGCTGATATTACTCTTCAGCTAAAAAATGTTTTTGAACCAATTCTTCTCGAAACAAATAATACAAAACTTTTTAATGAAGTTGAGACACCTTTAATAAAAGTCTTGTCATCAATGGAGGCAGAAGGTGTAAAACTTGACACCAAAGCTTTGAATACATTCTCGAAAGAATTGCAGGAACAAATCTTTGAAATACGAAACAAAATTTATGAACTTTCGCATTCTGAGTTTAACATTTCATCACCAAAACAATTAGGTGAAATATTATTCGAGAAACTTAAAGTAAGCGACAAACCTAAACTAACAAAAACCAAACAATATTCCACAGGTGAAGAAGTGCTTAAAAAACTTATAAATAAGCATCCTATAATTCAGAGCATTCTTGATTATCGTTCGTTGACAAAACTGAAATCAACCTATGTTGATGCATTACCAAATCTGGTTAGCAAACGCGATGGAAGGATACACACTTCGTATAACCAGGCCGTTACGTCCACGGGTCGTTTAAGCTCAAATAATCCGAATCTGCAAAATATTCCAATTCGAACCGAAAAAGGTCGTGAAATACGAAAAGCCTTTGTTCCAAGAAATGAAAATTACATTTTACTTGCCGCCGATTACTCTCAGATTGAATTGCGTATAATAGCCGAACTCAGCAAAGACAACGGCATGCTTGAAGCCTTCAAATCAGGTATTGACATTCATACTTCGACCGCAGCTAAAGTTTATGGTGTAGCAATTGATGAAGTTACTTCAGATATGCGGCGAAATGCCAAATCGGTTAATTTTGGAATAATTTATGGAATTTCGGCTTTCGGACTTTCCGAGCAATTGAATATTTCCAGAAAAGAAGCCTCCGAGATTATTAAACAATATTTTATGAAATATCCGGATTTGAAAAATTATATGGAAAAAATCAAAGAATTTGCCAGAAAAAACGGATATGTTGAAACAATAATGGGTCGACGTCGCTATTTGCGTGATATCAACTCTAATAATGCCGTTGTGAGAGGATTTGCCGAACGAAATGCAATTAATGCCCCAATTCAGGGTTCCTCAGCCGATATGATTAAAATTGCAATGATTGATATTTTTAATGAATTTGAAAAGCAAAATTTAAAATCAAAAATGATACTTCAGGTTCACGATGAATTAGTATTTGACACTTATAAAAGTGAATTGGAGGTAGTAAAACCTATCATTTCAGATAAAATGAAAAATGCAATTAAATTAACCGTTCCTATCGAAATAGATATTAATACAGGTAATAATTGGCTTGAAGCTCATTGAAAGAGGAGAGACTGAGAGAGGGAGTGATGGAGAGATGGAGTGTTGGAGTTGGGCAAATACAAGAAAAAATATTTTCGTATAAAACTTTGTTTTTTTAGCAAAGTTTATGTTGTAAAAAAATAACAGATATTATAATTACATACATTAAAAAATCAGTAACATCATAATTATCATAATAAATCAGTGTCATATTTTTTGTTTACAGCGAAGCTGCGATTTGTTTTAGTATAAAGCTTATTATTAAAGAGGTCAAACCTTGAATTGCGGATTTAAGATTAAACAAAAACAATGTAACAATTTAGCCATTTAACAATTATCAACTTTCATAATCCTTTTTCGAAAAGAATAAAAAAGAGTTGAAGAATGCATAAAATACAACTCCCGATTGCCTTTCAAGCATCGACTCGAATAAGAAATTAAAAGAAATTATCAGCAAAAAAATAATAAAAAGAAAGTTGCCATTTTTAAACGAATCGACAAAAGGTAATAAAAGGCTTATTAATAAAACTATTAAACCAAAAAAACCTATCGAAAGGCTGGTTTGAAGATATTGGTTATGTGCATTTAGTTTTTGCTTGTAAGCTTCGGTAATATGTTCTTTTTTATATTCTTTCATTAAAATATCTTTAACATCACCGGTTCCAACACCAAAAAGAAAATTCTTTTTGATGATCTCTAATGCTGAATGCCAAATTAAAATTCTCTCGGCAGTACCATCTATTGTATTTTTATTTATTTCTTCACTTTTGTTAACTATTTCAGTTGCTTCAACAATTCTATCAAATGAATGTGGGAAAAGTTCAATAGAAAAAAAGAAAATTATCGGAATAACCACCACCATTATTAGACTGATAAAATATTGTTTTTTATAAATAATCAGATAGACAATAATACTGCATGAGACTAAAACAAAACTACTAATTCCTGCTTTTGAGCTTAATAAGAAAATAAAAATAAAGAAAAACAATATTGTAATTATTAATAAAAAATTAATTAATAAAGAATGTTTTTTTAGATTCTCAATTAATTTAATTAATATTATTCCGGATGAAAAATTCAGGGACATTGCAAAATATGATGGATGCTTCGATATTAACTTGAAGCCAAATAACCTAATATCAGATAATCGGATGTAATAAAAATCTTGGAGCAAGGAAGTTTTTTGGTATTCAAAAAATGATGATATTAAACATGAAACAGAAATCGTAAGCGAACCAAAAACAAAGGCCCAAAGTATTTTATTTATTTTTTCTTTATTGAAAAAGTTAAAATCCAGTGTAGAAAAGATCAAAGGAAAAATCAATAATGATAACTTCATTTGAATATCGAATAATGCATAATCCAAGTTTTGTGAATACAAAAGCCCAAACAAATAGAAAAAATATAATAGCGAAAACAAAAATAAAAATGAACGCTTTCGATTGTGTAGGACTTCTTTTGCTTTTTTAATAAAATTCGCTTCGAGGAGCCAGTTTAAGCCTATGAGTGCAATTATGGGTGGTGTCAATTTCTCATGCAAAGGAATACTGAAAGCCAATGCCAGAAACAGAAAGAAATAAATCTGATTATGTGTTTTCGGATTAAACATACTGATCCCTAAATATTTATTGCTGTATTTATATATGTCCTGAAAAAAGGAAAAACAGCATTAACAAACATAAAGATTTTTTTAATTCACTCATCATAAATAATGCTTTTTAAATGCATTGAATGCATAATTACCAAAATAAAACATTGATTTAAAAAACCCGAGTTTTTCAATGTTGTAATATAAATTCCATGTTTTTTTTGCAGCAAATAATTTGTTTGATGATATAGATTTATTATGAACACGATAGATCATTAATACTTCATCAAGGCCATAGGCAACAAAGCCTTTTTTCAACAAATTAATCCAAGTTTGCGTATCAACCCGTATTCGAATATCCGCAATTTTGAAAACACCTGTTTTTTTTAAATCTATCATCGAACTTGAATGGCCGATAATGGTATTTTTCAGGTATTTATGCATGTTTACATTGTTAATTGCTTTAATTATCCTGTTTAAATCATTGCCTTTATGATCAATTAATTTATAAGAAGTATAGCTGATTGGATATTCGTTATCAAGCATAAACCTGATTTGTTTTTCAAGTTTTTCAGGTAACCAGGTATCATCGCTATCTAAAAAAGCAACAAATCTTCCTTTTGCATTTTTCAATGCAACATTCCTGGCTTTTCCTGTTCCTGAATTTTCTTTCAATTCAATTAACCTGATTCTGTTATCTTTATTTAAGAAATCTTTGACAATTTCCCTGCTTTTATCAGCAGAATAATCATCAACAATAATCATTTCCCAATATGTGTAAGTTTGTGCTAGGACAGACTCAATAGTTTCAGAAATATATTTTTCCGAATTGTAAACTGTAGTTATAATTGAAACTAATTCCATCATTTGATATGTAAAAGTAATTTTGAGTAAATTGAAATTAATTTCTTTTTTTCAATTTCCCAGTTATATTTTTCCTCAACCATTTTCAATCCATTCCGTCCCATTTTTTCAGCTTGTTGTGGATTTTTATTAATATAATTGATTGCATCTGCAATCTGTACAGGATCCAAAGGATTTACACAAATCCCGCAATTATTATCCTCTACAATTTCTTTCCACAACGGGAAATCTGAAGCAATTACCGGAATTCCGGCTGCCATATATTCAAACATTTTAACCGGAAAAGAATCTGTATAATTAATAATTGGGTGCAAAGTAACAATTCCAGCAATTGAACTAGCCATAATTATATTGGCAGTTTCTCTGTTAACGAACCCGTATTCAGTCACTCTATTCCATCCTTCGGTTTTAATTATTTCATTTCTATATTCTTCAGGTGAAAAAGTGCCACCAAGTTCCAAAGTGATCCCTTCATTATAAGATAAAGATTTTACCAATTCTGTTATTCCTCTCACCTTTGTCAGGCTTCCGATATAACAAACTTTATTTTCTCTATTACTCCAATCCGGCGATTCTTTTTCAAAATCCAACACTGGGAAATTGTTAATATCAAGTACATTTGGATTGATCTTTAAAAAACGTTCACGGATAAACGGTGTGGCAGTTATTATAAAATCAAGTTTTTTGCAAACGGAATTTTCAAAACGTTCGGTAGCAAAAGAAATAATTTTACGAATGTTTTTATTAATCCAGTATTTACTTAAAATCTGGCGAGGAACATCTTCATGGGCATCATAGATTACTTTTTTTCCCTTTATTTTCAGTTTTTTCCCGGTCAATAATAATTCCGGATCGTGAAAATGATAAATATCTGCATCAAGTTCTAATGCCTTTTTGAAAACTTTTTTAGTAGTCAGGATCAATCTTTGCAGCCTGTTTGTGGAATTCCCTGCATCATAGATAAAATATCCCGGCCTTTGCTCGTTACCTTTTCCGTCAGCTACTATAACACTAACATTGAAACCTGCTTCTGCCAGTGCAGGCAATTCCTTATAAAAGATACGTGTATCATTCCGATGATGTACTGATGTAAGATGGCAAACTTTCATTTTAATGATATGTTAGATGTTTGAAAATTTTTATGCATTTCCTAATGCTTTGTTATACAAATCAATAAATTTTCTTCTGTTTGCATCTTTTGTTGCTTTTTTATCAATGATATATGAATTTATTTCTTTAACTTTTTTAATGTCTAAATCCAATGCCCGTTCAATAAAATTCTCTTTCAGGTTATCAGCAATTATTCCATTTAATCCGTCAATTACCCATTCGGTATTAGCAGGTAAATTGGATAAAACAGGAATACAATCTGCCGACATTGCTTCGAGCAAACTAATGGCCGTAGCATCCGATTCGGGAATTGAAATAAAAATCTTTGAACGATTATAATAATTGGAATTTTCTTCATTTTTAATCCATCCAACAAAATCTACTTTATCAGTTAAAGATAATTCCGATACTAATTTTTTTAAGTTATCGGTTTCTTCTCCCTCACCTGCAATTACTAATTTCCATTTCTCATGTTTTCTGTTTGTTATGAACTTATGATAAGCTTTTATCATTTTATCCAGTCTATACAGTTTTTTATGGAGTCTGTTTGAATAGATAATATTCTCTTTTGGCAAATCTGATTTTTCAATATTTATTCCAAAATTTGCAATCGTAATATCAAGTTCCCGTGGCGAAGCTAACTCTTGCATTTTAGAAGCCATAAATAAAGAATCGGAAGTGAAATAATCAGAATTTTTCAGGATATATTTTGTCATCTTTTTATAAAGCCGGCCTTTGTGTGGATTAACAAGAATATCGCTTCCCCATGCTGTCACGATTTTAGGTATATTAAATGTTTTGGAGGCTTTCAGAGTAAGATATGCATTTGTTCCGGCTTGATGAATATGAATAATATCAGGTCGGAAATTCATGACAATTTGCTTAATTTGGTTAATGGATTTCTTTATTTGAAGAGGATTTTTGATTGAGAATGGAACAAGTTTTAAATTATCGTAACTAAATTTCTCATTCAACCTGTCAGTAATAAACATTATCTCATAATCATTATCCGATATAAGATTATGATAATTTTTCAGATGAATAACATTTGAGCCTACAGTTAACAATTTCATAAATATAATTCTTTGTTCTATTTTTGGCAAAATGCCCATTCATTATAAAACTCTTCAAGTTCAGGATTTTCCTTCAGAAATTTTGAATCCAAATTACGTGTATCACCAACAACTTTTGCAGGATTTCCTTTAATAATAGAGAAATCAGGAAAATTGCCCTGAACATAACTATAGGCTCCCACTATTGACCCTTTACCGATAGAAGTGTTTGGCATTATAACAGAATGAGGCCCGACAAATGAATATTTTCCAATAAAAACGGAGCCTTTTTCATATCCTGAATGATTTTTAAAATCCCGATATCTTTTACCATATAACCTGATTGAAACATGACTTGAATGCGATGTGATAGAAGCAAAGTTAGTTATCTGGCATCCTTCTTTTATAGTAATTCCATTACTTGCTTCAACATAATTATAATGGCCGATAAACACGTTTTCTTCAATATCTAAATTTTCTGGATTATCAATGAAGCTTGTATTACTGATTCTTGTATTTTTTAAGTAAACTCCATCATGTCTTTTATAACCCCAGATCATTCTGGGTTTTGTAATGTAAACAAATTTTCGTCTGATCCAAGATTTGAACATAATGCCATATTTAATTAATTACTAATATAGTTAATATGCATCAGAGGTTTTTGTTTTAGCAATTCGGTAGTACCAAAATAATGCATAAATCAATAACATGCTGCAAGTTATACTCATTAAAATAAAAGACAATTTATAATCATTATAATATCCCCCGATTAATAATGCTACTATTCTGAGTGATATATCTGCAAAGGTAATAAACATAGCTTCTTTTTGCTTGTTCATAATTATTGCTATGCTTGAAACCGGGGAAGCTAAAAAATTTAAAAAAATCCAGGGAATAATAATTTGAGCTATTTTCCCTGCCATTCTCCATTTCTCACTAAATACGAATGAGAAAATATCAGGTGTAAACAAAAACAGAATTAAAAACAACGGAAACCCAATCAAAAAAAGATTTTTATACATTTTTAATATCAATGGCTGTATGTTTTCTTTATCATGATATGCTTTGGAAGCTTTTTGATAGAATACCTGGCTCATTGCCCCTCCTATTAATCCAACAGGTGCCTTAAGTATTCTGAATGCAAAAGAATATGAACCAAGAACAATTTTGGAGAAGAAATATATAATGACATATACAATGCCATTATCTTGCAATGAATTAACAAAGGTATGCGGGGTGTTAATTTTCAGAAAGTTACTGTATTTTTTGGCATTAATTTTAATTAACTTAAATGATAATTGTTTTCGAAAATTATTGAAATTAACAAGTGTTTTCCATGAAAGAACCAATGCTCCGATAATTTGGCCTAAAATTGCTCCTAAGATTAAACCTACCGGACCGGTGTTAACAAAACCCACAGAAATGTTTGTAGCTGCAACTGTTGAGGATTGTGCAACCCTGCTTATTGCATTCTTTGTAAAAGTTTTATTCCTGGTTGACCAATAATTGAATGCCTGATAAACACCCATAAAAAATATTGTAATCGGAGCAAAATATAACCATATTCTCAATTCCTCAAAACCTAAAAGCAAAATAATTTGATTCTTAAAAATCAAAATAATTATTAGCGAAAGCAATGATGTTATGGTACAGATTATCAATGATAGGGCTAATATATTTACTGCGTCACGCTTATGTTTGGGAAGCATTATGGCTAATTCATAGCGGGCAGTAGAAATGGTACCGATTATTACTACAAAAGACATAAATAATGCTAAAACACCAAAATCTTCAGGAGTGTATAATCTTGTTAAAACCGGGGATATTAAAAGCTGTATTGCCTGGGCAATAGCAGTACCTGTCATTAATGTAAGGACATTCCTTACAAACTCAGATTTTAATATCTTTGAAAACATTAATTTTTAATTTTCAAATAGAAAATTTTATCACAGAAGCATACTAATTATTCTTTTTTAAAATAGTTTATCGGCCTTGTAATTTTATCAAAAGTGTAAAACTGGATAAGAACAAAATCTTTTTCATCATTAACCAAAGCAAAAAAACGATCAATATCATTTGCGGGATTTTCATCATCATCTTTGATATAAGCACCTTTGTGAAATGTTTTAACCTTTGTGCTTCCTCCCGATTTTTCATTTAATGTAATAATGTGAAATGGAGTGTATGAAGTAACCGAATCAATGAATTCAGGTTTTTTGTCATTTAATAGTGCTTCGAAATTAATGTTTTTAAAAGATGAGAGGAAATTTAACACTTTTAAAGTATCATATTCCTGAAGTGCCTGATTATTTGATAATGAAACAACATCAAAAGTATTATTGTTTTTAGTGATAATTTTATATGATAATTCAGGTTCTTCAGGAAACTCAATACTAACAGATTCGATTTCCGAGGGATGTTGTTTGAAAATTGAAAAATCTCTCCAGTCTTCAAGATTTACCGAATATCTGGTTGCTACAAACCCCCTGAATCTTGGAATATGAACAACAAATGGTTCAGGCGAACCTTCAATCAACATATATGTCCCCATATTATTTCGAGTTGCACCACCGACATAATATGTTTTTACGAGTTTTTCGTGAGGAAACCAATTGACTAGGCCAAATAAATTAATACGATATGCCATTTGGTAAATTTCGACTTTTATTGAAGAAGATGACAATCTTCTGACAACACTATTATGAGCAGCTTTAGAGACAGGTTGTCGGACCCTGATTTTTTGCATGGTATTCAAAATCGTTTCGATACCTGAGTTCCGGGCTTTATGGCCCTCATTAACAATCCAATCACCGGGTGAATTTTTCTTTAAAGTGATACTGTTATTATTTTTATCAGCCAAATAAATTTTTGTTATAAGAGAAGTATCTGCAATTGCAAAATCTTTATAATCTTTATTCAGAGTACTGTTCGAGCGTGTAAATATAAACATGGCGGCAATTATCGCGAGAACAATTATGGCAAATATTATCTTTTTGTTTTTTTTCATATTTATCGTGTGTTTAATATTTTAATTCCAGTTTTTTGTGTATTTTTTTCTTCTGAAATAGGTTTGAAGAATACCGAAAATCACTATTAGAATGATTGGTCCTAATGTATTAAGCAATTGCCAAAATAATTTAGATTTGCTTATTTCTGTTTTGTCAAGCAAACGGAGTTTTAGTTCTCTTGATCTTATTGAAATTAATCCCGAATCATCAATCAAATAATTCATTGCATTCAAAATTAATTCTTTATTGCCAAATGTTTCTCTTGTAAATTGATCATAACCCAGGGGGAGTGGATAACCTTGCGGAATATGAAATTGATTTTTAATAATATCTCCATCAGAAATAACTATCATTTTAGTTGGAAGGCTTTCATTAATAAATCCAATTTTTGAATCATTGGCGATTGCGGGTGGAATACGATTGTTAAAAACCGATTCGAAACTTCCTTCAAGTAAAACGGCAATAGGAACGAATTTTTTTCTGTAAAAACGTTCATCAGGTTGTTCCTGTAATATGCTTACATCAATTAGAACAGGAGTGTTTAATGTTCTGGAATATTGCGAAGTAGTTAATAAAACGGTTTTATCAATTCCAGGAACATTAACAGTGTCAATACTACTAACAAATTCGGTTTTAATAGCATTTAAATTATTAACGATCGGATGTTTTATTAATGGAGTAATAATTGGGAAATAATACCATGGAAAAAAGTCAATTTGGGGTTGGTTGCCGATTTGTCCGGTTCGCATAGGTATCGGAAGGGCATGCAAATCCATTATTAAATCATTATTAAGACGAACTCCATACTTAAATAATATGTCTTCAAGATTTAAATTATTGGAAATTCCATATGTTGATTCAGCTTTTTGCAAGCTATCTAAACTTGCAAAAACCGGATCAATCACCCATAAAACTTTCCCGCCTCTCATAATAAATTGATCAATAATAAATTTGTCTTTATCTGAGAAAACGGAGTCGGGTTTAGCTATAATAATTGCATCAAATTTGTTTTTTATTGTAATCTTTGTTGAGTCGGGCATTGATCTCTCGGTAAGGCTACTTAATTGACCGTCAATTTCCACTCTTTCGATAGTATAGTAATTTGAAAGTGCAATATTAATATCAAAAGTTTCTTTATTATCTAATTCTCCATGCCCTTCGATAAATGCAATTTTAGGTTTTTGTGTTTTGCTTAATTTTTTAATTGTGCTTGCAATATTGAATTCCAGGGCCTGAATTGAATTATTCAATACTTGTTCGGACGGGACACCAATTTGTGTTTTAAGTAATTCTAAAGGAAGTTCGTTTGATTTATAAATCACAATTGCCCCCGGAAAAATTATTTGCTGAGAGTTTCCTTCTTTGGTTTTAACCTGAAGATCGGTTGGGTTTAATCCTCGTTCAACAAGCAATTTATAAACATCATTCCTTTCGTTTTGGTCATCGCTTTCCGATGGATTGATAAATTCATATTCAATATTATCACTATATGCTCTGAATTCGTCAAGCATTTCTCGTGTTTCATTTCTTAGTCGTTTAAAACCTGCCGGAAATTCTCCGTCAAGGTAAATTTGAAAATAAACAATATCGTCCAAATTATTTAATAATTCTTTTGTAGCATCTGATAACGAATATCGTTTTTCTGAAGTCAGGTCGAAACGTGTAAAAACAAAATTGCTGATAATATTTACGAGTATAATAATAAGTATTCCAAAGAATAGAAGACTTATGTTATTTCGTTTAATATTTTTTCTTTTTATCATTAGATTAATAATTCGTTCAAATAAAAATTAAAAGTTTCCAGTCTCCAGTTTCCAGTCTCTTGTCAGCCTACAACAAATTTTCAGTGAATAGATATCCAGCATCTTGTATCCAGCTTTTACCATTTTCTACTTTCTAATGAGATTTTTGTTAAGAGAATAAAGAAGACAATAAAACTTATAAAATAAATAATATCTCTTGTGTCAATCACTCCACGGCTCATCGAAATATAATGGGCATTAATACCGAGTGATTTTATAAAAAGATCAACATTCCCAAACAAATCGAATGAATAGATGAAGTCGAAACCAATATAAGCAATACCTGAAAGGAATATGGCAATAATAAAAGAAACTATCTGGTTTTCGGTAAGTGATGAGGCAAACAACCCAATTGAAACAAATGATGCTCCAAGAAAAAACAAACCGATGAACGAACCCCAGGTGCCTCCCGTATCAATATTTCCGGGAGGAAAACCAAGCTGATAAACCGAGAAAAAGTAAATCAAAGTTGGCAGCAGGGAAAAAATCACAAGGCTTAATCCTGCAAAATATTTTGCAAGAATAATTTGAGTATCTGTTAAAGGTTGAGTTAAAAGAGTTTCAATTGTTCCGCTTTTTTTCTCATCGGAAAACATCCGCATTGTGATTGCCGGAATTAGAAACAAAAAAACAAAAGGGGCTAACATAAACAAACTGTCAAGATTAGCGTAACCAAAATCAAGAATATTGAAATCAAGTGGTAAAACCCATAAAAACAGGCCTGTGATTATCAGGAAAATAATAATAACGATATATCCTGTTAGCGAACTTAAAAAACCACTTATTTCTTTTTTTAAAAGGATTAACATTTTCTTTAAATAAATTTTTGCATGCAAAAGTAAGTAATTTTAAAAGAAACTTTGATTTGACCTTTTTATTTTGTAAGTTTGGTGAATATTAACCTAAAAACAACAGCGATGAAAAAAACTACTTTACAAATTTTAATGATTGTATTTTGTCCTCTATTTATTTTGGGACAATGGGTAAATGATCCTGATGTAAATACTCCAATTTGTGTTTCTCAGGATTGGAGTATTCTTCCTCGAATTGTTGCCGATGATGAAGGCAATAGTTATGTGTCCTGGTTTTCCGGCGATGAGAACCTGAATTTCAATGTTTATATGCAACGTCTTGATGCAGACGGAAATAATTTATGGGATAATAATGGTTTATTGATCAGCGATAATCAAACCGCTACCTGGGTTTGTGATTACGACATGGTTTTGGATCATGAAAATGCTGCAGTTCTAGTGACTCAGGATAAACGAACCGGACCAAGTAATGTCTTCGCTTACCGAATGTCGGCAACCGGAGAATTTTTATGGGGTGATAACGGAGTTCAGCTGACAAATTCTCCGGAAGCAGATTATTCACCTAATGCAACTGTAACAGGTAGCAATGATTTTATTTTTATTTGGGATATTGTACCGGAGGATACAACAAATACTCCGGTTAAAGTCGGTATGCAAAAAGTTTCTGCTATGGGTGATATTCTTTGGGGGGATGGTATCACATTAAGTGATACAATGCATTACTATAGCAGTACGTGTGAAATATCTGACGATAATAGTTTTATGGCTTCCTGGCTGGTTTGTCCGGTAGTTGACACAATTCTTCCGGGAACAGAGATATATTTTCATGTTTTAGCACAAAAGTTTGATCTGGATGGAAATCCGCTTTGGGAAAATCCAGTTCAGGTTGATACAGGAAACCTGTTATTATACCTTGCTATTTTTACTGTTCCTGAAATAATTAATGATGGCGATGGAGGTGCATTTATTTTTTGGGAATCGTTCTACGGAGATAATGCAACACTATTGCTTCAACATATTGATAAAGATGGAAATCTTTTATGGCCAGGACCCCTTAATGTTTCAATGCTGACCGAAGACATTCATGCAGTTGGTCAGTTTTGTAATATGGAATCATCTCAGGAAATTTATGTTTTCTGGCAGGAATACCGGTTAGTTGGAGGTACCGATTGTTTTGGTATTTACGGACAAAAAATTTCCTATACTGGCGAAAGATTGTGGGGCGATGAGGCAAAAGCAATAATTCCACTTATTTGTGCTATGGATACAACTATTTATCCGACTAAAGTAAAAAAAACATCTGGTAATGATGTGATTGTGTTTTTTGAAAAAGAATATTACGAAATTATTGGGCCTGATACTTTAATTAGTTCGGAATTATCTGCAATGCGAATAGGCTCAGACGGGCAATTTATTTGGAACGATGAAATAATCAGTGTTTCTACTGCCGATGGCGAAAAGTCTTATTATATGGGTGTTAGTGATTGTGTTAACGATCAATTGATAGCTGTATGGGCTGACGATAGAAATTCATTTAACGAAATGGAAATGGATATTTATGCTCAAAACGTTCTTGTTGATGGAAGTATTGGCCCGCAAGGTTTATTTGAAATCAATGATAATTCAAAAAATATATTAAGTAATTTCCCTAATCCTTTTTCAAATAATACTACAATTTCAATTAATATCATAGAAAACAGTGATATTAAATTGTCATTATATGATTATAACGGGAGTTATATAAAAGATCTTTTAAACAGATATTTATTAATAGGAAATCACAAAATCCCATTTGACGGATCGGATTTTAATAAGGGAATTTATATTCTTAAATGCGAAAGCGAAGGGAATTTTGTGTTTCAAAAAATGGTGATAATATAATAATTCTGGATAATAAATAGAAAATTATTAGTAATATTTGGTTTATTTTTGATTGTTAAGGGTTGATAATTTCATTGTTTATTCTTAACAATTCATTTATTATGTTTTCTGAAATCCTAAAATTCGTTGATAGTAGTTTTTCAATATAAGGCTTAACTTTATCAATCACACCTATTTGCTTTGCTTTATTAATCACCCCAAGAGTCCCGGTGAACTTCAGATTTAATTTAATCGCCAATTTTCTTGCTTTCAAATCATCAAGCAACAGTAAAGGCTCATCCATTTCTTTAGCTAAAGCAATTGCACTTGCTTCCCCTAAATCAACTTGTGTCTCCAAAGACTCTTGATATTTCTTATCATTAACAATTTTGATTTTTATCCAGTCAGGTAATTTTTCTATGAATTCATCTGCTACTTCGGGTGTTGTTGTTATATCATCATAAACCTTTCTCAGTAGGTTTAATTCTCCAATCTTATGAAAAAGAATCAAACTACTTGTATCGGAAATTACAATTTTAGGCATTGTCTATTTCTGATTTTAAGTCAGACAATGAATCGCTGAAAACAGAAACTCCATATCTGCCCAATAATTCAATAAAAGCTCTCTTCGATAATCCTGCTATCTTTGCTGCTTGTCCGGATGACAATTTTCCGTCTTGATATAGCTTTGATGCAATTATCATTGAAAAATCGTATTCTTTCAAATCAACTTCATCGGGTATTTGTAATTTTATCGTTCTCATTATTATTAGTTTTCTAATAACAAAGATACAAAAAATATTGATTAATTAATGGTTTTGTTGAATTTTTTATCTGAATTAAAAGAAAAAAATATTTCAAAAAAAATCCTTCCAACAGCTTAAAAACTTTTAAGGTATCGGAAGGATTAAGCCTGTTCCTGACTTGGATTAAGTCAAGCCCTGACTATCTAAATTCTTATTTTATATGTTTTGAAAGAAACTTTTCCATTGATCTGTAGAAGTCAAAACGATTTTCTTCGTTACGGAATCCGTGTCCTTCATTGTCTTTAACCATATATTCAACTTCAATGCCTCGTTTTTTCATAGCTTCAACAATTTGATCGGATTCATCAATATTAACTCTTGGATCATTAGCACCCTGGGCAACAAATAATGGAGCCATAATTTTGTCGGCGTTTAAGGCAGGAGATGTTGCAACGAATTGAATGCTATCGGTTTTAGGATTTCCAACCATTTCATACATCATATCCAATAATGGTTCCCAATATGGAGGAATAGTTTGCATAAATGTAAATAAGTTCGAAACTCCAACATAATCAACACCTGCAGCATAGAGTGTCGGATTTACAACAAGTCCCTGAAGTGTGGCATAACCACCATAGCTTCCACCATAAATAGCAATATTATCTTTATCGGCTATTCCTTGCTCAATGAGCCAGTAAACACCATCTGTAATATCATTTTGCATTGTTAGCCCCCATTGTTTGAATGAAACTTCCCAGAATTTCTTACCATAACCTGTCGAACCTCTAAAATTCATTTGCAGAACTGCATAACCACGGTTAGCGAGAAATTGAATTTCGGGATTAAAACCCCAATTATCTCTTGCCCACGGACCACCATGAGGATTTATTACAACCGGTAAATTTTGTGGTGCAACTCCATTAGGAAGAGTTAAATACCCATGAATGATCTGGCCATCACGTGCAGTGTATTGAACAGGCTTTACTTTAGCCATTTTAGACTCATCTAACCATGGACTGATTTCATGAATTTTTTCAAGTTTGTCGGTATTTTTATCGTACAAATAATATGTTCCCAAGGTTCGGTCACTTGTTGTTCGTATTATAAATTTATCTTCGTTTTTGGTATAATCGGAAATGCCGATTTCATATTGTCCCAGGTCTTTTTTAAGCCTTTCGAGTAATTCTTTGAATTCATTATCAAAGAAATATCTTTCAGATTTCCATGAAGTAAAATATGCTGCCCAAAGCTTTTTGTTTTTTCTTGAATACGACATTCTTGAAACATCATAATCAGGATTTTCATAAAGAACTTCTATTTCTTTTCCATTAGCAATATCGAAAATTACGGCTGCACTTTTATCTCGGCCTAAGTTAGATGTGGCATAAACATTTTTATTATCGAAAGTAAAAAAGTCAGGAGAAACCGATTCTTTAAAACTTGTAGTTAAAACAGGAACAAACTCTTCATCTTCGGTATCACGATAAAGAATTTGGGTGTTAACTCCGTCAACAATAGCAAAGGCAATACGCAATTTACCATCGTGGTCAGTCATCCATCCTTGAATATTTCCCGGGTTTTCGGCAAGCATTGTCATTTCGCCGGTTTTGATATTCAAACGATAAGGATCAAAAACCTGAGGATTTCTTTTATTCAACCCAATTATTACTTCGTCAGGAATATCTTCAAGATCATCAATGATTTGAGTTCTTACTTCATCGAAACAGCTAAGACATTTTTGATTTTTACCGTTATAATCAACTCCATATAGAGCATAATTTTCATCACCACCATCATCTTTTAGGAAAAGGATTCTTTTGTTGTTGGCCCAAAAATATCCCGCAATGTCACGGTCGGTTTCACTTGTAAGTCTTTTTGCTTTAGTACTTCCGATCTTTTGAATAAAAATATTCAAGCGACTTTCATAAGGCGATAAAAATGAAAAATACTTACCGTCAGGCGAAATTTGATATGCAGTCTTCTCAGGATTTTTGAAAAAGTCTTCAAGAGGAATTTCATTCTGACCCATTGAAATATTAATATTCCCCAGGAATAATATTGCTATCAGGGCAGTAGTAAAAAAAACAGAAATTTTTCGTGTCATGGTTTTAAATTTTAATTAATAATTTTTTCGATTGTTAGATGCTTTTGCCAAGCTAATTTTATACCAAACTTTTTATTTTATTGTTAACCAAGATTGTATTCAAAGATAATCAAGTTTGACATTTTTTAATTGTGTTCGCATCCGTAACAAAAATGACCGATAACGGACATTTGTCAAAGGTGAGTTTTTTTAGCAAAGTTTTGTTTGAATCAGTCCTCAGTCCTCAGTCAACAGTCAACAGTCTTCAGTCAGCAGTCTTCAGTCAACAATCCTCAGTCAACAATCCATAATCTTTGCTTTGCAGACTGCCGACTGCCGATTGCCAGTTGCCGACTGCCGACTCCCAACTTCTATCTCTTGGGTAAAATATTTCTTTAAACTCCCCTATACACAATTTCAATTTTTTATTTCGTTAATAATAAAGGTTTTTAGTTTTTTGTAAAAATTGAATTAATAAATATAGGTTTGGATATTTATACTAAGAAAAAGCGCTGGAAAATTTTCCTGATAACAACAGCTGTTGTAATTGTTACTTTATCGCTTTGGTACACAAATATTTTAGTGAATGGAGTTGCTCGTGATGAAAGAAAAAACGTAAAAATTTGGGCTGATGCCATACAACGACGAGCTAAATTGGTTAATTACACCGAAATTTTTTTTCAGGAAATAAAAGTTGTTGAACAAAATCGTGCAGAACTTTTAGCAGAAACTTATCGCCGAATAGCAAGTGATTCAACGTCTGCCGATTTAACTTTTTATCTGAATATTATAAGTAAAAACACTACTATACCGGTTATTCTTGCTACCGAAGAAGGTGAAATAATTTACTCAAAAAACGTGAACTTTGACCAAGATGAAGTAACTATGCTTGACGATGAAATGATCAAAGACTTTTCGGTTTATTCTCCCATTATTGTGAATTTTTCTTTGGATAAAAAACATTTTTTATATTACAAAGAATCAAAGATATTTACTGAATTAAGGCAGGTACTAAACGACCTGATTGAATCATTTTTCTCGGAAGTTGTAGTTAATTCAGCCTCAGTTCCGGTGATCATTACCGATAGCACAAAAACTACTGTCATTATAACCGGAAATATTGAAAACAGGAAATTATCGGATTCAAGCTTTCTGCAAAAAACCATTAAGCAAATGGCTTCAGAAAATACACCAATTGAGATTGATTTGAGCGGGCAAGGTAAAACATATATCTTTTATAAAGACTCATATCTTTTAACTCAATTGCGTTTTTATCCTTATGTTCAGTTTGGAATAATCGGTTTGTTTTTATTTATTGCATATTTATTATTCAGCACGGCACGAAAATCGGAACAAAATCAGGTTTGGGTGGGAATGTCGAAAGAAACTGCTCATCAGCTTGGAACACCACTTTCGTCAATAATGGCATGGCTTGAACTTTTAAGATTAAAGGATGTTGATGAAGAGGCAATTAGCGAAATGGAAAAAGATGTGAATCGCTTGAAAACCATAACCGAAAGATTTTCAAAGATTGGCTCGGGAACAAATCTTAATGAAGAAGATATAGTTAAAATTATTTATGATTCAGTTGAATATATTAAATCACGAACTTCAAAAAACATTAAATACCACATTAATATTGCAAAAAACCGTGCAATAATAATTCCTGTTAATTTGCATTTATTTGAATGGGTCATAGAAAATATTTGCAAGAATGCTGTGGATGCAATGAGTGGAAAAGGAGAATTAAATATTGATATTTCAGAGGATGAAAACAGTATAACAATCGACTTTAGTGATACCGGTAAAGGTATTCCGAAAACCGGTTATAAAGCAGTTTTTCATCCTGGTTACACCAGTAAAAAACGAGGATGGGGACTTGGCTTGTCACTTTCGAAGCGAATTATAAACGAATATCATTCAGGAAAAATTTTCGTAAAATCATCGACAATTAATAAAGGGACGACTTTTAGGATAGTTTTGAAAAAGAGCGGAAAAGATTGAGGATTTGAGAAATTAAATATTAGAATTGAAAATTTCTGAACCTGTTTAAACAGAATTTTTTTTATGTTTGTAAAATTATGAAAAACCAATACATTTTATTTTGAAAGCAAAATACTACCTTACGATTATTGCACTGGTTATTTTTCAGAGTGCAGTCCATTCGCAAACCCACACCTGGACAGGTAACGGTGGGGATAACAACTGGTTTAACTTTGAAAATTGGAACTCCGGTTCTGTTCCTTCAATGGATAGTGATGTTTTTATTCCATCCGGCAATACGGTTGAAATTAGCACAGAAGCTGCTGCTGCAAATTCGATAACCATTGATAATATTTCTACCTTGATTATTGAGAATGATTTAAATCTTTCAGATCAAATATCTATTACTATCAATAGTGATATTAACTGGTTAGAGGGGGTTATTACCGGGGGTATAATTGAAAACAATGGTCTGATTCAGATAGAAAGCCTTGAGTATAAAAAATTAATTGGCGTTACGCTGGAAAACAATAGTGAAATCTATGTCAACTATTCAAGTCAAATAAAACTTTCAGGCGGCTGTGTGATTAATAACACTGAAACAGGAACCATTGAAATATTGAGTAATGGTGGTCTTATACAGGAGGAACCAGGAAATACAGTGAACAATGAAGGTAGTATCAGGAAACTGGTTGATGAATACGGAAGTTTTGGTGCTTTCTATATGATTTTTGATATGAATAATGCAGGAATTCTTGAGGTAGATGAAAATCAACAATTTCTGTTTTTAGGTTCCAATATTACTTTGAATAATATGGAAACAGGGGTGTTAAAAGGCTTTGGCGCTTTTGACATTACTTCAAACTTTATTAACCTTGGTACTATTGCTCCCGGTAGTGAGGATTCAACAGGAACACTGCAAGTTACAAACTTTCTGAGCTTATCACCCCAAGCTAAACTTGAATTTGACATTGCAGGTATATTGGCCGGTGAATTTGATGTTATTGACGTTACCGGTTTTCCTAACCTTGACGGTGATATTGTTGTAAACCTTTTATTTGCACCGGATATTGGGGATCAGTTCCCTGTAATTATTGCCAATGAAATTATGTCCTGTGATTTCCCGGAGTTTGTTACTACGCAATTTGAAGGTTACGATTATACTTTCGAAATTATTTGCAACAGTACAAGCCTTGTTTTGAAAGTAGTAGATATTATTTCACAGCAAATAGTTTTAAACCCGGGCTATCAATTTATTTCATCAAACCTTTCGTCTGAAAATCCCGATATGCTTGAAGTGTTAGAAAATAATCTTAATGATAATCTTGATTATGTCAGGAACTCACAAGGCCAGATGTTACTAAAGATAGGTGAAAATTGGGTTAATGGCATAGGTGCCTGGATAAGTACAGAAGGCTATCTTTTTAAAATGAATGAGCCAGATATTTTAATAATTGACGGAGCAATAGTTGATCCACAAACTCCAATAAATTTGAATACGGGTTATCAGTTTATCAGTTTTTTACCAAATGAATCAATGAATGCACAGGAAGCTTTTGAAAGCATTTTAAATGATGATCTTGATTTTATAAGAAATTCAGAAGGAAGTGTTTTACGCAAGATAGGACCGAACTGGGTTAATGGAATTGGTGAATGTTATACGGGAGAAGGTTTCTTGATAAAGATGAATGGGGAGGGAGTGTTAATTTATCCAATGGAGCCTTAGAGAAAGCAATAAATAAGCAGGATTATTCGGCGAAGCCGCATTAATCTTCTATTTCTTTTACCCAAATAGCTCCTCAATATCATTAATATTCAGGTTTTTTAAGTTTTGATCGGTATTGATAAAAGTGTTGGCAAGATTAGATTTTTTATTTTGGAGGTTCAAAATCTTTTCTTCAATCGTGTTTTTCGAAATGTATTTATAGGCAAAAACTTTTTTATTCTGGCCTATCCTGTGTGCCCGGCTTACGGCTTGATTTTCGGCTGCAGGATTCCACCATGGGTCAAGCAAAAAAACATAATCGGCAGCCGTAAGATTTAATCCTACTCCTCCGGCTTTTAATGAAATCAAAAATATTTGATTTTCGGGATCATTTGTAAATTCACTGATGATCTTTTCTCTGTCTTTTGATTTGCCGGTGAGTATGGAATATTTTAAATTATTGCTTTCAAAATAATTGACAAACAATTCGAGATGCTTAACAAAAGAAGAAAACATCAAAACCTTATGCCCTTCACTGATAATATTATTAAGGTTTCTTGAAATTTCCTCAAATTTTCCCGAATCAAAATCATAATCTGATTTATTGAGAACCGGATGATTTGCAATTTGTCGGAGTTTTAACAAACCATGTAAAACCATAAGCGATGATTTCCGAACTCCAAACTCTTCAATTATTTTAAAGATTTGATTCCTTATCTTCGATTTTTCCGATTCATAAATTCTTTTTTGCTCTTCAGTCATTTCACAATAAAGAACTTCCTCGGTTAAAGGAGGCAGGTCTTTCTCAACTTCAATTTTATTCCTTCGTAAAATAAATGGCTTGATAATTTTCGATAAATCTTCAGACATTTGTTTATCGTTTTTTAATTCAATTGGTTTGGCAATATTATTATTAAAGAATTTCAGTTTGCCTAATAATCCTTTATTAAGAAAATTCATTTGCGACCAAAGATCGCTTAAAGAATTTTCGATGGGAGTTCCAGTTAAAACTAATTTGTGTTCACTCTGCAATTCGTTAACTGCAAAGGCAATTTTTGATTCGGGATTCTTTATTGCCTGGCTTTCATCAAGCACAAGGTAATGAAACTCAAAGTTTTTTATGTTTTTAATTTCGTTTCTGATTATTCCGTAAGTTGAAAAAATAATATCGTAATTATTAAATTCCGTAGTAAATTTTGTTCGTTTGCCACCAATGAATTTATATGTTTTCAATGAAGGAGCAAATTTTTTGACCTCGTTTTCCCAGTTATGAATTAACGACAGCGGCATAATTATCAACGAAGGAGCTAAAGATGGTTTTTGAATTTCCTTTTCGTGTACAGAAAATAAATCTAATTGTCCTGTTTCGGAGAGTGAATTATTTCTATTATCCGGGGCATTTTCTTCTATTGATTTTAATAAAACTGCTAATGTTTGCAATGTCTTTCCCAAACCCATATCATCGGCAAGGCAGGCTCCAAAATTATTTTGCTGCATTAAATATAACCATCTGAACCCCGTAAGTTGGTAGGGACGTAATTTTGCATTCAAATTTTCGGGTAGTTCAACCTGATTAAATTTGTCAATTTCAAAATCTGATAATTGTAAAAGCGACTTCCGGTTAATTTTAACCTGCTCGCTTGTTAAAATATTAAAATGATGTTTGTTAAGCTTGATATTATTATGAAATTGCTCTCCAAAAATTATAAGATTTTTATATTTCTTGAACCAAATTTCAGGAAGAATTGCAATTGTTCCATCAGGTAAAAGATATGTCCGGTCTTCGTTTAAAATATTTTTTTGGAACTTCATGAAAGGAACGGAATATTTATTGCCAAAACGTACAACTGCCATAATATCAAACCAATCGTTCTTATCAGATAGTTTGAAATCAAGATTTATTTCTTCTGTAAAATAATTTTCATTCTGATAGGATTGATCAATTTTAAAGCCTTCCTTTTCTAAAAATGAAGCATTATTATTTGCCCAGTTAACATATTCACAAGTTTGCTCTTTGGAAGTTAAATTGTTCGCTCCTTGTAAATAGAAGTAAATTTCGTTTTTTTGTATCAACCCAATTTCTAATAATTTAC
The DNA here is from genome assembly GCA_964462015.1 of uncultured Bacteroidales bacterium. Classification (GTDB taxonomy): domain Bacteria; phylum Bacteroidota; class Bacteroidia; order Bacteroidales; family JAEINX01; genus JAEINX01. The sequence continues at coordinate 8,018 of CAYWXI010000010.1, read as the reverse complement.
CAATGTATTTTTGTTCCCATTTTTCAGAGCGAAAGGTTTTATAAAAAACAAATCCACCGTCTATTTTCTCAAAATCAACAAAAACAGTTTGTTTTTTATTTGCTGCAAATTTTCGCTCAGCATATTGAAAATGCAAAACATAGGCTGAATTATTACCGAAATCTTTCTCTAATGACAAGATGGCTTTCTTTTCAGGCGATTTTTCAATAATCTGAAAACCACTTGCCTCAACCTTGAAATTTGCAATACATTTTAATGCAAAGGTTTTAAAAAACTTTTCTTCAACTGATTTTTTAATACTTATGAATTTTTTTGTAAAAAAAACCTGAAATTTTTTTCCTTCAATTTTTTCTTTAAAGAAGTATAAGTTTTTATCTAATAAAAGAATGCAGGGTGAATCAGAAAGGATTATTGCACCTTTATTTGTAAGTTCCAGGTTTTTGTCAGACTTATTCACCGAGGTTTTTTCTTCGGGTCTTAGGCTTAGAAAATATTTACTTTCACTATCTGATTTTATAAAGTTAAATACAGTTTCTGCGGCTTGCTTTTGTGTTATTACTTCGTTTTCAGGATAAAGTGCATTACTTCCTTCACTTAAATAGAGTTTGGTTTTAGAATCCTGCAGCAATTCGATGCATTCTACAATTTTTTTTTCAATATAAGGCCGGATATGATTGGTAATAAATTCGGATTTAAGGTTTTGAATAAATTCCCTGACGCTGATATTTTTATTTGTGAAAACCGGTTTTAAATTTCGTTCATTATATTTTTCAATAATATTCACGATTTGTATTTGGTGATCAGTTAAAATTTTAGAATAATGATTAAGATTATTTTCAGTAAGTTTTGTTTTTACAAGATAAAATTTTTTTTGATCCTTTTCAAGTAAATAAGGGGAAAATATATAGCCGAAAAGCCGGTGTTGATTAATAATAATTGCAAATTCCTGACGCATTCTTAAATTGTCAATAAGTGGTTAATTGATTGTTATTTAGTAGTGATTCGATTATCAATAAGCTGGCATTAAATAGTCATTCAATTGTTATTTACCCAATGAAAACATGGCGTCTGTATGGATTCCCTTATTTACGCATTCACTCATTCACTCATTTTCTCATTAAATCCCGGCAGTATTTAAATTCCCTAGGCTAATTGTAATAAGTTTATGTTGCGATTCGTCATCATCGTTTACAAGTTTGATGCATGCTTGAAGGTGAAGATTATAAATATTAAGTTCTGATTCTTTGGAAGTGATTTTTCCGATTTTTAAAATATCGGAATTAATAATTCCATAAATTCTTGAAGGATCGTGGCTGAAAATTTCATCGGGATAGTCGTTAAGAATTGTAATATCATAATATTTATTAAACTCATAAATATTTACTATATCAGCAATTGTTATTATTTGAAGGTTTTCAATTCCTTCCAAATTGATTGTAAACCAAGAATGTGCATTCTGGTCTATCAAGCATCTGTTTAGATTATCCTTTATAAGAATCCTTGCATTATTAATAATCGCCCTTCCGAAATAATTATTATCAAAATTATAAATCTTGTCATAAGTAATTGCATACCTGGTGCTAAGGCCACCTATTATTTTACTGAGTTTTGGAAATAAATGAAACGAATTATAAGATCGTAATATAACTGCAAAATTGCTTGCAAAAAGTAGTGAATGTAAGGGTGTATCGAAAATGAAATAACCCCCATCGCCGGCATCAACAAAATAGTCTTCAATGTTTTCGGTGGAGTATTTTTGAAAAATATATCTATGGTTTTTAAGACAAAGTTTAATAGTCATTTTCAGAAATATCTTGAAAATGAAGGGTATCAACGACTGTTCAAATTCACCATATAAGCTATACTTATAAATATCAATTCCTAATACAGATTTAGTGTTTATGTTTTGATAATCAATGTAATTATGCAGTTTTTCTAATAATTCTTCCTCGTCCGGAATTAAATTTGTTCTGTCAAAAACAACTCTTTTATCATATTCTTTCAGAATATCAAGTATTTCGTCAGAAGTAATTCTCTTTATTTTTTTTATCATTTTTAAGGCTTTAGTTTTATTTGTAAAACTCTTTTAATGTGAAGTAAAATTAATAAATTATTCGAACAATGTAGAAGTTTGAGTTGTCAGACTTAAGTCAGATAAGTTATTATATGACATTTCTGCTGATTCAGTAAAAAACTTTGTTATTAGGTTGTTTGGTGTTTTTTCAAAATAATAATTGATTGGAAAGATATTATTATTTGGATTCTTAAGTAATTCATCTGACGGTTTAATGCTTTCACTTAGCATTTTTTCCGATAAGAATTTGGGAACTTTAGTGGTATTCAGGAATTTTCTGGTATCCGAAAAAACATAAACAGGTTTATTGAAATAATTGAAAAGGAGGACAATTTGAAATGTTCCGATTTTATTGATAAAGAAGTTTTCAAAAATTCCGTCAGCTCCAAAAATGGCAAAGTCAATTTTTTCAATAAAATTACTGATCGCACATTCGCTTATATAATTAATTTTATACTTGGCCATTGCAAGTTTTTTTGCCTGGATTTCCCCCTCATTTGCCGGAGCCGAAGCAGTTTGAAAAATATTACAATTGAAATCATGATTTGCAATGAACTCAAAAACTCCTGTAATCGTCTTGCTGTTACTGTGTAATAGTATGTTTTTATTCTTGAAGATCAAAGAGTTCGTTATTGTTTCTGATAGATTTTTAAGGTTATCTTTCCAATTATTTTGATAAGTTTTAATATACTTTTTTATGGATAAAATATCAGGGTTTTTGCTCCTTTCGATTTCAAGAAACAAATTATTGATAAAATGAAAAAGTACTATAAATTCCGGTCTTGCCTTGATCAGGCAATTTAATTGAACAATAATATCTGCTTTGAAATTTGGTGGATTTTCTGATAAGAATTTGATAACTGAATCAATTGTATTTTGTAAAACCTCAACCGATCCGGAATATCTGTCGTTAATTATTTTGTTTATTTGTTTTTCAAAGCACATTAAAAAACATTTATATCTTTTGAAAAGAAAAGAATATAGCTATTTTGCAAGTATTTCTTTTGTTGTTTTAATTATTCCGTCAATATCATAACCACATTCCGAATAAAGTTCGGTTTGTTTGCCTTGCTCAATAAAACGATCCGGGATTCCCAGACGTTTTACTTTAGCCGAATAATCATTATCTGCCATAAATTCCAATACTGCACTTCCAAGCCCGCCTATAATTGTACCATCTTCGATAGTAATTATTTTATCGAATTTTGTAAAGACTTCGTGAAGCAATTGTTCATCGATGGGTTTAAGGAAAATCATGTCGTAATGAGCAATACTAATATTTTCATTATTTAATAATTTTGCTGCTTCGATGACGTGATTTCCGATCTGGCCTATAGAAATTATTGCAATATCTTCTCCGTCTCGGACTAAGCGTCCTTTACCAACCTCAAGTTCTTTAAAAGGTTTTCGCCAATTTTTCAACTCACCTTTTCCTTTTGGGTATCGAATCGAGAAGGTCCCCGCATTATCTAATTGAGCTGTAAACATCAGATTACGAAGATATTCTTCGTTTATCGGCGAAGAAACTATGATATTTGGAATTGCCCTAAGGTATGCCAGATCAAAAGCTCCATGATGTGTTGCTCCGTCCTCACCTACCAGGCCTCCTCTGTCGAGACAAAAAACCACATTTAAATTTTGCAATGCAACATCATGTATTATCTGGTCATAAGCCCGTTGCATAAATGTTGAATAAATATTACAAAAAGGGATCATACCCTGAGTTGCCAGTCCTGCCGAAAAAGTTACTGCATGTTGTTCGGCAATTCCAACATCGAAAGCCCTGTCAGGTATTTTTTTCATCATTATATTTAGTGAACAGCCTGTGGGCATTGCCGGTGTAATTCCCAGAATTTTAGGATTTTGTTCAGCCAATTCAACAATGGTTTCTCCAAAAACAACTTGATATTTTAATGGAAATTTCTTGGTATTATGCGAATGAATTACTTTTCCGGTATTTTTATCAAAAGCTGCCGGAGCATGAAAATAAGTTTGATCTTCTTCGGCTTTTTTAAAACCCTTGCCTTTTTTAGTGATAATGTGAAGAAGTTTTGGTCCGGGAATTCGTTTTAGGTCTTTTAATATCTTGGTAAGTTTAACAACATCATGCCCATCAATAGGGCCGAAATATCTAAAATTAAATGCCTCAAACAGATTACTTTTCTTAAGTAAAGTTGATTTAATTGCATTTTCAACTTGCTGAACAAGTTTTTGTGAGTTTGGCCCGTATTTACTAGCCCGGCCTAAAATATTCCAGATTTTGTTTTTAATCCGGTTATAAGTTCTTGAAGTTGTGATTTCAGCAAGATATTCTTTTATTGCACCAACATTTTTATCAATTGAAATTCCATTGTCATTTAAAATTACGAGCAAATTACTATTTGAAACTCCTGCATTATTCAATGCTTCCACAGCCATCCCTCCGGTCATAGCACCATCGCCGATTACTGCAATATGCTGACGGCCATTATTATCTTTAATGCTTGATGCAACAGCCATTCCGAGAGCAGCAGAAATCGAAGTTGATGAATGGCCTGTTCCAAAAGGGTCGTATTCACTTTCACTTATTTTCGGAAAACCACTTATGCCTTTATAAGTCCTGTTTGTATAAAATATGTCTTTTCTTCCTGTTATGATTTTATGGGGATAAGCCTGATGGCCTACGTCCCAAATTAATCTGTCGTACGGAGTATTGAAAATATAATGTAGAGCAATTGTAAGTTCAACAACACCAAGACTTGAACCTAAATGTCCTGGATTAGTGGAAACGATATCAATAATATATTGTCTTAACTCATCACAAAGTTGAGGTAGTTCATTAGTTTGCAGTTTTCTTAAATCAGAAGGCGTTTCAATTTTTGATAATATTTCCTGCTTCTTCTCTGCCATAATAATTTATAATCCCATAAGTTCAATTTTGCAAAAATACATTTTTATATCAAAAAATTGGAGCTTTTTGTTTTGTTTCATTATTTAATGAAAAAAATTCATCAGTTTTTCTTTTGTATTTTAACAAAAAAACACAATTAAATACCAATCTTTTTTTCACTGTTTTTTGTTAAAAAATTCATCGAAATTTCCAATATGTGAAAAAAAATGAAATTTTCTCTCTCTCTGTTTAACTGATATTTACACCTCATTTCTTGAACATATCTAAAAAATCTTTGCTAACAAAAATCAATTTTTGGTATTAATAGGTAGAAAGCACTGAAAAACGGATAAAAATCCGGGACGATTTCCCGAAATTTTTAATCCTTCTTCAGTCGCCGTTATTTGAAATATTGAAATAAAAAATAAGCATGGAAAAATGATTACGGACTTGAAAAAATGATTTCCGAGCAGAAAAAATGGTTTCCGAGCAGAAAAAATGGTTTCCGAGCAGAAAAAATGATTTCTGAGCACAAAAAACGCTTGCCGGAGCACAAAAAACGCTTGCCGGAGTAGAATAAATGCTTGCCGGAGTATGAAAAATGACTTCCAGAGTAGAAGAAATGATTGCCGGAGCACAAAAAATGACTTCCAGAGTTGAAAAAATGATTGCCGGAGCATAAAAAATGTTTAACGGAATAGGAAAAATGATTTCCGAGCAGGAAAAATGATTGCCAGAGTGCAAAAAATGAATACGGAATCACATGAAATTACTTAAGGATTATAAGAAATGACTACAGAAACAGAAGAAAAAGTTGAATAAAGTTAAAACTAACGGCAATATTGCCAAATAATTAATAAATATTTAAAATTATGAAAAATGGAATTGATTCAATTATGAATGCCATTCGAATCCTTATCACTAACTGTATTTCACATGATGTGATAAGTCAAATATTAAGTGGGTTCGGATATACTTCCGAAAAGCTGCAACAAGGCCTGGACATGTATAACGAAGTAGATGGCCTTGTAACTGAGCAAAGGGAAGAGTATAACGAACAATATGAGGCAAGCAACACATTCTATTTCGAATGGGAGATTGCCAAAAAATTCTCGATGCGAACATTAAAGTTTGCCCGAATTGCTTTTGAAGGCAATACTAAAATTCTTAACGATATGCATGCCAATAAAAGCCGTGCTGACCGTTATGATATATGGCGTGTTGATGCCAGAGCAATGTACGATACAATGTTGGGTGATGAAAGCCTGATAAATGTAATGCTTGAATTTGGATATAGTATCGAAAAACTTACTGCCGAATATGAAGATGTTAAGAAACTTGATACATTATACAATAATTTCATGACCGAAAAGGGAGAGGCACAACAGTCGACCCTGATACGCGACCAAAAACTTCAGGAACTAAGGGTTTGGATGGGAAGACTTAAGAAAGTAGCACGTCTGGCTTTGGCCGATCAACCGCAATTGCTTGAGATTCTCGGTATAATTGTTAAAAGAAGATAAGTAGTAAAGCTAAACAAGGTTTGCCTGTTTTTTAAACCATATAAGGATTATAAGATCATATAAGTTGTTTATTATATTTTCTTTAATGCCTTATATGGTTTTTACTGAGAAGCTACTCCAGGCCATCAATTTTTTATATCTTTACATTAAAATTCTATAATACAATGAAATCCATAAAAATAATTTTACTTTTCGGTTTATTCTTTTTTCCATTATTTACTATTTCTCAAAACAATAGAATAATAAATGAAGATCATTTGAGAATTTCAAAATGCTTGTTAATGGAGGAAAACAAACTCTACACAAGCAACCAATCCTTCTCAAACATCAGCGTTATTGATTGCTACACTGACAAACTTGATCTTTACAATGACTGGACATGGCTTTCTTTCCCCCGTTTAGCACGAGTAGAAAATGATCCCTCACCCACAGTTCCGGTATTGAAAAGAATTGAATGTTTTCCAATGGAATTAGAATTAATTGGGGGACCTCCATTTTCCATTAATAAACATTACAATCTAATAACTGAAGAGTGGTCTGGTTCACTAAATGATGTAGAAAGTACATCAGGTTATAAGTTATATATGGATTATCAGGGTGGCATGAATTCCAAAATTGACCTTTATGGAGCAAAATTAGACCCGGATACGGAAATGACTCTTGAACCGATTGTAGAAAATTGGGTAGGATACTTTATTGAAGAAGCACAATATCCTCGTGATGCTTTTGGAGAGGAATGGATGAATGAACATCTAAGTATTATACAAACACAGTTCTGGACAATGATTAAAGAATTACAGGGGGAAGAATATATTTGGCGAACAGATGACAGGATAACTCCCTTTGAATATGGTGATATGGTTATTCTCATTACTGATGAAGAAAATCCAATTCAGCTCAAATGGAAACTTAGCGGGCAAACAGCAATGTCTGTAAGCATTCCTCAGCCAGAATATTTTTCTTATGAAGAAAAAGCCGATTATATACCTTTTTATATGGAATTTGATTCAACATCCGATATTCAGGAAATAGCAATAATTGCCGAAGGCGAATATAAAGGAGCTGCAGTCAGGCTGGAAGGAGACACAATTGTTGAGCTAAATGCCTATCTTGAAGGAACACCTGCCGGAGCACCTTTGGAGTTTGAAACATGGAATGGTTTTAAAGCAAGCAATGTAAAAGACCATTACTTAGTATATGATAAGGAATTACAAACTAATGTAAAGCGTCAAATATATGCAGGAGAGAACAGGCAATATTATGTTATTTCGCTTCGTAAAGGTGAAGAATTTAGTATTCCCGAAAACATTAGCGAAGCCTATTGCCGTCCAAATCCGTTTACAGGCGAAACCACCATCACATTCAGGTTAAACAAAAGCCAAAACACAAAAGTTGAGATATTTAACCTAAGCGGAAAAAGTATCAAAACTTTGATGGAAGGCGAATTCCCCGCCGGGCTTTATAATCTTGAATGGAAAGGCGATAATACCGAAGGTAAAAAAGTAAAAGAAGGAGTTTATTTTTATAGGATAAACTGCGGAAATGAGGAAGT
>CAYWXI010000009.1:0-144435 GCA_964462015.1 uncultured Bacteroidales bacterium | reverse complement strand
AAAGAAACTTACCATTAGTTCTGGAAGTAATGCAGAAAATTAATTCTTACGAATATGAATGGATGAAGAATCTTAGATTGGAATTTTGTGGTGCTTCCTATTCTTGAAATACGTGGAGATTTTTACCGTGAAAATCTATGGTGAACCATTTTTCTTTCTTTTTCTGCTGGACTCAATATTATTTATAAAAAGTTTCTTTTTTTTATTTAATTATTTTGTAATTTTGCAGTCCGATTTTATGGTGCTAGTAGCTCAGTTGGTTAGAGCATCGGATTGTGGTTCCGAGGGTCGTGGGTTCGAATCCCATCTTGCACCCAAACACAGGTAAAGTTTAATTATTATTCTTTACCTGTGTTTTTTGGATTTTTGCATCATGAATGCTTGCATTTAATTCATAACCAATTAATAAAACTAAAGCATTAAGATTTATCCAAAGCATCAAAACTATTAATGTTCCAATTGATCCGTATAATTTATTGTAGCGGGAAAAATGCTCAATATAGTATTTAAATCCAAACATAAATACTAAAGCTAATATTGTTGCTAATGTTGAACCTGCCGAAATAAATTTGAAATATCTTTCTTTGGCAGGAGCCAGATAATACATAAATGAAATCATCGAAAGTATCATGAAAAATATGATTATCCATTTTCCGGCTGATGATAGATAAATTGTCAGGGTATTTGTTAGAATTCCTTCATCTACAAGATATTTAATTGAAAAAGAAGTGAAAATCAATAAACTTACGGATAAGATAATTATTGTACTTACAATTAAAGTCAACAAAATAGATATTAGATGTAATTTAAATGCCGATCGGGATTCAATAGTATGCGATGTTTGATTAAAAGCTTTGATCAATCCAATCATTCCATTATGAGCAAAGTATAATGTTAATAAAAATCCGATTGATAATAATCCTGAATTCTGATGGTTAAGAATGTCCTCAATAGTATTTTTAATTGTTAAATAAGCACTTTCAGGAAAAGCCTGTTTAAGTGTTTCCATAATAGTATTATGGAAATTATCAATTGGAACATATGCTATCAGGGTAAAGAAAAATAGTATAGCAGGGAAAATCGACATTAGAAATGTAAACGAAAGTGAATTTGCTCTTATAATAATTGAGCTTTTCTGAATACCTTTAATAAAAAATGAAGCAACATCATAAAGAGGCATCCCTTCAAAGCCCGGTAAAATCACACGTCTTGAAATTGAAATTAATTTTTCCGAGATTTTTTTTAATTTGAGAAATACTTTCTCAATCCAATTTGGATATTGAAATTTTATGGGCATATAAGTTATTCGATTGCAATTAAACTCATATCCAGGCCTTTTACATTGTTTGTCAATGATCCTACTGAAATATAATCAACACCTGTACTTGCGAATTTTCTTATATTTTTAATTGTTATATTTCCGCTTGCTTCAGTTTCAAATTTCTTTCGTACCATTTTCATGGCAGTTTTTAAATCCGAAAAACGAAAATTATCAAACATGATACGGTTAACACCTCCAAATTCCATAACTTTTAAAAGTTCGAAAACATTTCTTACTTCAATCTCAATTTTTAGATTTTTCTTGTGTTCTTTTTTATAACTAATCGCTTTTCTGATTGCTTGTTCAACTCCTCCTGCAAAATCAACGTGATTATCTTTTATCATAATCATATCGAATAAACCAAATCTATGATTTTCACCACCTCCGATTTTTACAGCCATTTTGTCAAGGACTCTAAGGTTTGGTGCTGTTTTTCTGGTGTCGAGTAGTTTAGTATCCAAACCTTCAAGTTCTTTAACTATATTATTTGTTTGAGTTGCAATACCGCTCATTCTTTGCATAAAATTCAAGGCAAGTCTTTCTGCTGAAAGAATTGAAAGGATTTTTCCCTCGACAATAAAAGCAATATCGCCTTCTTTCACTTCTGCTCCGTCGTTGAGTATGAGGTCAATTTTTATGTTTTTATCAACCTGTTTAAAAGTTTTTTTTGCTATTTCAACTCCGGCAAGAATACCCTTTTCTTTAATTACAAGTTTTGCTTTTCCTTTTGCTCTTGGGTTTATTATTGCGAGAGAGGTGTGATCACCTTCCTTTATATCTTCTTCGATTGCTTTTGTAATGATTTCCTTAACTTTCATAACACTGTTTTTGTTTTTGTGTGGTTTAGAATTTAGCTTTTTGGTTCATTAATAATTAACGAATTTAAAGTAGAATTACTCTAATTCAAATTGAAGTTGTTGTATGTAATATTTTTCAGATGTCTTTTTTAATAAAAAATAAACTCTATAAGTCTTATTATTGCTTATGTAAGTCCCGATAGAATATTTTGAGCCGTCATTTGATGAGCCTGAATGATTTATGATGAATTTTGTTACAGGGTTTTTTTTAAAAAATTTTTTAACAATAATTTCTGCCTGATCTTTACTATAAGTACCATCATTATCGGGTATAGTTATATCAATTGTAGTATTAAATAGTTTTGAAAGTTCAGATGCATCTCCCATGCTGATGGCTTCAGAGACTTTATCGGATACTGTATTTTGGGCGTGTATTGATTTTGTTTGAAAACTAACAATATAGATTAAGGTTAAAATGCTGAATATGTGAAAAAGTGATTTCATTTTTTTATTTGTAAATATATGAAAAAAATCTAAAATAGAATTTTTATTTACAATACTTTTAGGTTTTAATATTTGAATAGATTTCCCATTTTTTCAAAACTTCCTGCATGTCAAAAGGTAATTCTGTCTCGAAATGAAGTTTTTTCTTTGTAATGGGATGTTCAAATCCCAATGATTTTGCATGTAATGCCTGCCGTGGTAATATTTTAAAGCAATTATTTATGAATTGTTTATATTTTGTAAAAGTTGTTCCTTTTAAAATAGAATTCCCGCCATAAGTTTCATCATTAAATAACGGATGTTTGATATGCCTCATGTGAGCCCTTATCTGATGTGTCCTACCCGTTTCAAGCCGGCATTCAACCAAAGTAACATATCCAAAACGTTGTAAAACTTTATAATGTGTTGTAGCCTCCTTTCCATATTCCCCTTCCGGAAAAACAGTCATTACTTTCCTGTTTTTCAGGCTACGTCCGATATGTCCGGTTATTGTTCCTTCATCGTTGTCAAAATCACCCCAAACCAGGGCAACATATTTTCGATTAATTGTGTGATTGAAAAATTCCCTGGCAAGTTTGGTTTGTGCAATTTCAGTTTTAGCAACTAAAAGAACTCCTGTTGTATCCTTATCAATCCTGTGGACAAGCAATGGCTGAACAGGTATAGAACCTTCAGTTGCCTGTTTATTGAAATAAAAAGTTAAAGCATTCAGAAGAGTCCCTGAATAATTTGAAAATCCGGGATGTACGACCATTCCGGCACTTTTATTTAAAACCAAAATATCATTATCTTCATAAAGAACATCAATGGGAATATCCTGCGGAAATATTTCTATTTCTCTGGGCGGATAAGTCATTACAATTGAGATCACATCATTAGGCTTAACCTTATAATTTGACTTCACGGCAATATCATTTACCAGAATATTTCCGGCTTTAGCTGCATTCTGAATTTTATTTCTTGAAGCATTTTCAAGACGATCCATCAGGAACTTATCAATTCGCAGCACGCTTTGGCCTTTGTCAACAACAATACGATGATGTTCGTATAATTCGTTCACTTCATCCTGATGATCTTTGTTTTCGCACATTTAGTTTGTTAATATTTTGTATTTTCCATTAGTGTAAGTTTAATTAAATAAAACAGCAAAGTAACATAAAAAAGGCCAATATTGTTAAATACCGGCCTGCTTATTTATTCTCTTATTTTTTCCGAAACTTTTTTGATTAGCCCTACGGATACTGCAAAACCCCCTCCCCATTCATCTTCACCAAAAAACCTTCTCCCAAATTACAATCACCAATACCATTTACCCAGTTCGGCCCTATCTTGCGTAATACACCTCCTTCAGAATTTCTGATAAATTCAAGATCATCATTTAAAATGCCTGTAAATGCCTCCAAAGCATCCAAAGTTTCATTCGGCAAATAACTGATAAACTGGTAACCTATGTTTAGTGCTATTGGAGTTTGAGGATTGACTACTGTTCCGTCAATTATTAAAACATCAGACTCATTCATTTTAAAAAGATAACCTTCCGTACTTATCCAATCACCAATATTGTTTACCCAGTTTCCGCCAATATTTTGCAACATTTGCCCCTGTGAATTTCTTACAAAATCAAGATTATAATTTAAATTATTTCCCAACACCTCAAGCATATCGGGGTTTTCAGGTGTGTGGTTTGATGAAATAAACTGATAGCCCAGATATAATTCAATTTCCTGTAAAGTAGAAGGCAGAACAATTATATAATCCTTCCTGAAAGCCATGTATTCGGAATATACATTATTATTAATTGTTAATTTTGGAGTAAAACTCCCTTCTTCTTCATAAGTATAAATTGGATTTTGCTCATAGGAATCAATTATCCCATCGTTTTGAAAATCCCATTCCCATGAACTTACTCCAATTGATAAGTCAGTAAATTGCACAGTTAATGGTACATTTCCTGCTAATGGGCTTGCTTCAAAGTTCGCATAATTTGCAGGATTACCAAAGGAGAGTGGATGGTAAATAGAAAAAGTTTCTCCATAATCAAGGCTATGGTATATGTAAACATGTTTATTGTGGTCATCTTCTGAATTTACGTATGGGCATTGAATATACATTACATACAAATATATTTCACCCGATTGCCTCCCACCTTCAATTCCTTCGATAGGCAAATTAGGACAGTTAAATGTGTGTTTCAGAATCCATGTTTCTCCATAATCATTACTGTATAATAATTCTCTGCCGGAAAACTCTAAGCCAGGAGAATCCGGCATCTCCCGATACAAATACAATTCTCCGTGCTCTACGCCACGACTTAATTTAATAAAAAATGTAGCCCAGTTTAAAATATTTTGAATTTCTAAATTTTCATAATTATCATAAGAAATTAACAAATATATTGAATCAAACACTCCACTTTTTTTCGTAATTGCATATCCAATATTTTCTTGATTATCTATTTCTGTTTCAAAAAGGTTTCCGAAAAAACCATTAGTATTATGATTGAAAAAATCAACACCATAATTTTCACTATATTTAGACATACTGGAATAAATAAAACCTTCTTTTACACCACTACAATTATTATAACTTATTCCACCATTAATATGGTTCCAGGTATTTTGATATCCATAATAATCAGATCTGTATAAGCTTTCATAATTAGTAGAATATATTACACCTGAATATTTATCCGCAGATATTGTGCTTATCTGGCCAATACGAGTACTATCAACACATATTACATTTTGTCCAAAATCTGTCGAGTAGTGCAAACAATCATATAATTCGGTTACGGTAGGCCCAAGAAAATAGATTTCTCCAATATTAGGTCCTCGTGTTATTATTTGAGAAATAACATAATTGCAAGCAAACAGATTTAATGCAATTATTCCTGTAATTAAAAATATATTTACTTTTCTCATTTTTTACCTCCGTTTCTAAAGTAGATTAATTTATTTGTAATTCTTTTTTCGTTTATGAATACAAATCTAATGTATTTTGATTAGAAAAAAAATCTTTATTTTTTTATCCACCCCGGCCCCTCCTTTTGGAAAAGGAGGGGAGCGATCTGTCTGATGATTATAATATTTCTCAAAAAGAAGATTTTATTAATTTTTCCTTCACAATCAAGCTACGAAGTTTGGGTGGGTAAAATAATGGTTTTAATTAAACAACCTCCGATAACTTTTCATAAACGACAGAACTGTTAACAAAAACAAGAGGCATTTTTTCGTTAACTGCAGGCTCGTTAACGTTAACAGCCGACCCGTTAACGCTGACGGCTGTCCTGTAAACACCGACGGCAGTCCCGTTAACGCCGACGGCAGTCCCGTTAACGCCGACGGCAGTCCCGTTAACGCTGACGGCTGACCCGTTAACGCTGACGGCTGTCCGGTTAACGTTAACGGCTCCCCCGTTTCCCAAAAATGGTACTTTTTATGGCTAACAGGACAGGTTTCAAGGACAAAATGTCAGTTTTTTAAAGCAAAACCTCACTTTTTATATGAAAAAATTCACTTTTTTCGTTAACGGCACACAAGTTTTCGTTAACGGCTCAGCGGTTAACGTTGACGGCTCACCCGTTTTTATAAAAATTTCATTTTTAATAAGCAATTACTTACACAAATTAAGCGAATTAAGACAAAAATGTATTGAAAAGAAAGGATTGCTCCACAAATACTCTGTCAACATGACGCTATTGTTTTGAGTTTAGAAACCCAAATAGAAAAGCTTATATATTTAATTACTCTTGAAAATTTAACCTGAACCAACATTCAACTATCGGAAGTAGAACAAGCCCTGGCCGATTATCTTCAAACTTAAAGCCTGACGCTATAGCGAAAATCCGTAAAATATTATTTATTCTTTTTCCCGATCACAAGAAAAATATTTTCATATTTTTGCCGAAAAAACAAAAGATATGGATCTAAGCAAAGTATTATCAATTTCAGGGAAGCCGGGTTTGTTTAAAATGATAGCCCAAACAAAGAATGGTGTAGTAGTTGAGTCGATGATTGATGAAAAAAGATTTACTGCTTTTGCTCATGAACAAATCAGTTCTCTGGAGGAGATAAGTATTTTTTCTGAGGATGAAGACGTTTCCCTTATTGATGTTTTCAAACTAATTTATGAAAAACTTGAAGGTGAAAAAGCCCTCTCACATAAATCAAATAATAAAGAATTAAAAGAATTTTTCGAAGAAGTTCTTCCTTCTTATGATAAAGAAAGAGTTTATGTTTCGGATATTAAGAAAGTTATTAATTGGTATAATTTATTAACAGAAAGAGATTTCTTTGATTTTTCGGAAGAAGAAGTAAAGGAAGATGAGAATAAATCATCAGAAGACAAAGAAGAATCCAAACCTGATGAAATAGCTGAAAAGCCTGAGGAAGCTAATGAGGAGGTAAAACCTGAAGAAAAAGAAATTATTAGCGATAAAGAGGAAAATAAAGAATAAATTCCTTATGCAAAACCCGAATAGGTGAAAAAACATATTAACAATCTGAAGATAATAAGCTGTAAAAGCTTAAACAAGGATTATTTTTTGCTTGAGTTATCGGTTCCACATCCTGTTAATGAAATCATGCCCGGGCAATTTGTTGAGGTATTAATTGATAGTTCGGCGAATACATTTCTCAGGCGTCCTTTTTCTATCCATGATGTAGATTATAAAAATAGAACAATTAGCTTATTAATTCAAATTGTTGGTGAAGGAACACGTGAATTGTCAAGGCAAAAATCGGGCGAATATTTAAATCTAATTTATCCTCTTGGGAATTCATTTTCCGAACCTGATAATAATAAAACTTTATTGATAGGCGGGGGAGCAGGTATTGCACCATTATTATTTTTGGCAAAGCATTTTAATAGAATCAATCATGATTTTTCGGTATTACTTGGAGGGCGATCTGAAAAACAAATTGTCAGATTTGAAGAATTTGAAAAGCTTTCTGAAGTTTTTATTGCTACCGAAGATGGTTCATTTGGAGAGAAGGGACTTGTAACCGAGCAAAGTGTTATCAGTAATAAATTATTTGATTTTGATAAAATAGTCACTTGCGGGCCTTTACCAATGATGAAAGCAATTGCAAAAATTGCCGCTGCTAAAGGACTTGATTGCGAGGTTTCCTTAGAAAATACTATGGCTTGCGGTATTGGAGCCTGTTTATGTTGTGTTGAAGATACAAAGCATGGAAACGTATGTGTTTGCACCGAAGGCCCGGTTTTTAACTTAAAAGACTTAAAATGGCTGAGTTAAAAGTAAAAATTCATGATCTCGAATTGGATAATCCTGTTTTAACAGCTTCCGGGACTTTTGGTTATGGCGAAGAATTTGACGACTTCATTGATGTCAACCGGCTTGGAGGAATAATTGTAAAAGGAACAACCGGCTCAAAACGTGAAGGAAATCCATATCCCCGAATGGTGGAAACTCCTGCGGGAATGTTAAATGCGGTCGGACTGCAAAATAAAGGTGTAGATAATTTTATTTCAGATATTTATCCGGGAATTAGGAAATACAAAACAAATATAATTGTTAATGTTTCCGGATCCACGATAAGTGAGTATATCGAAGTTTCAGAAAAAATAAATGAATTACAAAACATTCCGGCTATTGAACTTAATATTTCCTGTCCGAATGTTAAAGAAGGCGGAATGGCATTCGGTACAAGTTGTCAGGCAGCTTCGGAGGTAATTAAAGCTGTAAGAAAAGTATATAAAAAAACTCTTATTGTTAAGCTTTCGCCAAATGTTACCGATATTTCAGAAATTGCAATTGCCGCCGAAAATTCAGGAGCCGATTCGGTTTCACTGATAAATACACTAATGGGAATGGCAATTGATGTCGAAAAGCGTAAACCTGTTCTTTCAACAATAACAGGTGGATTGTCAGGGCCTGCAATTAAACCAATTGCTCTTCGTATGGTTTGGCAGGTAGCAAAAGCCGTGAAAATTCCGATAATCGGATTAGGAGGAATTATGAATGCTCATGATGCAATTGAATTTATTCTTGCAGGAGCAACAGCAGTGCAAATTGGGACTGCTAACTTTATCAACCCGCAAATTTCGGTAAAGATTGTTGATGGAATTGAAAAATATTTAAATCATCATAAAATTAATTCAATAGATGAGTTGATTGGAAGATTATAACTATATTTGCACCCTCAAAAATTAATTGATATTTTAATGAATATAACAAAAGAAAACACAGGCGATTTAACTGCTTTAGTAAAAATTGAAATTGCTAAAGACGACTATCAGGAAAAAGTCAATAAGGAATTAAAAGACTATCAGCGAAAAGCTAAAGTTCCGGGTTTCAGGCCTGGTAAAGTTCCGTTCGGTATGATCAAAAAAATGTATAACAAAGCTGTGATCGCCGATGAAATCAATAAAATTATCTCCGAATCAATAACAAAATATATTGAGGAAAATAAAATTGATATTTTAGGACAACCCTTGCCGAATATTGAAAAAAACACTCCTTTCGATTTTGATAATGAAACTGATTTTGAATTTTATTTTGATCTTGGATTATCACCTAAAATTGAAATTGATGTTGATGACAAAATAGAAGTTGATTGTTACGATATTAAAGTTGATAAGGAAATGATTGATAATTATGTTTCCGAGTCCAGAAAGCGTATGGGGCAAACAACAAATCCAGAAGAATCTGAAATAGGGGATGTGTTAGAAGGAGAAATAGTAGAGCTTGACGAAGAAGGAAATGAATTAGAGGGTGGTATAAAAAATAAAACTTCTATTGCGACTGACCTTATAAAGCTAAAAACGATTCAAAAAAAGTTGACCGGATTAAAGAAAAATGACTCTGCCGTTTTTAATCCTTTCAAAGCTACCAAAAGTGCAATAGAAACAGCAACTATGCTTGGAATAGAAAAAGAAGAAGCTGAGAAAAATAAATCTGATTTTCGTTTTACTGTAGAGAGCATTTCACGAGTTGTTCCGGCAGAATTGGATGAAAATTTCTACAAAAGTGTCTATCCTCAACAGGATATCAAGGATGAAGAACAATTCAGAAATCAAGTTGAAATAGATGCAAAAAAATCATTAGACAACGAAAGTGATAAGCAGTTAATGAACAACTCTGTTAAAAAACTTCTTGAAGTGGCTGATTTTTCTTTGCCTGACGAGTTTATGAAAAGGTGGTTGTATGAGAATCAAAGGGATGAGAAAGAAATAAAATCAAAAGAGGACATAGCTCAGGAGTATGATACCTATCGTGATTCGATGAAATGGCAATTATTGGAAAGTGTAATCATTAAAAAATATGATTTAAAGGTTACCGAAGAGGAAATTCGAAATCATATTAAAGATATATATCGCAGATTTGCTCCGATGGATGGTTTACCTCCCGAAGAAATTGAAAAAAACCTTGATGAATTGACAAACACAATTTTAAAAAACGAAAAAGAGTCACAACGCATCCATGAGGAATTATTTGATAAAAAAGTTCTTGACTTTCTGAAATCTCATCTTAAATTGAATAAAAAAGAAGTTGATTACAAGGAGTTTATTAAATTTGTGTCTGAAAAATAAAAAACAAAATGAATAATAACGAATTCACAAAATACGCAACTAAGCATAGAGGGATAAATAGCCTATCGCTTGATAAATATACATCGGTGTTTAATAATTATATTTCACCGACAATTATCGAAGAACGCCAGATGAACGTAGCTACTATGGATGTTTTTTCAAGATTAATGATGGACAGAATCATTTTTCTTGGAGTACCTATAAATGATTATGTTGCAAATATTATCCAGGCACAATTACTTTTTCTTGATTCAACCGATTCGAAAAAAGATATTCATATTTATCTGAATACACCGGGAGGCTCGGTTTATGCAGGACTTGGAATTTATGACACTATGCAATACCTGACACCAGATATTGCAACAATTTGTACCGGAATGGCAGCTTCAATGGGTGCGGTTTTATTATGTGCGGGTACAAAAGGAAAAAGAACAGCGTTGAAACATTCAAGGGTGTTGATCCATCAGCCAATGGGTGGCGCCCAGGGACAAGCATCCGAATTGGAAATTACTGTCCGTGAAATCCAAAAATTAAAAAAGGAACTATATGAAATAATTTCAGCCCATACGGGACAGAATTATAAAAAAGTATGGAAAGATTCGGATAGAGATTATTGGATGACAGCTGAAGAAGCTAAAGAATATGGAATGATTGATGAAGTCCTCGTTAAAAATATAAAATAGTTATTAGAAAAAAATAACTTTTAAGAATTTTAACACAGTAACTATCGGGATTAACAAAAACTAGATTTATGCCACGAAATATTGAAAAATGTTCGTTTTGCGGAAGAGAGAAAAAAGACACAAATGTTCTTATCGCAGGCCTTGATGCTCATATTTGTGATAATTGTGTTGAGCAGGCAAAAATAATTGTGAGCGAGGAATTGGTATCAAAGGGGGGAGAGCAATTCTCAGATATTAAATTACTTAAGCCATTCGAAATAAAGGAACATTTAGACCAATACGTTATTGGTCAGGAAGAAGCAAAGAGGGTTCTTTCAGTTGCGGTTTATAATCATTTTAAAAGGATTAGTCAGCCTCAAAAAAGAGAGGATGATGTTGAAATAGAAAAATCCAATATTATTATTGTTGGTGAAACCGGAACAGGGAAAACACTTCTTGCCCGAACGATTGCAAAAATTTTAAAAGTTCCTTTTTGTATTGCTGATGCAACTGTCTTAACTGAGGCAGGATATGTTGGCGAAGATGTTGAAAGTATTTTATCAAGATTATTACAGGTAGCAGACTATAATGTTGCAGCTGCCGAAAAGGGAATAATTTTTATTGATGAAATTGATAAAATTGCAAGAAAAAGTGATAATCCTTCTATTACCCGCGATGTAAGTGGAGAAGGAGTTCAACAAGCCTTATTGAAGCTTCTTGAAGGTGCTATAGTTAATGTACCTCCACAAGGTGGACGTAAACATCCCGAGCAAAAAATGATTCAAATCAACACAAAGAATATATTATTTATTTCAGGTGGAGCATTTGATGGAATTGATAAAATTATTGGTTCAAGACTTCAAACAAATATTATTGGATATAATTTCGATAAGAAAAAAGAGAAAATTGACAGAGAGAACTTATTACAATATATTTCTCCAACAGACCTTAAAAAATTTGGTTTAATACCGGAAATTGTAGGCCGATTGCCTGTTGTTACTTATCTGCATCCTCTTGAAAGAAAAACTCTTATTAGAATACTGACCGAACCTAAAAATTCACTGGTCAAACAATTTACAAGATTGTTTGAAATGGATAATATTGTTCTAACTATTGATAATGAAGTTCTTGAATTTATAGTTGATAAATCAATTGAATTCAGACTTGGTGCTCGTGGATTACGGTCAATAATGGAAGCTATTTTAACTGATGCAATGTTTGAATTACCTTCTGATAGTAAAGTTAAAAACCTTAAACTTAGTCTCTCATACGCAAGAAGTAAGTTTGAAAAAGCGAATATAGCTAAACTTAAGGTTGCTTAAATTTCTGCTCATTTTATTTTCACACAATAAAACATAAGCTTTTTCATTATTTTTGTATTGAGTAGTTTCAATATATTAATGAAAAAGTTACATTTTATATTATTTTTTGTATTATTACTTCCGTTTTCAAGCTTTGCTCAGGAAAATAAGAGAATAGTAGTATATGCGAAAGTAATTGATGGCGACACAATTCCAATTATACCTCTCCCTGAAGTCAGTGTGTATTCATTCAGGGTTTTTAAAACGAAAAGGGAGGCAAGAAGGATAACACGACTTATGAGAAATGTGAGGAAAGTTTATCCTTTTGCCAAACTTGCCGGAATAAAATTAAATGAATATAATGAAATATTGTTGGAAGCAAAAAATGATAAGGAAAGAAGAAAAATAATGAAAAAGGCAGAAAAGGAAATTAAAGCTGATTTTGGCGATGATTTGCGTAAACTTACTTTTACACAAGGTAAAATACTAATAAAACTTATTGACAGAGAAACCGGAACATCTTCTTTTAAATTGGTCCAGGAATTAAGAGGAAAATTTGTAGCTTTTTTTTGGCAAACTTTTGCCCGGCTTTTTGGTTATAATTTAAAAGTAAAATATGATCCGGAAGGAGAAGACAGAGCCATAGAAACCATCGTACTTATGATTGAGAATGGAGCACTTTAATTAAATAGTACTTGCCAGCAACCATTGTCGGGTCAAAAACAAATATGTATAACTTTGCCTAGAACCCGAACGTAAGCCGTTTTTTTCATTGTGCTAAGTTCATCAACCTAATAGGTGCATCAGCCCGTCTGCCAGCATGGCTGCAGGACGTCTTGGAAACAATACTGGTGAAAGGATAATTTGTCTTATTCTTATCCCGCATATGAGAATTTACAGTAACAAACATTCTGCCTCGTTCTTTAAATCAATATATTATGGCATCCAGAAAAGTAAAAGGTAATCCAATCGCAACTATTTCCATGCCCGTAGTCAACCCGAATGCAACCGGTATTGACGCAGGAAGCAGAAGTCATTTCGTATGTGTAGCGCAAGACAATGTAAAAGAGTTTCCGACTCACACTGCTGGTTTGCATGAGATTTGTCAACATTTCAAATCTTATGGAATAGAAAACGTTGCATTAGAATCTACAGGATTCTATTGGCAACAATTAGTTGCAATGCTTCAATCTTATAATATTGAAGTAATAGTAATAAATGCCCGTCATTTAAAAAATGTAAAAGGGCATAAGACAGATGTAGTCGACAGTAAATGGATACAGTTATTACACAGTATTGGCCTTTTAAATAATAGCTTTCAGCCAGATGATTTCTGCAAAGAACTGCGTCAGTACACCCGTCACCGTCGTTCTTTAATTCAAAACAGTAGCCAATACATTGCTAAGATGAATAAATCTATGGTATTGATGAATATTCAACTAAAGACTGTGCTTAGCGATCTTACTGGAGAGTCTGGCATTAAAGTTATTGAAGCAATAGTTAAGGGTGAACGAAACTCTGATGTCTTAGAAAAACTTGTTGGTGAAAATGTCAAGGCTTCAAGATGTGCTATTAAAAAAGCACTTGTTGGAGATTGGCGATCTGAACATTTGTTTGAAATGTCTCAAAATTATGAGTTTTATAGATTTACATGGAAGAAAATCTAAGAAACTAATCAACAGATAGAGACCATTCTAAAAAAATGGCAAAATAAAAATGGTGATGATGTAAAAATACAGGAATATAAGAAAAATAAACAATACGATAGAAACTATTTCTTTTAAACTCATGAAATATTTTTTTAAGTTTTACAAGAATACAAATCAATTTCAAAAAATGCAATTGACTTAGCACTTTTTTCAGGACTGTTCAATTCTAAATTAACAAAAAAAGCAAATTTTCTTATATTGCTAATTATTAGGGCAATATTAAAAAAAGGAGTTTTTCTTTGTGACCCTTTGAGAATTCTTTGAGTAACTTTGTGTAATAGTTATACCACAGAGATACACTAAGAAACATGAAGTTACACAAAGAAAAGATCAAATCGTAGTACACAAATTTATTAGCATTGAACAGCCCTGGTACTTTTTTTGAATTTCATTGTAGCTTCAGCAGCAGACTGGTATGTCAGGTCCAAATCATCAGATTTATGCTATTACTCACAAGAAGCCCTTTCTCACCATAATTTCAAATTACATTCTGCAAGAGGAACATGTGAAAAATTTATTGGCAGAAAAGTTTTTTTTCAAATCAACTGATTACCAAAAAAGATTATCTTACAGATGAATAAAATATAGGTGGGATATCAAACCTCAGAACAAGATCGGACCTTTTTGAGTGTCTTGGGATTAACAGAAGGAAGTTATTGGCATTTCATGTATTTATATTCCGGGATCTACTTAAACAAATTGAAAAAAGATGCTAAGTCAATTTATTATTGTATATTGATTTTTACATTAGATCAGGATGATAGTCTTCAAACATTTTCTTTCTATAATATATATCATATGAGAAGCAATTTGTTTAAGAGAAAATAATTTTATCTTTGCTTTCTTGAAGACATCTTTTAAATAGAAATGATGTCTGCTTTTTGTAGTTTACCGGAATCAACAATATGAGTGAAAATAACAATAAAATAAGCAAACAAAGAAAAACCCGGCAATTCCCCTGGGGTTACCTTGAAAGTTTTATTATCTCATTATCCATATTACTTATCGGATTTATAATTGAATGGATATCAGGTGATACATTTATCAAGCTTCCCGGGTGGCCGGTTAACTTAATTCTGATATTGATAGTTATTTCTTACATTATTATCGTACAGAAATTTTTCAAGACCTCCATTGTCAAATGGTTTTCCAGTCCTCCGGCTGCAATTTCAGCTATAAGCATATTAACTCTTTTAATATTACTTATGGGTTTTATCCCTCAAAACAGCGAAACCTCTAGCGGTTTTGTAAAAATGATCGGATTAACACATGTTACTACAAGCTGGCCTTATCTGCTTTGCTCTTTTTTTCTGCTATTAATTCTTGGATTTACTATTGTCAGACGTTTCAGGTCATTTTCTTTAAAGAATATTGCATTTTTTTTAAATCATGCGGGTTTGTTTATAGTAATTGCCACTGCATCTCTGGGTTCTGCTGATTTATGGAGACTGAACATGCAAATTGTCGAAGGGCGGGCAATATTTACTACCTACGACCATAACGGGAATTCCTATAATCTGCCGTTTGCCATTAAACTGCTTGATTTTAAAATTAAAGAGTATCCACCTAATATCGGGCTTTATTCTGTGAAAGACAGAAAACTTATAATTGAAAAGAAGACACAACTCATTGAAGTGGCCGAAGGAAACAGTAAAATATTAGGAAACTGGAACATTATTATTGAGAAATACCTGAATGAAAGCAGAAAGGATTCAATTGTTTACGATACATCTTCTGCAATCGGAGCTGCACCCGCTGCTTTTGTTAAGGCTATCAATCAAATCAACGGTGAGGAGATTAGTGGTTGGGTTTGTAGTGGAAGTTTCGCTTCACCAATAGAAACATTAGCACTTACACCTGATATTGAACTTGCAATGACAATGCCTGCAGCACAGGAATACAGTTCAGATATCCGGGTGTTTGAATCTATGAAAAAATATAAAGATTATACTATCAAGGTGAACGAACCAATGAAAGTGTACGGATGGACTATCTATCAGACCGGTTATAACGAGAAAATGGGGAAATGGTCGAATATGAGTATTATTGAACTTGTACGCGATCCTTGGTTACCTGCAGTTTATGTGGGGATATTCATGCTTCTGGCAGGTTCACTTTATCTGGTATGGATGGGGAAATCAAAACAAACTATAAAAACAAAGAACAATGACCTGGTATAATTACTCTACATATATATTTTGCGCTTCAGGTAGTTGGATACTCGGAATGATCCTGGTTTATCTGCTCAGAGAAAAAAGCATAAAATGGTTAGCCGATATTTTTTTAATTGCAGGAGTTGTATTAATAAGTGTTTTTACGATAGGCCTGTGGATGGAACTTGAAAGACCTCCTTTCAGAACATTGGCTGAAACACGACTCTGGTATGGCATCTTTATTTCAGTAATTGGCCTTGTTATTTATTATCGATGGAAGCTTTTCTGGATGCTGGCTTACACACTATTAATGGCTATACTATTTTTGTTTATTAATTACTTTAATCCCGATACATTCGATAAAACCCTTATGCCTGCTTTGCAAAGCCCCTGGTTTATTCCTCATGTTATCGTTTATATCATTGGCTATGCATTTCTTGCCGTATCTTCTTTGATTGGATTAATCGGCCTTTATAAAATGCGAAAGAATAAAAATCCAGATGATACCATAGCTTTAGCTGATAATATAGTTTACCTTGGATTTGCCTTTTTAACATTTGGTTTATTGTTTGGTGCTTTATGGGCAAAAGAGGCATGGGGCCATTACTGGACATGGGATCCTAAAGAAACCTGGGCCTTTCTCACCTGGATGGTTTATTTAATTTATATCCATTTCAGGGTGAATAAACGGAAAAATATCAGATCTGCACTTTGGATATTATCCCTCTCTTTTGTAATACTTCTAATTTGTTGGTTCGGGGTTAACTATTTGCCCTCGGCGCAATCAAGTGTACATGTTTATTCGAATTAAAAGCTTTATTGACAAAAATAGAAACACATGAAATGCTTCAAAAAAAAAGAAGAAGATATCTCTAAAACAACTAAACGCTAAATTGCTTTGAGACAGCTTCTTCTTAAGCTTATTAATAATCTTACGCTACTGTTATTATTTTATCATAAGCAATTTTAGTGATGCGGTTTTGTTTCCTGTAGTTATACTAATAAAGTAATATCCGGTTCCTACATTTGCACCTATATTACTTGTTCCATCCCAATGAAATACCTGCTCACCGGCAGAATAATATTCATCTTTTTGACTATAAACTAATTGTCCTGATGCATTGAATATTTCAATAGATACATGTTCAGTATTCTTCAATTCGAAACTAATATTAGTTAAGCCTCTTGAAGGATTTGGAAATACTCCCAATGTTAAATAATCAGGCTCGTATATAAATGAACCACCATGCATGCCGGCTGCACCTGCTGCTGCTTGCTCAAGTGTTTTATCCGGTATTGCATCATTAGGGTCATCATTATGACATCCAAGACATGAATAGGCAGGGCTCAGGGCAGCTTCCCTCTCATCATCGTCTCTTACTACACTTCCATCAGGCGAAAACATTGATTCTGTATTCGGTATGATCTTAAAGAGATGTGAACGAACGTCTCCTTTGAAACCACTTTCACCTCTTGTTGTTCCTGATTTTGCTGCAAAAGGCATATGACAATCTTTGCATGTAGCAGATGTTGAATGGTTTGTGTTAGCAACCTTGTCGGTATGACAGGTTGCACAAGTTTTCGTTATGCCTTCACCATCCCAAATAACACGTTTGTGTGGATCATGACAAGTTAAACAATTGAATCCATGTTCGTAATGATCTGTTGCTACAAATTCATCCCATTGTTCATGATGTTTAATGAATCCACCACTAGAGTTAATAGGATCAGTATAACTGCGATTATGACAGGTTCCGCAAAGGAAGTTTACGTCATCACTGTTTGGATCGGGGGTTTGAACAACGCCATGTATAGACAAACCACCTAAACTATTATCATAATGTGCAAATTCAAAAACTCTGTCAATATTCTGACTTGAGGGGCTTGCAATATGCTCACTTCCAGGTCCG
Source organism: uncultured Bacteroidales bacterium (assembly GCA_964462015.1). Classification (GTDB taxonomy): domain Bacteria; phylum Bacteroidota; class Bacteroidia; order Bacteroidales; family JAEINX01; genus JAEINX01. The sequence goes on along the minus strand of CAYWXI010000009.1, from coordinate 126,524 downwards.
TGACAACTCTCGCAACCAATACCTCCTTCAGAAAAAGTTCCTAGATCTTCAACTCCTGGAAGCCATGATCCTGAGGTTTCACCTCCGGTGGTATGGCACTTAAAGCATCCATAGTTATAAATCTTTACATCATTAGGATGATAATTTACCCAACCATGGTCTTCACCACCGTAAAAGTTAAATTGATTATGTCCGTATCCGGCATCAGGAAAAGAACTTCCTGCTGTTCCTATTATATGGCCGTCAGTACCTACAAAACGAGCTTTCCATCCATATCCTCCAATAACTCCGGCAATATCGGCCCAGTTATGAGATCCATCTCCAAGGTCTTGCATCCATGTATCCTGAAAATTAACAGCCTCAGGTGGATATACCGGAGGTTGATTATTTTCAATTACAGTAAATTTGTAGGGGTGCCCGGAGTCTATCCATTCGTTGTACTTACTTGAATGACAACCTGAACAGGCATCAGAACCAACATAAGTTGATGTACGTAAGAAATTACTCTTCCCACCCGACAGCCAATCACTACTCGTAACCAAAATGCTTAAACTCAGCAACATGGCCGAAATCATTAATAATTGTAAATGTTTTTTCATATTCTAAAAATTTAATTAATATATTTACATCAGTTAAACAAACGAATACAAAAATACATCCCGATTTCCACTCTATCAATAGCATTCTATACGTAATTTTATATACAATCTACTACTTAGTTTTGTTTAGTTTTTTCTTAACAGTATAAAATATATGAGCAGATATTCTCAAAAAAAATAACAGGTGGATTATGTCTATAACAGCAACAAACCCGCCAGGAGTTTATTATTTTCTGCTAAGAACTTGCAAGATATTGAATGAGAATATCTCAATCAAAGCTTATAATATTATGTTGGGCAGCATATTTTAACAGGGAAACAACAGTTTTAACTTTTAGTTTTTGCATCAGGTTTCTGCGATGAGTTTCAACAGTTCTCAAGCTAATATGTAATTCATCTGCTATTTGTTGGTTACTCATATCGTCAGCTATTTTTTGAATGATCTCCTTTTCTCTTTTGGTAAGGGGTATTTCATTATCCTCATTTCCTTTTTCTTTTTGTTCTTCGTAAACAAGATTGTCTATCATCTGTTCGGAAATTTTCTTACTCAAATATTTTTTCCCTGATAATACGGTCTCAATAGCATGAATAAATTCATCTTTTTTCGAATTCTTTAACAGATAACCATATCCGCCTGCCTTGAGTATCTGCACTACATACTCACTTTCCTCATGCTGTGTTAGTGCAAGAATTTTAATAGCCGGTATCTTATTTACAATGATTTTTGTGGCTTCAATACCATTCATTATTGGCATCGAAATATCCATAAAAATTATATTCGGTTTTAACTCCATGGCTTTATCAACGGCTTCACTGCCATTTGTTGCCATTCCGACAATCTTGTAATTCCTGATAGACTTTAACATATCCCGTATCCCATTATAAATGAGTTCATGGTCATCTGCAATAAGTATTCTAACTATTTTCATTATGTTTGTTTTTTCGGCAAGGGATTTCAATGAGTAACTCAGCACCATTACCCGGTTCTGAATTAATAGTAAAATTTCCATCAAAAGCCAAAGCTCTTTCCTTTATGCTAATTAATCCAATGCCTGTATTCGATTTATCTTGTTCAAGTAACGCTGTATCAAATCCATCCCCATCATCTTCTATAACAAGGACAATCATACAATTTTGCCAGAATATCTGACAGGTTGCTTCTTTTGCATTCGAATGTTTTACAATATTATTAATTGCCTCCTGACATATTCTGTATAAGGTTTTCTCAAGCCTTGCATCAATTCTTTCATTAAAATCAAATGCATTAAATCGGAATCTGGTTTCATACAACTCATTTGCCCTGTTGATAAGATTTTCGATTGCCACAATTAGTCCAAAATCTTTTAATACTATGGGGATTAAGTCGTACGCAATATTTTTTGCTTCCTTAATGGCCAAATCAATTTGATGTTGAATTCTTTTTACCTGCCCCGAATTTACACCCTTTTCTCCATCATCTGAAAACAATTCCTGAATGGAATAAGATATTGCTGTAAGCGTCTGACCTAATCCGTCATGCAGGTCGGTTGCAATTCTGATCCGTTCTTCCTCCTGAGCTTCATTAATATCGATTAATCTATCTTTTCGTGTTTGATCAAGTTTTTTTTCAATCGCTTTTTTTTCGGTAAGGTCGTGTCCTGTCATAATAATTCCACTAATTTCATTGATTTCATTCTTAAGAATTGCACATGACAATAGCATCGGAATTTCTTTTCCGGATTTTGATAACAGATAGTTTATTGCGTTTATTTTCGACAACTTTTTTTGCAAACTTTTTCCGGATATGGTATTAAGAAGCCTTTTTTTATCCTTGTTTCTAAAAAGTTTCATGAGGCTTTGACCTTCTAAGTTTGACTTCTTATATCCCAACAAGTTCAATGCAGCTTGATTTACTGACTGAATTATTAATTGATTATCAATAACAACAAGAGAATCAAACATATTTTTTAGGATGTTATCGAGATAATTTCTTGAAACGGTTGTTCTGTCAAGAGTATCAACCATTTGGTTAAATGAATCAGCTAAGGTACTGAATTCATCTCTGGTTTTAATATTTACTTTAGAACTTCTGTCTCCGTTTATAATCTTATGTGTTGTTGATACCAGTTCTTTGATCGGCTTAGTAAGGCTTCTAATAAATATTAGTCCACCTGAGATCAGAATCAGCATGATTATTAATCCCAGGGAAAAGACAGTTAGTGTGCTGTGTTTTATTAAAGTTTTGTTTATCTTTTCGTACTCATCAATTTCCAATTTGGTTTCATTCAATAATATATTTATCTCCTGAGTTCCAATATGAATTTCATAGCTTACACTTTCAAGTAAAAATTTGTTATTAATATCACCACCTAATTCCCGGTTTTGAAATATTTCTTTCACCAAACTGTCTACTGAATATATTACAACTTCAAAATCATTCAGCAAATTTAGCTCATGCCTGTCAGTTATGACAGACCGGCATAAGTTAAGATTTTCAAGTGCATTAAGAGAAAGTTCCCTAAAATTCTCTTTCTCTTGTTCTTTTCCGAAAACTGAATAATTATTTGCTGATATTTGAAGTTTACCAAGAGATAATTTTAACTCCTGAAGGGCATCAAGTTCATTATATTCGGTTACCAATAACTTGGATGTGTTGTTGAAAATGTTAACAACTATCTGATTTACAACAACCATCAACAAGACGAACATCAAAACAATAAAACCACTTGCCAATAACTTTTTCCCTATCGAATATTTCATTCCTATTCAGTTTTGTTTTAAAGCAATTCAATAATTCAAAATTTACTAAAGACTCGCTTCAAATTTAAACAAAAAAAGGTAGCAAAAGTTTCTTTTTGGAAAAACAAAACTTCGCTACCTTAATCACTAACAATCAAGATATATTATCCTTGGGGGCTCATTATTTTTTCAACTCGAATGCCTTGCCTTTTTTCAAAGCATGTCCATTAATTTTATGATATATTTTCAGGAATTTTTCATGAATTTCTTTTGATTGTTTTTTTCCGTTAACAACAAAGTTCTGTGTAGTCAAAGAAAAAGAGTTTTTAGAATCTTCTTTTATAATCCCTTCATCAACCAATTTCTTCCAAAAAACTTGTTTGGTTTTCTTTTGCATCATTTCGGGATTCTTAATCTTCATCTTGTCAAAATTCTTCTTTTTTTCATTTTCAGAAGCATACTCTGATGATTTATCTCCATAAAATTTACTAATATTATTATTGATATCCTTCAAAATATAAGCCGATCCATCTAACAATTTTTTTGATTTCTTCATCTCTTCATCACTAATATCTTTGCTTTGTTTGTCGGCAAAAATGCTTTCTTTAACCATAGTCAGATATTTTGTAGCTTCTTCATGCTTTTTCAGGTTTACCTTTAAAAAATCAATCTTTTTTTCCGAAGGTTCACCTTTTCCTTTTGAAATTTTAGATTTAAAAGCCATAAGCTTATCTTTTGTTTTTTGTGAAAAAGCAAAAAGTTTTTGTAACTTTTTCTTTAGGGCCATAAGTTCTTCATCTTTATCGGGATTATTCAAGTTTGAATTTTTATCATCATTAACATCCTCAAAGGCATTCATTGAAGGCTGCCCAACCGGAGAATTGATAAATGAGGATTCGGAATTTTCTAAATTTACCGTTCCCGGCGATTTAAAAACTGTTGAGTTAACAATTAATACTATCATTCCACAAAAAACAATAGTAAGGGCAAGTGCACGCCCGTTAAATTTTCGTGTGTTGGTTTTTTTTGTATTCATACGTTTAATTCGATTAAAAAGTTTATTATTATTTCCATTGAAAGCAGCAACCAGTTTTGGTGACTTAATACGGTATTCCTCAGCTCCTAACAAGGCTTTTGAAAGAGCTATCGGATTAATAGAAGCATGTAATGTAATATCATCGCAACAATGTTCCCTTTCCTGATCGAAAACAGAAGACATCCACCATAAAGCCGGATGATAGAAAAATATCACTTCAATAACAGATTTTAATGTATTGATTAGAACATCTTTTCTGCGAATATGGGCCAATTCATGAGCAAGAATAGCTTCAATCTGATCAGGTGGGATTGAACAAATAAGTCCGACGGGTAACAGAATAACAGGCTTTAAGTATCCGACAACCATCGGTACTTTTGCAACAAGTGATTCGGCAATTAAAATACTTTTTCTTACTCCGATTTTATTTGAAAGAATCTTTAAAGTATCTTGTAAATTTGATGAAACCGGCTGAAGCCCGAATCTCTTAAGATGCTGAACATAAATTACGTTACCTGTTAATTTAATTGAAAATACAACTAAACCTATAAACCATAAAAGAACAATAAACGAAAGATTATTCCCAATCCAGATACTAATTTGCCCGATAATTTCAATAAAGAAGTATAGGATAGACATAAATGTAAATCCTTCGTTTATTCCGGTCTCGTTAATTATAGTTCGCAAAAGGCCTCCATTCTGCGCTCCGGAAATTGGTGCTTCAAGCTGAAAATTATTATAAAGAGTTATAAAAGTTGTTATAACTGTAATAATTATCAATACGAACGATGAGGCCGTAAACATGTAACGAAGGTTCGATGAAGATTTCCTTAGGAGAAACAGTATTCCCCATAGGATAATTGAGATTAACATAATCTGCCATATAGAATGGGCAATTGTCCAGCCGATGGCATAAATAAAACGGTCAGAAATAAAATGTTCGATTAAATTCATTTTTCACCTCCCTCAAGTTTTTCAATATATTTTTTAATTTTATCAAGTTCTTCCTTAGATGTTTCATGATTACCAAGTGCTTGCATTACAAGATTTGAAGCCGAACCGCTAAAAAGATTTTTTACCAATTTATCAAGCATAAGTTTTTGCGTGTCATCCTGCTGTATAGCAGAATTATAAACATGCACCCTGCCTTTTTTCGATCGGGTCAGTAAGCCTTTCTCAGCCATGATCTGCATGAATTTTAAGGTTGTTGTATATCCGACATCTTTTTCGCTTTCAAGGCTCAATAATTCATTCACCATTTTAACTGTTGCCGGACCTTTCTCCCAAATTACTTTCAAAATTTTAAGTTCAGACTCAGTTGGCTTTATTTTTATTTTATTCATATTAAAATCTCTTACTACGAAATATTTCGTAATTTACTAAATAAATACGAATAGTTTCGTACTTTATTGCATAAATGCAAAAAAAAATTCAAAATATTTTAATTTTTTTATAATAATATCACAAAGAAAAATTGACGTTCTTCCCTTAATATACTTATTGAGAGCATCAAATCATCAAGTTAAATTTCTACAATAATAAAGACAAAAAAACGTTAATTTATCACTTTTAATAGTGATAGATGGTTAATAAATTTCTTGGATTAATAATTATTGGTTTTATAATTATTAATAATACATACGGACAAATACCGGCCGGATACTATGACGGAACTTATGGTTTAACAGGTGAGGTATTAAAAACAGAACTTTATACAATTATAAAAAATCATACTGAATTATCGTATGAATCAGCAAAAGAAGCTCTCAGGAATACAGACGAGGATCCTGAAAATTCAAACAATGTAATATGCTTATATACAGGCTGGTCGTACGGAAAAGATGATTTTGGCAATGGCACAAATGAATGGAACCGTGAACATGTTTGGTCGCAATCGCATGGTAATTTTGGATATGATCCTGCTGCCGGCACCGATATACATCATCTGAGGCCTTGTGATGCAAGTGTAAACTCGACAAAAGGCAATAAAGATTTTGATAACGGAGGCACACATTATATTGACAATTCCGGTGCAACTAATTGTTATTACACAACTTATTCATGGGAACCGAGAGATGAGGTAAAAGGTGATGTAGCCAGGATGATATTTTATATGGCTGTCAGATATGAAGGCTTTAGTGGCGATCCTGACCTTGAATTAGTTGAACATATTAACTCCTCCCCTAATAACGAACCCTTTTACGGAAACCTCACAACTTTATTACAATGGCACACACAAGACCCTGTTGATAATTGGGAAACAAACAGGAATAATTTGATTTATTCGGATTATCAGGGAAACAGAAACCCGTTTATCGATCATCCGGAATTTGCCGAGGCTGTTTGGATTGGATTATTACCCGAACCATCAAATCATGTAGGTAATTTTTCATCGCATAACATTATCCTGCAATGGGTTGATGCAGCAAATGGAATTTTGCCGGATGCTTATTTAATTTTGATGAGCGATGTTGGTTTCGACGACATACAAATTCCTGCTGATAATGTGGCTGTTCCTGATGCAAGTGATGCAATTAATATTAATTACGGAGTTCAACAATGCTTATTTAAGAATCTGATTCCAAACACATATTATTATTTCAAAATACTTCCCTACACTATTAACGGTGAATCCATTAATTATAAAACTGATGGAATTATCACTCAAACGATGCAGCAAACGAGTAATTAATGGAGTGTTGGAATGATGGAGTAATGCAAAAAACCTGAACTGAAACCCAATGCCTCAAACCGAAAACCTGAAACCTAAAATTAATTGTTAAACAGCCATATAACAACAATGTAACAATTTTACAATTTAGCAATTTTACAAAAAAATTTCATTACTTTTGCACTTTTAAGCAATGTTCAAAAATTGAAATTAAAAAGAGTTTTAATAAAATATTTACTTTTTGTTGTTTTAATAACAATTGTTGCTTGTAGTCCGACATCTAATCTTCAGAAAAACACTTTTCTTCTAAACAAAAATAAGGTCACTATTAAAAATTTACCAAAGGCCTATGATACTGACAATATTGAGGGTTTGTTACAACAAAAGCCAAATAAAAGATTTTTGGGTTTAGTTCGGATAAAACCCGGCATCTACAATTGGACGAGTAAAAGAAAATGGAAGTTTTGGCATTGGATTCAAAAAACTTTTGGAGAAAAACCTGTCGTTTTTAATAAAAATCTCACTCATAACTCAATTGATGATATAAAACTATATCTCAACAATACAGGATATTTTAACTCATCAGTAAAAGACTCAGTTAAAATAAGAAAGAAAAAAATAAATGTTTATTATAATATTAATCTGTCCGAACCTTTCAGAACCAATAATATCACTTATAACATAAAAGACAGCATATTAAGAAGGTATATTTTCAACGACACCTCAAATTCTTTAATAAAAAAAGGAAACATTTATAATGTTTATACTCTTGATGATGAACGCGAAAGAATAACAGATTATTTAAAAAATAACGGTTACTTTTTATTCACAAAAGAATATATTTTTTATAAGATCGATAGTTCATTAAATTCGAATCAATTTAATATAAGTCTTGATATTACAAATCCTACATTTCAATCAAAGTCGGATACGGGGCAGATAGTAGAAGAAAATCATAAAAGGTATTTCATAAATAATATTTTTATCAATCCGAATTACATAGCTTTTCAGTCGGATACAATAAAATACGACACTCTTTCAATTCAGGTATCACAAGGAAAAAACTCACAAGACAGTTCGATTTATAATTTTGTTTATAATAAGAAAATGAGGATAAAGCCCGGAACCATAATCCAATCATTATTAATAAATCAGGGTGATCCGTTTGATCTTTCAAAAGTTAAAAAAACTTACAAACGCTTGTCGGGCTTACAATTATACAGGCATTCGAACATTTCATTCATTAAACCGAAATCTAGTTTCGGAAATGATTCTTACAATTCAAATTTAGATTGTAAAATTCAAATGACACGGGCTTATGTTCAATCATTTTCAATTGAAACCGAAGGAACCAATTCAGGTGGTGATCTCGGAATTGGAGGCAACTTTGTTTATCAAAATAAAAACATTTTCAGAGGTGCTGAAACCCTTTACCTTAAACTAAAAGGTTCAGCCGAAGTTCAAAAGCTCACCGGTGAATCGGAGCAATCAGATGCATTTTTATTTTTCAATACCATAGAAACCGGAATAGATATAAGTCTTCATTTTCCTAAATTTTTATTACCCGTACGACAGGAAAAATTTCCCAAATTTTATAACCCAAAAACTACTATAAGTACAGGATTAAATTATCAAAAAAGGCCTAATTATCTTCGCTACATATCGAATTTTTCATTTGGGTATAACTGGAAGCAATCTGATCATAAAAAGCATATTCTTTTCCCATTCGATATAAATTCAATAAAAATATTTCCTGACTCGGCCTTTCAAAAAGAACTTGATGATTTAAAAGATCAAAGACTTAAGCAACAATACACCGACCACTTAATTACTGCAATTAATTATAGCTTTATTTACAACAATCAGGATATAAACAAATTAAAAGACTTTTTCTATTTTCGGGGAAATATTGAAACAGCCGGTAATACTTTAAATTTAATTGACAATATCGTTAATGCCCAAAAGAATTTAAACGATAATTATACTCTGTTCAACATTCAGTATGCACAATATATTCGTACGGATATTGATTTCAGGTATTACAATATTTTTGACAGAAATAAAAGCCTCGTTTTTCGTACGTTATTCGGAATAGGAATTCCTTACGGTAACTCCGAAGTACTTCCTTTTGAAAAGGGTTTTTTCGAAGGTGGGGCAAATGGCATGAGAGGATGGAGGATCAGGTCGCTGGGGCCGGGATCATATAAAGAAACAGGTGAATACATTGATAAAATAGGTGATATTCAGATTGAAGGAAATATTGAATACCGGTTTCCAATATATAAACAATTAAAGGGTGCAATATTCACCGACATCGGAAATATTTGGCTGTTAAAAAGTAATACAACTTTTCAGGGAGGTGAATTTGAATTCAATGAATTTCTTGGCCAACTGGCAATTGACGGAGGATTTGGATTTAGATTCGATTTTGATTTCTTTATTTTCAGAATTGACGGGGCGCTTAAACTTAAAGACCCTTCGGAGCCCAAGGGTGAAAGATGGATTATCAATAAAGCCCGCTTCGATAGGATAATGTGGAATTTCGGTATTGGATACCCGTTTTAATTGTTGATTTTTGATTGATGATTTGGTTTCATTATATAATTGGTAACAATTCACTGAACATTGAAATTGGAAATTAGTCCCGAGAACTCGGGATGGTTTTCTTCCTAATTTCTAATATTAATATCAATGAACGAAAAAGACATTAAGCACTTATTAGTTAAATATTTTAAACATACTCCTACGCCTGATCAGGAAGTATTGATTAATAAGTTAGCTGTTTTCCTGTTAAGCTTTCAGCACAAACCGCTTTTTCTATTAAAAGGTTATGCCGGAACGGGGAAAACAACTATGGTTTCTTCATTAGTTCAATTGCTTCCCTGCCTTAAACAAAGTTTCGTGCTTTTAGCTCCAACTGGACGTGCAGCTAAAGTCCTGGCAAATTATTCAGGAAGAAAAGCCTTTACGATTCATAAAAAAATCTATCGTATTACTACAAAAAAAGATGGGGGTATCAGGCTTTTACTTCAAAAAAATTATCATAAAAATGCTTTGTTTATTGTTGATGAAGCCTCAATGATACCCGATGATTCGAAGCAAAGTGATTACACACTGTTTTCTGATCATAACCTGCTCGACGACCTGATAACATTCGTTTACTCAGGGCGTAATTGCAAGTTGATCTTTATTGGTGATACAGCCCAGCTTCCACCTGTTGGTATTTCTTTAAGTCCAGCACTTGATCGTGAATATCTTAAATCAAATTATTCGTTTACTTTACATGAACAGGAATTAAAACAAGTTGTCAGGCAAACGCTTGAATCGGGGATACTACTTAATGCCACGAAAATCAGAATGCAGGTTGCCATGGAAAATAATTCATTTCCTTTTTTCAATATAAATAATAAGCCTGATGTTATCAAAATAACGGGAAGCGATCTGGAGGAAGCTCTTATGGATAATTATTCCTACGGAAATGAAGAAAACACAATTATTGTTTGCCGGTCGAATAAAAGGGCAAATATTTATAATCAGGAAATAAGAAAAAGGATACTTTTCCGTGAAGGTGAAATATCATCGGGTGATTATTTAATGGTTGTGAAAAATAATTATTTCTGGTTATCAGCTGATTCTTCTGCGGGGTTTATAGCTAATGGCGATATTATTGAAATATTAAAGATAAAGGATATTTACGATATATACGGATTCAGGTTTGCGGATGTTAGTATCAGATTGATTGACTATCCTGAAGAAAAAGAACTTGATGTGAAAATATTGCTTTCGACAATTATGGCTGAAACACCGGCCCTTTCGTATGAAGAAAACGGGAAGCTTTTTGAGGAAGTTTTGAAAGACTATGAAGAAATTCCGCAAAGAAGGGCAAGGGTGGAAAAAGTAAAAAACAATCCCTGGTTTAATGCTTTGCAGGTGAAGTTTGCCTATGCTTTGACCTGCCATAAATCACAAGGCGGACAATGGGAAAATGTGTTTGTGGATCAGGGGTATGTAACAGATGAAATGATAAATACGGAATTTATGCGATGGCTTTATACTGCATTAACGAGAGCTACCAAAAAACTTTTTCTAATTAATTTTCATGATAGGTTTTATGAGGAATCCTGATATGAGTTAAATCGTACTTGCAGTGATTAAATCGTATCTTGCAGTGAGGAAATTGAGAGTTGCTTTTTTCATTTTACCCACCCAACCATCCCTTGAAAAAAGGGAGGGCTGTGCTACGCTGCATGGTTTTTGGGAAAAGGCTAATCCCGAAAGCTTTCGGAAAAGGAAAAAGTTTGGAAGTTTATGGGGGATGGGGTGATTATTAGTGATTGGTGATTGTTGATGACTTTTAATTGGTGATTGGAGGTTAGTGGCTGTTGACTGATTACGAGTCCGGTATTTTAATAGCTAAAAGGCTAAAGTTAAAAGGAAAATGTATATATAGATGGATTACTGTTACAAATAAACATTTACAGAAAACAAATCGGTAATAAACGAAAATATTAAAAAAGAAACACAAATTTCATTAGTTCATAGTACTTATTAATTATGAGATTGTAAAGTTTGTGCGTTTCAGTATAAAAAGTCCGTTAGATAATTTGAATATTTAAAATAATTTTATATTTTTGCCTGATACACCCATGAATATATTATTTCAATATAGAAAGCATGCTACTAATCAGCAAATTAATAAAATGTACTACAATTGGCAAAGACGAAATAATGCTCATTGGGTAGCATATATTTAGAAGTTGTAATGCATTAAAAAATTTAAAAACTATGAGCTATTATTTTAACAAAGTATTAGATGGAAAAAGTTTCGATGATGCAATCGAACTGGTAACAGCCGAATTAAAAAATGAAGGTTTTGGAATATTAACCGAAATAGATGTGAAAGAAACTCTAAAAAAGAAAATTAATGTGGACTTTAAAAAATATAAAATATTAGGTGCTTGTAATCCACATTTCGCCCATAAAGCATTAAAAAGTGAAGATAAAATAGGTATTTTTCTTCCTTGCAATGTAATAGTTGAGGAACATGAAAATGGGGATATTGAAGTTTCCGTCGTGGATCCTGTTGCTTCTATGAGTTCAGTTGAAAACGAAGCATTAGGAAGCCTTGCATCAGATATCCGGGAAAAACTTTTTAAGGTAATTGAGAATCTGAATTAAAAACGCATTACAACAGCAAATAATAGCCGATAGCAGCTTTTGTGCTATCAAGACAAATGAGTAGTAGCATAAAAATACGAGTAATCAAGATAAATACTGGAGTGAAACGGCTACAGGCCATATTTGCAACATGTTGTGTGACCTTTAGCAAACAACGAAAAAAAAATAAGCAATAGAATTTACACTAAAAAGGAATTTATTATGACAACCGTAAACACGTATTTAATCTTTAACAAAGAAAAATAATGGAAAATCAAAAAACAACAATCCCAAAGTGGTATTGGGCATTAGTAGTATTATTCCTACTCTGGAATTTGATGGGAGTCGTCTCATTTTTTCAACACACCTTTATAACAGATGAAGCCCTGCAAGCATTACCCGCGGCAGAACGAGATCTATACAACAGTTATCCACTTTGGACAAAAATAGCATTTGCATTTGCCGTTTTTGGAGGAGCAATTGGCTCCGTTGGATTGGTTATGAAGAAAAAATGGGCGAAATATGCTTTTATCGTTTCGCTTGTCGGTATAATCCCACAAATGGCACATAATCTTTTTTTTACAAAAGCAAGAGAAGTTTATGGCCCGGGCACAGAAATTATGCCCGTATTAATAATTGTTTTTGGTGTTTTTCTTGTATGGTTTTCTGCCTTTGGAATTAAGAAAAACTGGCTGAAATAGATAACGGTACACAACACTTAAGTATCGTTTTCGGCGCTAGCCAAACATGTACTTTTTGTTGAACTAAACCGAAGAATTAGGTGTGATACCTTATTATATTGTGGAATATTTGACCTAAAAAGCAGGACGAAGTCAATCATACTTTAATGCCATATTTTGTGCTTTGTGCAAGCCACTTTATTCAATTGATTATTATTGAAATTCAATAACTCCCAGATAATTTGTTGTAATAATGATGTAGTTTTCACATGTCAATGATGTATTTATTATGGGTTTGAGTTTTTGGTTCAATGTTATTTGCTGACTATCTTTGTTTCCTGAATTTATGATAAATACTTGAAATTAAAAAGGGAACGTGAAATGAAACGATTATTGGAAATATCACAACAAGCAAGACAAATATTAGTAGTTCTATTTGTAATTCTATCTGTGGAATATAGTCACGGTCAAATAGGAAATGTAATCTGGGAAGAAAACTTTAATAATCTGGATAACTGGATGAAAATTACCGGTAACGGATCATGGGGCTGGGGTAATGGCGAATTGGAATTTTATAAAGAAGAGAATGTAGTTATTGATGCAATTCCAGGTGAGCCCGGCAATAATGCACTGCATATTACTGCCAAACAAGAGACCGGTCCCGACATTGTTGACCAATGGGGAAATCCTTTGAATTATACTTCAGGTAAGGTAACTACAAAAGCAAAAATTGCTGTTAAATACGGTTTGATCGAAACCCGGGTCAGTGTGCCAAACCTTGATCTGGGCGGATGGCCTGCTATTTGGATGCTCGGTACGGCAAATTATAACTGGCCTCGTTGTGGCGAAGCCGATATGATGGAAATGGGGCATACACAAGCATTCAGAGACTTGCATGATGAACACAATGGTGGTAACGGCCTCAACAACTCAACAGTTAATCAAATGGTCGGAGCTAATGCAATTTTTTATTCGGATGATGCCGTAACCCCTGAAAATCCATCCGGTGCATCGAGTATTTCATGGGACCCAGATGATGATTTTTGCAGACCCTATTACAATTACAGCTCACCTTTCAACGACAGATTTCTCATTTATCGCATGTATTGGGACGAGGATAGTATTCGATTTACAGTAACAGATAATAACGTTGAATATGATCTTTACACAGATCCTTTTCCTATTGATAGTGTATCGGATGAATTTCACAAACCATTTTATCTAATATCAAACCTTGCAATTGGAGGCGCATTTACTGACGCCTATAATCTTGGAGATCCCGGCAGTGGAGCCCCGGTTTCCATGCCGTTTCCTGCCGAAATGTATGTTGACTACATTAAAGTTATGGAATGGAACGGGCAAGGGGAAGTCAGGATTGGCCCGCCATATGCAGAAACCGGAACATTTGGAATATACACAGATAATACACCAACAAATGGTGGTTTGGAAGCAGGGGTGAGTTCTGAAATATATGTCTGGGAAGGCACACTTACTGATGGAACAATTCCACCCTTTGAAGGTGAAAATGGTATTTCATGGATCACGACAGGATTAGGTTGGTTTGGAGCAGGAATTATGTCTGTTCAGCCGGTCAACCTGAGCAATTTTGGTGATGGGTATATAAAATTTATGATTAACATTCCGGCAAATGTTTCCTTCAAAATCGGGATTATTGACGCCTGGGGTAATCAGTCGTATGTTGATTTTCCGGCGAATCAAACCTCATACGGCCTGGTCAGGAATGGTAATTGGGGACAGGCATCAATACCTGTGGCCGATATCAGGGGCGAATTTATTGATCTGCGAATGTTGAGTTATGAATTTGTGATTTTGGAAGTAAATGGTGCCTCATGCGAATTTGCCCTAGATGATATTTACTGGGAAGGTGGTGTAACCGGTATTAATGATGATGAAAATAATAGATTGACCGGATTCAGTTTACAAAATAATACTCCTAATCCATTTAATACGAAAACGAGTATAAGTTATTCACTTCCAAAAGCTGCTAAGGTTGAATTGACTGTATATGATATTACAGGCACGGTAGTAAAAACTTTGGTTAACAAGACTCAGAGTGTCGGCACATACACAGTTAACTGGAATGTTTACAATGAATTATCAGGTGTATATTTTTACAAAATAAAAGCCGGAAGTTTTACAGATGTAAAAAAATGTATCTTGTATAGGTAAAAGGATGAGCGAGGTTATGCAAATACTTCTAAAATATGCCGTATTTCATTTTCTACTGAATCACAATTTTCTTAACCTGGCTAAAGTCTTCGCCACTAAAGCTAATAAAATAAACTCCGGTAGGTAATTCATTCAGATCAAGTTGTTTTGTAATTATGTTTCCTGTTCCTTCAATTTCAATTAGGCGATAAGCATTACCATGAACATCGAATACTTTCATTTGAACTTTTCCACATACACCTTCAATTGAGATATTAAAAATCCCGTTTGAAGGATTTGGAAATATTGAAATTGCTTCTTCAGTATTTTCAATAATATTTACACCTTTTGCAAATTTTATAATGCTATATAATCCATCTTCAGATGGATAAACTTTTTCAGTATAAGCTTCATTATAAGGATCAATCATTGCATATTCAAAAGGAATTATACTTTGAGTTGAGGAATCCCAAATCTTTAGAATTATTGGTTTTCCAGATTCATAACCTTTTCCATTAACAATTGTGCTAAATACTGGAAGCTCGTTATCATAAGTGTTTTCAGAATTTATCTTCAATGCACCAATTATTTTATCCCCATCAAAAGCTGCTATTTCATCGCCAATTTCCAAACCTTCAATGTAAATTGTATAAACCGCTTCGGCTGGATTGCCTCCTTTAAAATGAAAATAAACAGTTTCAATGTTTTTATTTTTTTTGTCCGACAATTCATAAGGCCGGCTGTTTCCCAAAATAGACGAATTATCAAATAGTTGATAATCCTTAACACACCTGACACTAAAACCACTCGTCTTGTAGCCGTTGTTACGGAAAATATTGCCGTGCTCAAAATGCATCCACCATCTCCATGCGTATGATGTGCTTTGCGTAGAAGACCACCAGTTCCCATTTTCACTCAGACTACCGAATGATCCATGGTTACTGCGGTGATCGCCCGGAAGGGCAGTAAACCCGCTTTCATTAGTAGCAGCTGTGTTTGGTGGATTCCAATGCGCTGTGCCGGTTTCTTTCATTTTACCACCTGCTACACTCTCTCCTCCAAGAAAATCAGCAAGCATTGTCCATTCATCATCAATAGGAATATGCCAGCCATAAAGGCAAATACCTTGTACTCCTTGTGTAGTTGTATATTGCATCATTTCGTTCCAATCGTATAAACCACCATATTCATCGCAATTTGCAGTGTTATTATCATGGCAATATTTTTCGATAATACCATTATTTGAAACATCTGAATGGCCAACACCAGAAATAATACTTTCAACATATTCACCGATATTCAGGTTTTCAGCCATCCAGCATTGATCCCCTATTTGAACTGTGCTGTAAGTTTGTCCATCACGTGTATCAGTCAACGGATCACCACAAGTAAACGGATAAATTAGAATGTCATCGACAAACATTTTAACAAGATAACCTTCTCCGGGTTGGCAATTCCCAAGGCCATTTACCCAAATCGGGCCGATTTTGCGTAATGTTTGTCCTTGTGAGTTTCTAATAAACTCAAGATTATCTCCAATAATTGTTTCAAATGCCATTAAAGCATCCATAGGAATTGATGGAAAATAGCTTACAAACTGAAAGCCTGCTTCAACAGGAATCGGTGTTGAGGGATCAATTGCGTCGCCACTGATACTAAATGAATCATTGGCATTCATTTTAACAAGATAACCCTCATCAACAATCCAGTCGCCTATGCCGTTTACCCAGATCGGGCCGATTTTTCTTAATGTCTGACCTTGTGAATTTCTAACATAAACAAGATTTTCATTTAACACATCAGCCATAACAATTAACATATCAGAATTTTCGGGAATAAGTTGGGAAGAAATAAATTGAAAACCAGTTTCAAGATCATAATTTTGAAATACATTTAATAAAAAGCCGTTTTCAAGCGGGGCAATTGTTCCGTCAAAATTATTATATCCTCTTACATCATAATATCCTAATGGAGAATAAGGTAAATTAAATGTTGCATCAAGCACCGTATCATTTACCGAATTGACATCAAATGCCTGTATTGTTGAGGAACCCTGTTCAAACCAAATCATATTTGAACCCTGCGTAAAATGTGTGTTTTGCCCGGAAATTGTTACAGATAAAGTTTGCCCTGGATTACCCGCCTCAGGATTTATAGATTTTATTGAAGGGATTACAATTGAAAACCCGTTTTCAAGTGGAAGAAACATTCCGTTGTATGAGCTATAACAATTTACGTCATAATATCCTATTGGTGAATAAGGTAAACTGAAAGCAGCATTCAATAGTGTGTCATTTAGAGGATTAATATAAAAAGCCTGAATTGTTGAGGTTCCCTGCTCAAACCAAATCATATTCGTACCCTGTGTGAAATATGAATTTTGCCCCGAAATAGATACTGTTAACATCTGCCCGGGACGACCCGAATCCGGATTTATTGAACTTATCAAAGGCGATTTTTCTTTTTGGCCTTTGTTACCCGAATCGGCAATAACCGCAGAGTAAAAACTTGTGCTGATAAATATCAACAATACTATGGTTTTGATTAACTTCATAATTAAAAACTTATTTTATATTAGAGATACAAATATATGCAATTTTTTAAACTTTCACACATTGTTTTAAATTATTATTTCCTTTTTATATACTTTTTTCTAAAATTTTCAGCCTCACTATGAGTAATTGCCTTATCTATTTCTTCAAGTGAATAAACTGCTTCTTCAATCAGCCGAGAATCAATATCAGAATTATTTTCAATAGAATGTTGATGAGTTAACAACATCCAGTCATTGCTATTTGAAACTGCATTTAATTTTAACACCAAAACATTTTCATTAATTTTGTTGATTAACAGCCTGATTTTTTCTTTTAATACAGCTAATAAAAAATCTTTGTATTTGTCTGAATTATTTTCCGGGTCAACTTTATTTAAAACCTCAAGGGCTAAATCTATTTGTCCGGTATTAAAATATACGGCACAAAGATTTAAATATGGATCGATAAAACCGGCTGATATTTTGATTGCCCTGTTATATAAAACTATTGCACTGTCGTGTAATCCGTTTAGCTCATAAGAAGTTGCCAGATTATTTAAAACGTGGACATGATTCGGGTGAATTTTATAAGCCTTTTTGAATTGATCGAAAGCATTATTTTTTTCACCAAGATTATAATATGCCGATCCGGAATACCAACAAATTGGAGTTGCAGTAGGATCGGTTTTATAAAAATAATTCCCGGCTTTATTAATCTCTTTTATAACGCCTTTCCATGAAGATTTCGATTTCAATTCCAGGGCTTTTATTGTGTGCATTTCGCTTTTTATTCTTATTGTTGTTACAATCAGAGTTGCTGCCGACAAAATTATAGCTGATATAACAACTATCCTTTTGATTGCTATGGGTGAGGGCTTTCTTTTTATTTTATTTTCTTTTAATTGAGTGAGCAAAATCAGTATTAATATAGTGTAAAAATAAAATGTGTGTTCTACTCTCTCTTTCGGAAAGCTGAAAAAAGAAATTAGTAAAAAAGAAGTTAGTCCAAAAAGTAAGGCGATTGATATGGCTTTTTCATTTAATGTTTTTGCTTTTGTAAGGTTTGAAAAGGCATAAAAATAAAAGATACCTATTATTATCAAATATAAAATTAAAGCAATTATACCATTTTCAGTAAGTATCCAAAGGAAATCATTATGCGGCCTTTGAAAATGTATATTACCATCTGCAGAATGCATATCCTTAGTCCCATACTTTGGGATATGAATTTTCCAATTAGCCTGGCCAATACCAAAAACAGGACTTTCTTTAAATATTTGAAACGATTTCTCCCATAAATTAACTCTTTCCAATGAAGAGCCATGTTTATAATTCTCAATGAAATCAGTTTGTTTTGTGAATGTTTCTACCGATGTTAATCTAATAATGATTATCACGGAAATAATTATAGAAACAAAAAATATGCTTACAGGAATAATATATTTTTTAACTTTTTTATCCTGAATGAGAAATACTCCTAATATAATAGTTTGTACAATGGCTGCCGTTAAACTTACCCATACCGATTTAGCTAACAAAACAGTTATTAACAATACAATAAAGAATAATAAAATAATTAAAAACAGCCTTAAATGGGTTTTAAACAAAATAATGCCCATCATTATAAATGGAATGCATAACAATAAAAACTGGGAATAGAGATTACGGTGGCCAAAGCTTACAAAAACTTTATAGCTTAGCTGATGTCCATATTCTTCACTTATCAATAAACCTGCAAATCGGAATAAACCTGACAAAACTACAATCAGGGCAACAATTGATACAGCAATACTTAAAGTTTTTATTAAATCTGTTTGATTTGTTTTTTTTAAGGCAAAATAACCTAATGGAATAAATATTAAGTTATTTGATGTTCTTAGCCATTCCCATATTGCTTCACCCCTGTTTATTGCATTAAATATTGAAACAGCTGATATGAGAATAAACAAACCAATCAAATAAAAGATTAAATAATCGGTATTTGAATTAGTACTTTTCTTTTTGTAATTATCAAATAAAACAAAAAATGAAAGCACAAGTGTAAATAACGAAAATAAAAGTTGCTTTGGTAATAAAGCCGGATCAATAACCACCTGAGATTTAGTTAAAGGAATAATAATTATGAAAACAAGAAAAAGGTATGCAGATTTTGAAAACTGTCGAATCATTTGAAATCAATTAAGTTTAAACTCTAATAAAAAGATTAATTCTTTAAACTATTGCTGATACAAACTTACTTAAAAATTAAAAGTAAAACATTAAAATATAAAAGCGTATTCGATTATTCGTGATTACTGTCAAAAGAGCGATTTTTATTTTTTGTTAAATCAGTTTATCTTTACCAAAAATATTCAATTACCAAAAATGTTTACAAAAGCAATAGTAAAAAAACCTTGTCGAAATATAACTTCCGGAATCTCAAAGGCCGGAGCAGAAATTCCTGATTATGAAAAAGCATTAGCTCAGCATAGGGATTATATTTTGGCTTTGAAAAAATGCGGACTTGAAGTCACAATTCTCGAAGCTGATGAAGATTTTCCTGATTCATGCTTTATTGAAGATGTTGCTTTACTTACTCCGCATTGTTGTATTATTACCAGGCCCGGTGCTCCTTCCCGTTTAGGAGAAATAGTTGGAATCAAAGATGTTCTTGATCGGTTTTATTCCTGTATTGAAAAAATTGAAAGCCCGGGAACACTTGAAGCAGGTGATGTTATGATGGTTGGTCGTCATTTCTATATAGGTTTATCCGGGAGAACCAATAAAACCGGAGCCGAACAAATGATCTCAATCCTGAGGAAATACGGAATGAGTGCTTCGACAATTACACTCGAAAAGGTCCTTCATCTTAAAACAGGGCTTTCATACCTTGAAAACAATAATTTAATTGCTTGCGGAGAATTTGTTTCCATGCCGGAATTCAGAAAATTTAACATCCTTGAAATTTCCGAAGCAGAGGCTTACGCAGCAAATTGTGTTTGGATCAATAGTTTTGTCCTTGTTCCAAAAGGCTTTCCGGTTTCAATGAAAATGATTGAAGATGCCGGATATAAAACAATAGAAGTGGATGTTTCAGAATTCAGAAAATTGGATGGCGGGTTAAGTTGCCTTTCGTTAAGGCTTTAGTTAAATTATTATTTCATGTGTCTATATTTTTGTAGTCGTTACATTTTACTAAATTCAGATATGGAAATTGGAAATTAGAAATTGGAAATTAGGAAGAAACCCCAATTTCCAATTTCTAATTTTCAAGTTTCATTATATTATCATTCTCATGTATGTCAAAATTTCCCTGCTATGTGTGTTTCATATAAAATATTATAATATCTTTGTGTTGTTGTCAAAATTCATTAATCCAGTCGAAAAATTTATTTTTTTCATTGATAATTGAATTCTAACAAAATGGAATAACATCGTATAAAAACAAATTTAACGTTACTCATCAAAATTGTAAATTATGGAAAATATTTATTCTCAACCTGAAATGAAATTAACTCCCAAAATGATCAATCACCTTGATAATATCAGAAAGTGGACATTATTCTTGTCCATTGTGGGATTCATTTTTGTGTTTTTTATTATTGTATTTGGATTTAGTTTCGGCTTTATTATAAGTCTTTTTTCAGAAAACAGACCTTTTCAAACAGTATCATCATTTTTTGTTGGTATGATGTATTTAGTAATTGGAATAATTTATTTCTTTCCTGTTTTTTACTTATATCGTTTTTCAACATATATTAAAAAGGGTTTGAGGACTTATGATACAAATGAGATGGAAAATGCTTTTTCAAGTTTACAAACTCATTATACAATTATTGGAGTATTAACTGCCCTCATGTTGGGTATAAATATTTTGATTGGAGTAATTGTAGCAATAATTGCTATTGTTAGTTACTAATGTTACGTAATATCATCTAATTGACTAATAATAAACCTGATAAAAAGGGCACAAATATCATTTATCGCTCTTTATAAATGTTGTGAAGTATCCAATTTCAATCAAATTTACTTTGTGTATTCTTTGAGAGACTTTGTGCAACAGCCCTGCCCCATCCTGTCAGGTGGGTATTTCAAAAAGAGCCACAAAGGAGTCACTGAGAGCCACATAGGATTATCACATACATAAAAAAGTGTATTTAATATAATTACACATTTCTCAAGAAAGACGAAACTTCAGTTAATTACTTTTTAGCTAAAGGGATTTAGCAATATAAAAAGCTGAGAAAGTGATTATAACATAATTTACATAAAATTTTATCAATTTTTATTTGCTCATTTCAATTTTATGTTATAGATTTGAACTCTCTTGAGAGGTCAAATTATGAAAAAAACATCCTTAAATGATATTGCAAATAAGCTGGGAGTTTCCAAATCATTAGTTTCACTTGTGCTTAATGGCAAAGCAAAACAAAACAGGATTGGTGACGAGATAAGTGAGAAAGTTCTAAAACTTGCACGACAACTTAATTACCAACCAAATCAGATGGCGCGAAGCCTTAGGTTAGGGCGTTCTGAGACCATTGCCCTGATTGTAGCTGATATTTCAAATCAATTTTTTGCACGCATGGGAAGGGCAGTTGAAGATGAAGCTGATAAGCATGGATTTAAAGTGATTTTTTCAAGTTCGGATGAAAATCCCGATAAATTAGGTGCTTTAATTAATGTCCTTATTGACCGTCAGGTTGACGGATTTATTATTTCTCCTACAATAAATTCAAAAGAATACATTTTAAATCTGAAAAAGAACAACATACCCTTTGTATTGATTGACCGGTGTTTGTCACCAATTAAAACTAATTATGTAGTTGCCGATAATTATAATTCTACTTATAATGCAGTGAAATTCATGCTTGAGAAGGGGTATAAAAAAACCGGATTTATTACGGTTTCACCCGGCTTGTGGAATATGAAAAAGCGTTTACAGGGATACAAAGATGCTATGAAAGATTTTGGCGTGAGAGTACCCGGAAATTATATTAAGGAAGTGGATTATAACAACTTTACTGAAAGTGTACGTGTAGCCGTGAATGAATTATTGCTTCCTCCGAATAATTTGAGAGCTTTATTTTTTGCAACTTTAAGAGTTGGAATGGCTGCAATTAAATGTATTAATGATATGAATTTAAGAGTTCCCCAAGATGTTGCGTTGGTTAGTTTCGATGATTCGGAAGGATACCAGATTTGTTATTCGCCCATTACTGCCATCGCACAACCAATTGACCTGATTAGTAGTGAGGCAGTAAAGATTTTAATTAATGAAATAAAACAAAATAATGTAAAAACAGAAAAAACACAAATTGTATTACCAACCGAATTTATTATAAGAGATTCCTGTTGTTAATATTTTTTTCAATAAAGCTAAATCCATTTAGCAAAACTATAAGATGAATATAAATAATAAACAAAATAAAATATAGACTTAAAAAAAATTTAATGAAAGCATTTAGAATCTCAAATCAAGTTAATGAACTAACCGGACAAGCGGTTATAGGTGTCTTTGCTACAAGCGATCCTCGAATTGACAATAAATCACGAGAACGATGTAAGAATATCATAAAAATTGTTTCCGATAAAATTGCCGGGAAAATTACTTTTCCAAATGGAAAACCGGTACAGGTTTGTTACTCCGATATCTTAGTGGATGGAGAAAAACAGGCAGATATTGTTGCAAAACAATTTTTAGAAAATGGTGTGAATATCCTGGTTTGTGTCCCTGATACATGGGCTTTTCCTCAACTTACTATAATGTCGTTGCTTGCACATTTCCCAAAAGACATTCCTCTGAATTTCACTTGTGGTAATTCAGCTCCAAAACCGGGTGTTGTTTATACGCATGCTGTGTCGGGAGCTGTTGCACAATCGGGAAGGTTAATGCATATCAATGTCGGAAAATGGGATGACGAAGGTTTTGAGCCTGAAATTCAACAATCAACAATTGATAATTTAATTGATTGGGCTTATGCTGCTGTCACATTTAAAGCCTTAAAAGGTAAAAGAGTTGTTGTGTTCGGGCACGATTCAATGGGAATGGAGACTGCTCTTGCTCATGTTATTGAAACCAGAAATACTTTCGGGATCGAGATCACCCGTCTCGACATGAAACTCCTGGCTGATATGATCAATAAAAAATCCTATAATGAGGAGGAACTAAAGCAATTAAGAAGCTGGATTGATGGCCATGCCAAAGATCGTATAGTTATTAATAACGTTGATGAAGATAAGAAATTTGACCAAAGCCTTGCTTTATATCTTGTTATCAGGGATATATTAAAAGATTTAGATGCTATTGGTGGTGGATTTATGAGTCAGTTGGAGTGGGGTTCAGATCTTAGGGGTCTTCCGCTTCCAGTTGCTGACATTATGGAGTCATTATTTAATTCAACTTTCGATCATAACGGGCCTAAACCTGTAATGCCGTTTGCCACTGAAGCTGATGTGCAAGGGCTATTAACTCAGGTTTTTATGACTTATCTTTCAGGAGGAAATCCTCCATTATTTATGGATTTCCGAAAAGTTTGGGAAAATCAGGATATTATTGAAATTTCTAAAAAATTAAATATTGAAGTTAATAAAAACACAACCTGGTTTAAACGTGGATTTGTAGATGGTGACAATTCCGGTTCAGCCTCATTTAACTGGGCTGCAAAACCGGGAGCCACCGAAAACGAGATCATGAAAAACATTTCATTTCCCCAGGTAAATAAGGGATATTTTCCCGGAGGAGGAAATTCCGTTCATTTTAAATCTCCGGGAGGAATAAACGGTATTGCCGCCCGTTTAGCTTTTTCTTCCTTATCCGGAATGTTTTCACTTATTTGGGATGAAGCTCAAACTGTTGAGCTGCCCAATGATCTTGCTTATGCAGTGATGAAGTTATCTGATATTGGATGGCCTCACACTTTTATTACACCAAAACATGCTAAAATGCACGAATACAAACATTATGCTCCGGCAAATCATTTCCACATGACATGGAATTTGCCTGTTGCACGATTGCAGTTTTGGATGGATCTTGCAAATGTTCTTTCACTTACTCCATGGAAAGAAATGGAATACGGCAGAGAAGGAATCGACAGACCATTGCCATTACTTTATATACTTAATGGAGGTGAAAATGAAACGAAACTGAAACTGAAAACCTAATTTAATGATAATATGAAAAATTTAAGAGGTTTAGCATTTTAGCATTCAATCATTCTATCATTGATTAAATAAGATTAAATAAACATAACAAATGAACGATATAAAAAAAGTAGTTGTCTCCAAACAAGTAGTTGTCCCTTTTGTATTGATAACAAGCTTGTTTGCCTTATGGGGTTTTGCCAATGATATAACCAATCCTTTAGTTGCTACATTTGGAAGGGTAATGGAAATATCTTCAAGTAAAGCCGCTTTTGTTCAATTGGCATTTTATGGCGGGTATTTCACCATGGCTTTACCGGCAGCCTTATTTATTAAAAAGTATTCCTATAAAACAGCTATACTTATTGGGCTTGGCTTGTATGCAACCGGAGCATTGATGTTTTATCCTGCAGCAAGTTATGGAGCATTTGGTTTCTTTTTGGTTTCGTTATATATCCTTACTTTCGGACTTGCCTTCTTAGAAACTACTGCCAATCCTTATATATTATCTATGGGGAGTAAAGAAACTGCCACACGCAGGTTGAATCTGGCACAATCCTTTAATCCCTTGGGTTCTATAACAGGAATGCTAATAGCCAAAGAATTTATTTTAGGGAAAATAGATGCAAAGGATAATTTCTCAAGTTTGCCCGAACCCGAAAAATTGGATATTAAGGCACATGATTTAATGGTAATACGCGATCCTTACATTGTATTGGGATTAGTTGTAATTGCAATGTTTATAATCATTGCTGTTTATAAAATGCCTAAATTTAAGGAGCTTGGAAAGAAAATGAGTTTTAAAGATAGTGTTAGATCATTGTTTAAAAACAGAAGATATGTTGAAGGGGTGATTGCACAGGTGTTTTATGTGGCTGCCCAAATCATGTGCTGGACCTTCATTATTCAATATGCAAAGAATATAGGGATTCCTTACGAAAAAGCACAGTTTTATAATATGATAGCAATGGGGATTTTTATATTAAGTCGTTTTATCAGTACTTTCCTGATGAAATATGTTAGTCCGGGAAAATTGTTGTTCATATTTGCGTTAGGAGGAATGCTAACATCTATAGGGACAATATTCATTGTGGGAAAGGCAGGCCTTATTTGCCTTGTTGCAACTTCAGCCTTTATGTCATTGATGTTCCCCACAATATATGGAATTGCTTTAAAAGGCATGGGTGATGAAGTAAAAATTGGAGCAGCCGGTTTGGTTATGGCAATTGTCGGTGGTGCATTAATGCCTCCTTTGCAGGGAAGGATTTTAGATATTGGAGGTAAAGGATTTTCTGATGTAACTATTCTTACAGTTCCTGAGGTTAATTTTTCTTTTGTCTTACCTCTCATATGCTTTATAGTAATTGCAATTTATGGATATCGGACACAAACAAAATTATTTGAGATTACCCATTAATAAAATATATTATTTAATAATCAAATACTTAGCAAAACTTATCATTATGAAAACATTAAAATTACTTTTTTGCTTCTTGATAATTTCAATTAGCATTCAGGCACAGGTTGTTGAACATTTATATGATTTTAACGATCTTAATGTAGCCGATCTTAACGGTCAGGATGATTGGGTTACCATCCCGCATACAACCGGTACAGCAGATTTAATAGTTGATTTTGTTGCAGGTAGTGTTGTTCCTCCGGATGGAACGCAAGCCGTATTTTACAATGCAGGTGGTCCGGGTGTGGGTAGGACTGCAACAAGAAAAGCCACAGCAAATTTTGATTTTGACTTTACACAAGCCGGTATTATTGAAATGGAGATTGATATGCACCAAGCCTGGTGGGGAACGTTTTTCGGTGCAGGATATGATGCAGATGGAGATGGGCATATTGCACCCGGACTATCAACTGAGCCTGATGACGGCGGAATATATTTTAATGTTGCAGGTGTTACCGGAAATGACAAGATAATATTACCCAACGGTGAAAATATTGAATTTATCGTAGAAAATGATGGTTGGTGTCGTTATAAAATGATACTTGACTTTACTGCGAATGACGGAGAAGGAGCAGTAGGCATGTATTATGATCCCGGCGTTACTGGCGAATGGATTGCAATTTCTGAAGTACAAGGAGTCAACATGGGTCTTACTCCGGGTTCAGGAGATAAGCGGGATAGGGCAGTATGGGACGGAATCTTTTTTCATTCGCAGGGTTCATTAGGTGGATTTGATAACATAATAATCCGGCAACCGGAAAATTTAGGTCAGCTTCAATTTATTGAATTTATTCCCGTTCCAAATAAGTTAACTACCGATCCGCCTTTTGATCTGGAAGCATTTGCAACTTCTGGCTTACCTGTTGAATTTGAAATTATTGAAGGGCCTGCAACACTTGAGGGTGTCACGGTTACCCTGACCGGAGAGGCAGGTTTTGTTACAATAAAAGCCAGCCAGCCCGGTGATGATACATGGGCTCCTGCACCGGATATATTTCAAACTTTTGAGGTTGTTGATCCGCAAGCTTATACTGCCGATCTTACTATCAGAAGACCTGCTAATGACTCAAAGGTTTATATGGCGGAAATAAGTGAAATTATGTTAGTAGCTTCGGCATATATTGAACACGATGATGTGTTACACATTGAAAATGTTGAATTTGAAATTAGTGGCCAAAGCATGGGTGCAAAAAAATGGTTTACAGGATACAATACATACCAATGGACACCACCTGATTATGGTAATTATACTATGACGGTTAACGTAACAACTACAGGTAATGTATTAACAACAAATACTGTTAACTTTGAAGTTACCCAGGATATAATTGAACTGTCGGTTCCGGCCTTTGAAGGTGTAGAATTAAACTTTGGCCACCAAACAGATACTGCTGAGTTTGTTTTTCCAACTTATGCCGGTGCATTCAATCAGATTATTTCTTTTTTAAACGTTAGCTGTCCTCCCGGAGGATGTGAACCATGGGATAGGGTTGGCTATTTGGAGGTAAGAGGCCCAACCGGCGAATGGGTAGAATTATTCCGGTACATTACGCCGTATGGTGTACCCTGCGAACACAACCTTGACGTAACGGATTACGCTTCATTGCTTCAGGGGTTGGTTGAAATGCGTATTCATATGGGTATCTGGCAAAATGGCCTTGTGATTGATATGAATTTCGATTTTCAGGCCGGGGAACCTGATTATAAATATAGCTGGGTTGATGTGATATGGCGGGGAACTTATTCTTTTGGTGATTATGCAAATCTTCAACCAATGGATACCATTATCTGGAATTATACAGAAAATGCAGAAGCATCGCGGTTAAAAATAATCAATTCAGGTCATGGCTGGGGTGATCTTAATACGGGTAATGCAGCGGAGTTCTATGAAGCAACACATAAAATTAAAGTGAACGAGGATGATTCATTTGATCAACATTTATGGGTAGTGTGTAATCCTAATCCCGATGGTTGCCAACCTCAGAACGGAACATGGTATCATAATCGTGCCGGTTGGTGTCCGGGTTCTATAAGTTTTGTTTACGATTACGACATGTCTCCATACGTTTATATGTCGGATGTGGAAATTGTTTATGAATTTTATCCCGGTTATGTTGATTATTGCCATCCCAATCATCCCGATTGTGTTACAGGTGTAACCTGTTCCGATTGTTCTTCAGGTTTTAATCCTCATTATATTATTTCAGGAAATTTGGTTACATATAGTAATGAACAAATTATTTCAGGGATAGAAAACCCGTCTTTTGATGAAATTGGAGAGATAACAATATCACCTAATCCTAATAATGGAGTATCAGTGCTTTCTGTTACAGGTGAGAAAATAATTAATAATGCATCCGTGAGTATTTTTAATAATACTGGTCAACTTATTAAAGAATTTCTCTGGGATGGATCACCACTTACTCTGAATATGTCGGCATATAAAAAAGGATTATATTTTGTGAAAATTCATAACGCCGGTAAAGCGAAATCAATGAAGCTTATTGTAAATTAGAGTTTTTTAAATAGATTCTTATTA
This sequence comes from uncultured Bacteroidales bacterium, assembly GCA_964462015.1. Lineage (GTDB taxonomy): Bacteria > Bacteroidota > Bacteroidia > Bacteroidales > JAEINX01 > JAEINX01. Next base: position 97,841 of record CAYWXI010000009.1, on the reverse strand, counting down.
ATGAAAAACAAAAATTTAATCAATTATAGATTTCAATATGCTTTTTAAAATAAATATATAAAACTGAGTTAAAAGAGTTTAGAATAAAGGCTGCGAGGATAATATGTTATCCTTGTAGCTTTTTAAGCCAAAAGTTATGAAAATTAATGCAATTATTATTCTTTCTATTATTACATTATTTTTTTTAGTAGGATGTTTTCTTAATGCTCCTGAAAAGGTGAAAGAAAATAATTTTGTATTAATTGAGGATAATGACTCCGAAAGCAAAATAATTGAAAAGGCTGCAAATATTACTCCAACAGCTAACCAATATAACTGGCAGCAATTGGAGGCTACGGCTTTTGTTCATTTTACGGTAAATACCTTTACGGATGAAGAATGGGGACATGGAACCGAATCCCCTAAAATATTTAATCCCACCCAACTCAACACCCGCCAATGGGTAAAAGTATGCAAAGATGCCGGATTGAAAATGATCATTATAACAGCAAAACACCACGATGGATTTTGTCTGTGGCCAAGCAAATACACTGAACATTCTGTAAAAAACAGTCCGTACAAAAACGGAAAAGGTGATATTGTAAAAGAGCTTTCGGATGCTTGTCGTGAAGCAGGTTTGAAATTCGGTGTATATCTTTCGCCCTGGGACAGACACGAAAAGACTTATGGGACTCCGGCTTATAACACATATTTTTTAAATCAACTCACTGAATTGCTTTCCAATTACGGAACTATTGATGAAGTTTGGTTTGATGGTGCCTGTGGTGAGGGCCTAAACGGTAAAAAACAGCAGTACGATTGGAAATCCTATTATGCACTTATTCGGAAACTACAGCCAAAGGCAGTGATTGCAGTTGCCGGCCCCGATGTACGCTGGGTGGGCACCGAATCAGGTTATGGCCGTAAAACAGAATGGAGTGTAATTCCGGGTAGTAGCCGCAATCAGGAAACTATTACAGAAAATTCTCAGCAGGAAGTTTTAAACGATGGTTTTAAACCCATGGATATGACCAACGAAGATCTTGGAAGCCGCGAAATAATCTCTAAAGCAAAAAGCCTTGTCTGGTATCCTTCGGAAGTTGATGTTTCTATCCGGCCTGGATGGTTTTATCATCAATCACAGGATGCTTTGGTAAAATCTACGGAGAAACTACTGGATATTTATTATAGTTCGGTTGGTCGTAATTCGCTCCTGCTTCTGAATATCCCTCCCGATCGAAGAGGATTAATTAATGAAAATGACATAAAAAACCTGAAAGAATGGCGAAGTATTCTTGATGCTACTTTTAATGATAATCTTATCGAAAAAGCTAAGATTACATCTTTAAACCAACAAAAAAAACATCCGGCAAATGCACTCACCGATAATGATCCGGAAACTTATTGGGAAGCAAAAAGAGGAGAATCAAGGGCTGTATTAAATATTGAATTTTTTGAGAAACAATCATTTGATGTGCTAATGTTAAAAGAGAATATTCAAGTGGGGCAGCGAATTGAGGCTTTTACACTGGAATGTTTTATTGATAATAATTGGATTGATGTCACCAGCGGAACAACAGTAGGATATAAGCGCCTACTTCGTTTTCCGACTGTTAAAACAAAATCCGCCAGATTGACCATTGAACAAAGCAGGTTAAATCCTACACTGCTTGAAATGGGATTATTCAAACGTCCGCCGGAAGTTTTCATTTCTCCTGAAACGGCGGTTTTTACCAATAATTTGAAAATTGAATTATCTTCAGACGATACAGATGCAAACATTTATTTCACTACAGATGGAAGCGATCCTGAAACAAATTCACAAAAATATTCTGAAGCAATTTTTATTAAAGAAACCACAATACTCAAGGCAGTTTCTATCAGTAGTAATGGAGAAAAAGGAATTATAAAAACTGCAGAATTTGTAAAAGCAAAATTTAATATCTCAGGAAAAAATAAATTCTCAGAAAAATATCCTGCCAAAGGCCTGAACTCTCTTGTTGACGGATTACGGGGCTCATTGGCATATAACGATGGAAAATGGCAGGGCTACGAAGGAGAAAACTTTGAAGCCATCATTGATTTTGGGAAATCCATTCAAATCAATTACATTTCATCTTCTTACCTGCAAAACACTAAAGCATGGATTTTTGCACCCCAATGCGTCGAGTATGCAGTTTCAAATGATGGCAAGAATTTTAAAACCATTTATACTGAGGATTATAAATTGGATTTGAACACCAGAGATAAAATCTTAATCAAAGAATTTAAAACCGGTTTAAAAAGTTTAGAAGCAAATTATTTGAAAATTAAAGCCTCTAATATAGGAAAGTGCCCCGATTGGCATAATGGTGACGGAGGAAAAGCATGGTTATTTGTAGATGAAATTATAGTATTGTAGCTAAAAACCAAAAAATGAAAAAAATAAAATTTATTTTAATTCTTATTTTTATCACTTCATTAGGGATCGAATCGTGTCAGCATCCACAATCACAACAGAAAGCTTTTTTTGATGATAAAGTAATTCTTGAATCTAATTCATGTGTGGCTGCATACGCAATACCAAACATCGTTGCCACACCAAAAGGAACGGTTTTATGTTTTGCAACTGCCCGCATCGGAGATAACCACGACTGGGGAAATGTTCAGGAGGTAGTAGTTTCGAGAAGCACAGATAACGGGGAAACATGGGAAAGCCCAAAAGTTATTGCAGCTATAAATGATTGGACTGTTCGTCAATCAAGTGCTATCGTTGATCCGGAAAGCGGTAAAATAATGGTATTCGGACACAAAAGTCCGCGATTTACAGCAGAAGGGGAACGTATTAGCGAAACCTGGAAAATCGCCCATCCCGATGAAATGAAAAAACTAGGTGATGGACATTTTTATGTAGAAAGTTTTGATGATGGTGCAAGCTGGTCTGAAATTAAATCCATTGAATTACCCTATTGGCCACATGATCCGGGAATTGTTTTGCGCTATGGAAAGCATAAAGGACACTATATTCTTCCTGCCAGGACTATCACAGGAGAAAAGATGGACTGGAATAACATGTTCAACGGAGTTCTTTTCAGTGATGACAAAGGTAAGACCTGGCAAGCCGGAGGCCTGACACAATCTCAAGTTGGCGAAGCTTGTGTTGTGGAATTGTCGGATGGCCGGGTATATGTTAACAGTCGCAATCATGCTGATAATTATGGGATCCGTAATCATGCTATTAGTTCTGATGGAGGTGTTACCTTCACCGAGTTCGGTAACGATCCCCAACTTATTGAGCCAACCTGCGATGCCGGGATAGTAAGCTTTGAAAGCCCTGAAAAAGGCCATGTTATTCTGTTTTCCAATCCTGCTGTAAAAGCTACAAAACGCTGGGATGGTGCTTCACGCAGGCGAATGTCGGTGAAAGCCTCTTTTGATGATGCAAAAAACTGGCCTTTGAATAAATTGGTTTTTGAGGGCCCATCAGCTTATTCGGGTATTACTGTCGGAAAAGATGGAATGATATTTTTAGTTTATGAACGTGCCGGACCGGGTAAAAAGGATTCACGTCAGAATCTGGCCATTGCCAGGTTTAATCTGGCCTGGCTTCAGCAGGAGGAAGTTGCTCCTCCGATTATTGAAGATCAAAATTCTGTTTTTTATAAAAAGCAGGAGGTAAAGATATCAGCTGCGAAAAATGCCCACATTTATTATACACTTGATGGTTCAAAACCGGATAAAACCTCTTTACTTTATATTCAGCCATTAACACTTGAGGAAAGCACTATAATTAAAGCTGTTTCTATTTTGGATAATAACGAAAGTATTGTGAGTAATTCTCGATTTATAAAAAGTAAGTTCCAGGCACCTGTTTATATAACCACTTATAATGAAGATTATCCTGCCTCCGGGGAACTGGCTCTGGTTGACGGAATTAAAGGAAGTAATAATTACCATGATGGTTGCTGGCAAGGATTTGAAGGTGATAATCTGGAGTTGGTTATTGATTTGAGTTCTGTTATTGAAGTAAACAGTGTATCAGTTGGATTTTTACAAGCTACTGATTTCTGGATTTTTTATCCTGAATTTGTGTCATTTGAAATATCAGTGGATGGCAAAGAATTTACTAAAACAACAACGATTCAAAATGAAATTCCTTTAATGGAAACCGGGCCGGCAAAACAAATCTTTAAAGCAGGATTTCTGGAAATGAAGGTTCGATATATTAAAATAATTGCAAAAAATATCGGCTTATGCCCCAACTGGCACAAAGGTGCAGGAGGTAAAGCCTGGCTGTTTGCGGATGAGATAATTATTAATTAGAACACAATTATTAAATAAAACTAAGTATACAAATATGAATAGAAAACTTATACTTTATGCAATCGTAGCTGCCTTAGGAGGCTTGTTATTTGGATTTGATACTGCTGTTGTAAATGGTGCCCTTGAGTTTTTCAGGGAATATTTACAGTTAGAGACAGATAGTTTTATGGAAGGTTGGGTTGTAAGCTCTGCCCTGCTGGGTTGTGTAGTTGGTGCTATTTCTATAGGCAGGTTTGGCGACAAATACGGCAGAAGATATATGCTGAGGATAATGGCTTTTCTAATCCTGATTTCAGCAATTGGTACCGGGCTGGCCATCGACATTAATAGTTTTATTGCCATGAGAGTTATTGGAGGACTTGGAGTTGGCGGTGCTTCAGTATTGTCACCTATGTATATTTCTGAGATAGCCCCGGCAAAAATACGCGGACGGCTGACAGTAACATTTCAACTGGCAATTGTAATTGGTATTCTCGTTGCATTCTTTTCCGATTACCTGCTAATAAATATTGGTGAAAATAATTGGCGTTGGATGTTCATTGTTGAAGGAATTCCTGCGTTAATCTTTTTTCTGTCTCTTTATACAGTTGGCAGAAGCCCTCGATGGTTGGTTAAAAACGGTAAAATTGAAGAAGCAACAAGGGTAATTACAAACGTAAACCCAACTGCCGAACCCGATAAAACCATAAAGGAAATTGCGGACTCTCTTGATGAGAATGTAATTGATCACATTAAGTATTTATTTCGAAAACCATACCTTCGGTTAGTAATTATTGGAATAATAATAGGAATGTTAAATCAATTTACCGGTATAAATGTAGTGATGTATTACTCTGCCAAGATTTTTCTATCCGCCGGATTTTCCAGTGAAAGCGCTATACTACAAACTGTAATTATTGGATCTACCAACCTGGTATTTACACTGATTGCCATGAGGGTGATCGATCAGTTGGGCAGGAAGAATATGTTGTTGATCGGGTCGCTTTTAATGACAGTTTTTTTAGGCCTTTTTTCATACTTCTATATTTCAGGAACACAAGGTTTCATTTTATTAGTTATGCTCGTTTTGTTTGTGGGATCCTTCTCCTTTTCACAGGGAGCGGTTATCTGGGTTATACTTTCCGAAATGTTCCCAAATAATATCAGGGCACGAGCTACTGCAATAGGCTCATTTTCACTCTGGGTTTTTTGTTTTCTTACAACTTTGTTGTTTCCGGTGGTTGTTGGGTTTTTTGATGGTGAAAGCACCAATGGAAAAGGCGTAGGTTACATATTTGGATTTTATGCTGTAATGACATTAGCTTCCTTTTTCTTCTTTAAAAAATACCTGGTTGAAACCAAAGGGAAAACATTGGAAGAACTGGAAAAAGAAACACTAAGGCAATAATTTAAAATTAACCTTTTTAAATAATAAATATATGAAAAAGTTTGATTTTCAACCTGATTATAATAACCTCCTTGATGTATTACATAACCGTAAACCAAAGAGACTTCCTTTATATGAACACATTATTGACATTCCTTTTGTTTCTAAAACATTGGGCAAAGAACTTGTACCTCAGGGAAACTCTCAAAAGGATATAGAGGCTTATTATTCTGAACTTATTGGGTTTTGGAAAGATATGACTTATGATGGTTTTGCCTATGAAGCTGCCATTTGTGAAATATTACCCGATCATGGTGCTATTTTAGGTGGTAGGCCAGGGCCTATTCAAAACCGTGATGACTTTAAGAAATACCCCTTTGACGAAGTACCAAAGATTTTTTGGGACACTTATACACCACATCTTGAAGCGATCAGAAAGGTAATGCCACCGGGAATGAAAGCCTATGGAGGTTGTGGCTACGGAATTTTTGAAACAAGTGAAGACCTTGTTGGTTACGAATACCTATGTGTAATGCAGTACCTTGACCCGGAACTTTTTACAGACTTATTCAAAAAAATCGGGGAGTTATTCATTACTCTTTGGTCGGAAATGATCAGGCGATACGACGATATATTTGTGTTTTACAGGATGGGTGACGACTTGGGATTCAAAACATCTACACTTATTGAACCGGATACGATCAGAAAACATATTATACCTCAATATAAAAAGCTAATTGACCTGATTCACGAGAATGGTAAAAAATTCCTGCTACATAGTTGTGGCAATATCTTTAGTATTATGGAAGACGTGATTGATGCTGGAATTGATGCAAAACATTCTAATGAAGATCAAATTGCTATATTTGATAAATGGATAGAACTATACTCAGATCGGATAGGACTGTTTGGAGGTATTGATGTAAATACCCTTTGCCTTAACAGCTATGATGAGGTTTATAAACAGGTGGTGAAAGATGGCACCAGGTATCGGTCAACAGCAAAGGGCTGGGGATTGGGTTCCGGTAATTCAATTGCCGAATACGTACCGGTTGATGGATTTATGGCAATGATTGATGCTGCTAATGATATTAGAAGAAACGAAATGAATTTAAAGCAGAAATTAAAATAGATGAAATAATAATTAAATTATTAAATGATGAGATTAAAAACTTTTTTCCTAAGTATTTTCACTGTAGCCAGCCTTCATTTATTTACACAGGAGGCAGGTAATTTTAATGGTTTAAATTTGAATATGAGTAATTTGTCTCGTTTGTCCAATGCACAGTCACGTTCCATTAGTCCCGAAAACCTTAGCGGTGAAAAGGGAAAGGGAGGAATGACTAAACTTGAAGATGGAAGTGCGAAATATGCTGCACGGGAATTAGGTCTTGGTTGGAAAGTAAATCCCTATGTTGTTATCAAGCCAGGTGAAACTTTTATAATGGCCGAAATTGATGGTGAAGGTGCAATTCAGCATATCTGGATGACCCCAACCGGCATTTACCGTCTATCAATCTTTCGTTTTTACTGGGATGGGGAAAAAGAACCATCAGTTGAAGTTCCGGTTGGTGATTTTTTTGCTTCAGCCTGGGAAATGGGAAACGAGCCGGATATTTGTTCCTTACCTGTTTGTGTAAATCCGTTAAATGGTTTCAACTGTTACTGGCAAATGCCTTTTCGGAAAAAATGTAAAATCACAATGGAAAACCTGAGTAAGAAAAATATTATTCTATTTTACCAGATTGACTACACATTAACTGAAGTTCCCGATGATGCAGCCTATTTTCATGCACAGTTCCGTCGTGTAAATCCAATGCCGGAAAAGGAAGACTTTGTTATGTTGGATAATGTTAAAGGACAGGGACAATACGTTGGCACTTATCTTGCACATGGCGCAAACAGCCCCGGATGGTGGGGTGAAGGGGAAGTGAAATTCTTTATTGACGGTGACAAAGATTTTCCAACTATTTGCGGAACAGGTGAAGAAGATTATTTCTGTGGCTCATATTGTTATGAAATGAGAACAGACATGCAGGGAAATGATCAATATACAAATTACAGTACTCCTTATGCCGGTTTTTATCATGTGATTGATCCTGCAAACAGAACCGGACAGGGACGATTTGGCGAATACCGTTGGCATGTTACAGATCCTATCCGGTTTAAAAAAGATTTGAAAGTCACTATTCAGGGATTAGGCTGGAAATCAAACAGTGCTTATCTTCCGTTAGAAGATGATATGGCTTCTGTGGTATTCTGGTATCAAACCGAACCACATAATTCATTTCCTCAACTGCCCTCAAATGAACAGTTAATCATTATGAATTCTTTGCCTGTCGAACATTTTGGGTTAAATAAAAAAGTGGAACTGATTGCCGAACCAAGTCAGAAATATAACAACGATCCCGTTTGCCTTACTGATGGAATACTGGGTTCAAAAAGCTTTAATGATGGTAATTGGATGGGGTTTGAAGGTAACGACATGGTAGCAATAATTGATTTGGAAGGAATCGTTAATGAAAAAACCATGAAAGTTGACTTCCTGTCTGATCAGAATTCATGGATTTTCCTTCCTGAAGAAGTGGAATTTTTAATTTCAGTTGATGGCGTTAAATACACTTCAATCTTTAGTGAAAAAAATTATCTGACTGAAAGGCCATTATCAGTCACTCAATTTGAAACTCAAATTACAAGCGATTGTAAATTTCTTAAAATAATAGCCAAAAATATTGGCCTTTGTCCCGAATGGCACAAAGGCGCCGGTAGAAAAGCATGGATGTTTGTAGATGAAATAATTATTGAGTAAAATGTTAATCATGAAAAAATTACAAATTATTTTAGGTATTGCTTTCGCCATATCATTATTAATAATAATTAAAGCTTGTTCAAATATGAATCAGATCGGAACATTTGGCTATGATGTCGAATTCTTGAAAAATCACAAAAAAACCATATTACTAATGAGTAATGATGGAAAATGTCAGATTGCGATAGTTGGTGATTACCAGGGACGTGTAATGACCAGCACTGCTAATGGTATGAAAGGAAAAAGTTATGGATGGATAAATTATGAATTAATTTCATCTGCTAAGTTTAATGATCATATTAATGTTTTTGGGGGTGAGGATAGATTTTGGCTCGGGCCTGAAGCCGGGCAATATTCAATATTCTTTAAACCCGGAAGTGAATTTATTTTAGATAATTGGTTCACTCCTAAAGAAATAGATTCGGAACCTTTTGTGTTAATTGAGAATAATGATACGTGTGCAGTATTTTATAAAAAAATTCAATTGACTAATTACAACAACTTTACATTCGATATTGAAGTGGATAGAAAAATATCTATTCTAAACAAAGCCGATATTGAAAAAAATCTGGATATAAATTTGGGAAATAATATATCGTTTGTTGCTTTTCAATCGGATAATGTGATTAAAAATATAGGGGATAGTGCATGGACAAAAAACCAGGGACTTCTTTCAATTTGGATTTTGGGAATGTTTAATCCATCCGACAATACTACCGTATTCATGCCTTACAAAGGTGAATTGGAAGTAAATAGCAATTACTTTGGGAAAATTGGCCCTGACAGACTGCAAAGCAACGATAAAGTAGTTCTGTTTAAAGGCGATGGTAAGTATAGAAGCAAAATTGGTTTGCCACCTCAAAATGCATTACCTTTTTTAGGTAGTTATGATATGGAAAACGAAGTGCTTACAATTATCGAATATACTTTTGAATCGGATTCGTGTTATGTGAATTCATTATGGGAACTTCAGGAAGAACCCTATGGCGGTGATGTAATTAATTCTTATAACGATGGCCCAATGGATAATGGTGATTTGTTAGGACCATTTTATGAACTGGAAACATCCTCTTCGGCTAAAGAACTAAAGAAAAACGAAAGTCTGAAGCATATTCATAGAACCTATCATTTTGAAGGTAGTCAGGAAAAATTAAATGAAATAGCAAAGAAAATTTTTGGAGTTGAATTGAAAGAAGTTAGCCTTAAACAGAATTAATATCGGAATAAAAAATTATTTCTTAATAAAATGAAATTGAAAACTATTCTCCTGTGTACACTTATTTTATTGTCTGGTTTGTTGTTAAAATCTCAAAACTTACCTCATTATAAAAAATCGAAGGTTGCAATTCAAAAAGATTGGTTAATAGATAACCCGAATGCGAAAGCAAAACTTTATGAAGCCAATGATGGAAAAATTGTTTTATCAAATGGCTTGGTAAGCCGTACTTTTACCATTATTCCTAACGGCGCAACAGTTGGCCTGGATTTACTTTCTACTAATGAATCATTTTTACGTTCGGTACGTCCGGAAGCAGAGATTGAAATAGATGGTTTGAAATTTAACGTAGGTGGGCTTACAGGGCAGCCCATTCACAATTATTTGTTACCTGAATGGCTTAAAAATATGACTGCCGATCCGGCTTCTTTCAAATTACAGGATTTTAAAATTGAAGATACAAAAGTACGCTTCCCCTGGAAGAAACGTTTGGAATGGATGCCGGTAGATCTGCCCTGGCCGCCACCAGGGAAAGAATTGATTTTTACATATCAATTAGATGAGGAAGCCATCAGGTTTATGTTGTTCAATGAAATGGATGAGAATAACCGTAACCTGATTCTGGAGGAAAATTTTGAACAATTCAACGATCAGTACAAAACCTATGAATCGAATGCTGATAATCGCAATTCTTTTATGAATGAAGGGAAAATGGCGGAAATTATGGCTTTGGCCAACACAGCAGTATTTGCTGATTTGAAAGCTCCTGATGGGGCCATTGTATTTTATACAAAAATTAATCCGGGAACAGATAACAGTGTGAGCTGGGGTCCTGGGCTGGGCTTGGTGTTGAACGACAGGGTTGTAAAAATAAACCTTCGCACTAAAGAAAATAAATTTGGTTTTTACGATGGCGAAAAAGAAATCTTAAGCGACGGAATGAAACCTGGAAAGGCAGTTTGGCTAAGATTTGAGATTAAAAATGACAAATTGATAAGTTCCTTTTCATATGATGAAAAAAAATGGCATGCCTCCGGAAGTACCCATTTACAAAACACGGAAAAAGTACAGTTTATTCGTTTGGGGAAAATGGATTGGTCCGGTGGATCTAGCGATCATGGTGATAAAGGCGAACAGGGCAGGTGCCATGTCGAATCCCTGAAAGTATTGGGTTCCAGGCTATCCGATGTGAAAACAGAGGATATAGCACAATATTCATGGCTCAAAGATATTCAGGTGAAAGTGCATTATGAATTGTACGACAACATGCCCGTTTTTTGTAAATGGATTACTATTGATAATAACTCCTCTAAAGAAATAATTATCAACACATTTAAAAGTGAGATACTTGCAGCTACCGAACCTGAAAGTACTGTTGACATCCGAGAGCATTGGACACATCCAAATATTACCATAGAAACCGATTACAATTTCGGAGGTATGAGCAGCGAAACTATTTTAAAATCCAGTGTAGCATGGAATATGGATCCCTTATACAAAACACAGGTGAATTATAAAAGGCAAACGCCTTGTCTTTTAGAAACTTATCCAAAATACGGCCCAGCAAAGGAAGTCCCCTCCGGTAAAAGATTTTCTTCTTTTCGTACATGGGAATTATTCCACGACAGTTGGGATCGTGAACGTAAAGGTTTGGAAAGCCGCCGCATGATGCGGACGATAGCACCTTGGGTTACTGAAAATCCTATTTTAATGCATGTACGTAGTGCTTCAGATGAAGCGGTTAAATTGGCGATTGATCAATGTGCTGAAATTGGCTTTGAAAAGGTGATTATGACATTTGGAAGTGGTTTTAACGCAGAAGATGAAAGTGATGAAAACATTTTACGCATAAAAAATCTGGTAGATTATGCCCACACAAAAAGTGTTACATTAGGCGGATATTCTTTGCTTGCCAGTCGTCGGGTAGGAGGAGTAAATGACGTGGTAATGCCTGAAGGGAAAACTCCGCGTTTTGGAAATTCACCATGTATTGAAAGTGAATGGGGAAATGAATACTTCAAAAAACTTTACCGTTTGTATGAGAAAACAGGCCTTGATAACCTTGAGCATGATGGTTCATATCCGGGAGATATTTGTATCTCACATGACCATCCAGGACACAATGGATTGGATGATTCCCAATGGAAGCAGTATAAGCGGATTACAGATTTTTATAAATGGTGTAGAAGTAAAGGAATTTACCTGAATGTTCCCGATTATTATTTTTTAAGCGGAAGCAACAAAACCGGAATGGGTTATCGCGAAACAAACTGGTCATTACCCAGAGATCAACAAGAAATTATTGAGCGGCAGAATATTTATGACGGAACCTGGACAAAAACACCTTCAATGGGTTGGATGTTTGTGCCTCTTGTAGAATATCATGGAGGTGGAAAGAAAGCTACAATTGAACCATTAAAGGATCATCTTCCTCATTATGAGCAAAGACTTGCAAATTTATTTGGTGCAGGTGTTCAGGCTTGCTATCGTGGCCCTCAGTTATATGATGCTCTTGAAACAAAAGCCCTTGTGAAAAAGTGGGTGGATTTTTATAAAGCCAACCGACAAATTCTTGATGGTGACATTATCCACATTCGACGCCCCGATGGCCGTGATTATGATGCTATTTTACATGTTGATCCTTTCGGAGAGACCAAAGGAATGTTGATTGTTTATAATCCATTATCAGAAAGAATTAAAAGGAAAATCAAAGTAAATCTTTACTATACAGGACTAAAAAATTCTGCCGTTTTATCTTATATAAATGGAAAATTTGAAGAAGTAAACATAAATCCTAAAGGAGAAGCTTTTATTGAAGTAGAAATTCCTGCAAAAAGCCAGATCTGGATAAAAATACATTAATATGAATAACATTAAATTATTACTCACAGTCCTTATATTGCTTGTTTTATCTTCCTGTAAAACCGAACGGAAGTCGCAAAATGCACAAAAACCCAACATCATCCTTTTCCTTGTTGATGATTTGGGATGGCAGGATACTTCTGAACCCTTCTGGATGGATACAACACCAAATAACAGGAAATTTCATACTCCAAATATGGAACGGCTTGCAGATCAGGGAATGAAATTTACCCAGGCCTATGCTTGTGCGGTTTGTTCCCCAACCCGTGTCAGCTTACTTTCAGGCATGAATGCAGCCCGGCACCGTGTTACAAATTGGACATTAAGGAGAGGAAAAAACAGTGTCCGCGAACCTGAAAATTTAAGTATCCCAAAATGGAACCTAAATGGAGTACAAGCCGTCGATTCAATCGAACGATCTATTTATGTTACTCCCCTGCCTCAGATTTTGAAAGACAATTACTATTTTACCATTCATTGTGGCAAAGCTCATTTTGGATCTATCAGCACACCTGGTGAAAATCCGTTGAATTTAGGTTTTGATTTAAACATTGCCGGGCATGCAGCCGGAGCTCCGGGAAGTTACCATGGAATAAATAATTTTAGTTCAAAATGGCGTGGTGGTGGAAATACCTGGGATGTTCCCGGACTTGAAAAATACCATGGAAAGAACATTAACCTTACTGAGGCTTTAACAAGGGAAGCTATTCTGGCAATGGATAGTTCTCTTTCCCTTAACAAACCTTTTTATTTGTATATGGCTCATTATGGGGTACACACTCCGCTGGAACCGGATGATCGCTTTTATCAGAAATATAAAGACCGGGGCTTGTCGGAACCCGAAGCTCGTTATGCCTCTATGGTTGAATCTGTGGATAAAAGCCTGGGTGATTTGATGAATTATCTTGAAGAAAAAGGAATTGCCAACAATACAATTGTGATGTTTATGTCGGATAATGGAGGATTGAGTGCTGTTGCACGTGGCGGAGAAGCTCACACTCATAACAAACCTCTTTCAAGTGGAAAGGGTTCTGCACATGAAGGAGGAATACGTGAACCAATGATAGTTAAGTGGCCCGGCGAAGTTAAACCAAACAGCCAATGCAATGAATATTTGATAATTGAAGATTTTTTTCCTACCATTCTGCAAATGGCCGGAATTGACGACTACAAAACTGTGCAACATGTCGATGGTAAAAGTTTTCTACCTATGCTAAAGCAACAGGGAACTACAGCAGATAACAGAGCTTTGTTCTGGCATTATCCCAACAACTGGGGTCCAACCGGCCCGGGAATTGGAGCTTCGAGTACAATTCGTCTTGGTGACTGGAAATTGATTTACTATCATTCCGATCGTAGTTTTGAACTCTTTAATATTGCAGAGGATATCGGTGAAACCAATAATCTGGAAAAAACTCAACAAAACAAATTAAAAGAACTGGCAGGAAAACTAACAGATTATCTGAAATCAGTTGATGCCCAAATGCCAACAGATAAAACCACGGGAAAAATCATCGAATGGCCAATAGATATTATTAACCAAAACCAGGAAGTAGTGAAAATTAAAAAAAAGAAAATAATAACTAATCAGATTTACACTGATAGCAATAATGTAGATTTGAAGAATTTATCGAAATTATTGGATGGTATTCAGGCATCTAATTTAATTGGAATCGTGCCATGGCAAAATTACCCTTACAAACCGGAAGTAAAGTTTAAAATTGTATATACTGATGATGAGATTCTCTTAAAAGTAAATGTAAATGAGAATTATATCAGAGCCAAATATAATCAGGCAAACGATCCTGTTTATCGCGACAGTTGCTTTGAATTTTTTATCTCATTGGATAACGATGACACCTATTATAATTTTGAATTTAATTGCATTGGCAATTGTTACCTGGCCTATGGAGAACCTGGTGATAACAGAGAAGAAGCAGAAGTAAAAGTAATAAAATCCATACGAACACTTTCCTCACTTGGAAATCAAACATTTGAAGAAAAGAAAGGTGATTTTGAATGGGAGATGACTATTGCTATTCCTTTAACTGCCTTTTATAAACATGATTTAAAAACCTTGAAAGGAAAAACCTGTCATGCAAACTTTTACAAATGTGGCGATGAACTTACAAAACCACATTTTTTAGCATGGAATCATGTCCAGACAGAAAATCCTGATTTTCATCAACCGGAGTTTTTTGGGGAAATAGATTTTAGATAATTATTAAATGAGAAAATGAGAATTTTTAATTTGTTGACATTTATTCTGGTAACTACATCAATCGCTATTTCTCAGGACTTAGCAAAGGATACATATCATGTATCTTATTCATTTACAAATATACCTGGCTTACTTTCTGAAAAAGGTATTACACGCCGGGATCCAAGCGATGTAATTAAATTCGAAGGGAATTATTACGTTTGGTACACAAAATCAACAAAAGGATTCAGCGGTTACGATGCCACTATTTGGTATGCGGTTTCTAAGGATGGTTTAGCTTGGGAAGAAAAAGGGGAAGCTCTACCTCGTGGAGAAAGTGGAAGTTGGGATGAGTACAGCGTTTTTACTCCCAATATTTTAATGGCAATAGGGAAGTGTTTTCTCTATTACACCGGAGTTAAACCTACACAAGGAAATGTGGATGGAAAGTTTGAAAATAATTCAAAAACTGATATAACAGCAATTGGTGTTGCTGTCTCCCTTACCCCAAACGGCCCTTTTAAAAGGATCACTAAAAATCCTGTCATTGAAATTAGTAATCAGCCTGATGCCTTCGATAGTTACCGGGTTGATGATGCGTGTTTATTATTTATAGATAACAAATATTGGCTTTATTATAAAGGGAGGAGTAGAACTTATGGATCACAAGGGCCTGCTCATACAAAAATGGGAGTAGCCTTTGCTGATAAACCTGAAGGGCCATTCATAAAATACGAAAACAATCCTGTAATCTCAAGTGGACATGAGGTGATGGTCTGGCCTTATAAAAAGGGTGTGATGACAATTCTGTCAGACCATGGGCCCGATGGAAAAACCCTTCAATTTGCTAAGGATGGATTAAGCTTTGAAAATGTCGGGGTATTTGGCGATGATTACCCTAAAGCCCCGGGTGCATTCAGGATTGGGAATTTTATGGATTCCTCAGAAAAAACAGGAGGAATTGATTGGGGAATCTCTATGTGTTATGGTGATGATTCAAACTGGCCTCATCTACTTAGATATGAAATAAATATTGAAAAACTAAGAAAATGAAAAAACTAATTATCCTTGTAATATCAGGTTTTGTGAGCCTATTCTCTTATGGCCAAAATGATTGGCCGGTATTAAAACATTACGACCAGGATCACCTTGCAAAAATAGCACTTCCGATTGGAGGAATTGGAACAGGAACTGTTTCAATTGGTGGCTCCGGAGATCTGCGTGATTGGGAAATTATGAACCGTCCGGCAAAAGGTTTTCTGGCTGGCCCGGGAGGAAACAGAGCTCCGTTTTTTGCAATTTATACAAAAACTGAAAATGAAAAACCGCAAACACGAGCCTTGATGGGGCCAATAGAACTTACAAATTGTGAAAGCATGGAAGGCCGGGGCCCGGCAAATCACGGATTACCACGATTCCGTGAATGCAGTTTTGATGCTGCCTATCCGTTCGGACAAGTAAACCTGTCTGATGATGATATGCCTGTGAACGTCACTTTACAAACTTTTAATCCGCTAATTCCCGGAGATGTAAATGCAAGCAGTATTCCCATTGCTGTATTACACTATTTAGTTACAAATAAAACTGATAAAATAGTTACTACATCGATTTGTGGTGTAATGGAGAATTTTATCGGAACAGATGGCTCAGCAGGATATAATGATTGGAAAGGAGATTTCATTCCAACCGGATCCAATGCCAATAAGAATATTTTCAAAAAAGGAAACACAGTCCAGGGAATTTATATGTTTTCAGAAGGTGTTGATAAAAATACTGAACAATGGGGAACTATAGCTTTAACGACAGATGCTAAATCCGGAATATCCTATCGTACAAACACCATTCAAGGCGGATGGGGAAACGGCTTATTGAACTTTTGGGATGATTTTAGTGGAGATGGCATTTTAACTGAAAAGGAGTGGCCGAAGTCAAATACACCTCAAGCCTCTTTGGCTGCGCAAACTGAATTATTACCTCACGAAACAAAAGAAATTACATTTTTTCTTACCTGGCATTTCCCTAATCGTATGGCATGGGCCTCTTCCATGTTGATGAATTATTATACTACTCAATATACGGATGCCTGGGATGTGATTGAAAAAATCGCTCCGGAATTACCTGTTTTAGAAAACAAAACTATTGAATTTGTATCGGCTTTTTGCGAAAGTGATTTGCCTGAAGTTGTCAAAGAATCAGCTTTGTTTAATGCAAGCACACTGCGTTCACAAACCTGTTTCAGAACTGCAGATGGTAATTTTTACGGTTGGGAAGGAGTAATGGATAAGGTGGGTTCCTGTATGGGTTCCTGTACCCATGTCTGGAATTACGAGCAAACGACTCCATTTCTATTTGGTGAGCTTGCAAAAACAATGCGTAAGGTTGAATTTGCATATGCTACTGCTGATAATGGCGTAATGAGCTTCCGTGTAAACCTACCCTTAGAATATGCAAAGACATATAAGTTGGCTGCTGCCGATGGCCAAATGGGAACTATCATGAAAATTTACCGCGACTGGCAATTGTCAGGAGATGATGAATTTCTGGAAGCGCTTTGGCCAAACATAAAAAGGGCACTTGCTTTTGCCTGGATCGATAAAGGCTGGGATGCCGATGCAGATGGAGTAATGGAAGGCTGTCAGCACAATACAATGGATGTGGAATATTACGGCCCCAATCCACAAATGCAACTTTGGTACCTGGGTGCTCTACGGGCTGCCGAAGAAATGGCTTTACATCTAAATGATAAGAAGTTTTCAAAAACCTGCCGGTCATTATTTATGAACGGAAGCAGGTGGACAGATGCTAATTTGTTTAATGGTGAGTATTATTTTCATGAGCTGCGTCCACCGGTAAAGGCTTCGGATATTGCTGAAAACCTGCGGGCCGGAATGGGTGCCATCGATCTAACAAATCCTGACTTTCAACTTGCCAATGGATGTTTGGTTGATCAAATGGTTGGACAATATATGGCACATATCTGTGGTCTGGGATACCTGGTGAATCCGGAAAATGTAAAAACCTCTTTGAACAGCATTATGAAATATAATTATAAACCTTCTGTTCACGATCATTTCAATAATATGCGCTCATATGTATTGGGGAATGAATCTGCTTTATTAATGGCAAGTTTCCCTTACGACCGTCCAGAAAAACCTTTCCCCTATTTCTCGGAAGTAATGACCGGTTTTGAATATACTGCTGCGGTTGGGATGCTTTATGAAGGTCTTACAAAGGATGGCCTATTGTGCATTAAAAACGTTCGGGACAGATACGATGGCCGTAAACGCAGTCCTTTCAATGAAGCCGAATGCGGAAATCACTACGCAAGGGCAATGGCTGCATGGGCAGAAGTACTTGCCATAACAGGTTTCCATTTTTCAAATGTTGATCATTCAATAAGTTTTAACGCTGGTGACGGAAATTTCTTTTGGGCTAATGGTTATAGTTACGGAACTGTTAAAATCACTGCCAATGGAAATAATAAAAATGTTTATTTGAAAGTATTACGGAGGGAATTAGAACTTAAAAATTTTATTCTGAATGGCTTTGGTTCAAAAACTTTTAGTTCAGGAATAGTAATTAATGAAGGAGAAACAAGATCATTTACAATAGAAAACAATAATTCCAAAATTGGTTTATCACAGTATAATATTAAAGAAGTAAGCAAAATACCGGTATTGAAAGCACCTCAAATTAAAAATAGCAAAGGTGAAATTATCAGGAATGCTGCTTTTACCGATAATATTGAAATTTCTATCGAATCGAATTTAAAAGGTGCTAAAATCTACTACACAACTGATGGTTCAAGACCGGATTTAAAATCAAAACTCTATAAAAAACCACTTCATTTTTCTGAATCCGTAAAAATTAAAGCAATTGCAGTAAAAGATAAATATGAAAGCACTTTCTATTCTGTGTTAAATCTTTTTAAAATAAAGGATTTCAAACAATTGAAACTTACTTCACAGCCTGCAAAAAAGTACTGCGCTAAAGGTGAGTTCAGTCTGGTTGATGGCGAAATGGGTTCTTCTAATTTCACTGATGGGAAATGGCTTGGTTTTCAAGGAGATAATTTGGAGCTAATTGTAGAATTCAAAAATGAAACAAACATTCAAAATATCATTGTGAATTGCTTGAAAAATGAACGTTCCTGGATATTTTTACCTGAGAATGTACAATTTTTTATTTCTACCGATGGGAAATCATTCTTCGAACATGAAACTATTGGACAGCAAGTCACAGTACAGACAAAGAATTCGGATATTTTTGAATTAAAAAATGAATTTGAAAATTTATCAACACGATATTTAAAAATCATTGTTAAAAATATTGGAGAGTGTCCTGAAGGTCACCAGGCCGCCGGTGAAAATGCATGGATTTTCGTAGATGAAATAATTATTGAATAATGAATATAACATAAATATATATATAATATAACGATATAAGTAATCACATCAGAAATGAAAATTTTTGAAATTATCTAATATGTTAACTTAAATAAAAAGGTATGAAAATAAAAATTTTACTGTTAATTATTGCTGTATTTCATCTCGCTATGAACTACACAATTGCACAAATCGAACCCTATTTGTCTTCACCTACAAGTACATCTATTTGGATTAGCTGGAAAACAACTACCGAAATCGAATCCAAAGTAGAATATGGTTTAACACCTGATAATTTGAACCTGATTGCGAATGGCAGCTTCGAAAGCTTATCCGGCACTTATAAATGGCATACTGCTAAATTATCCAATCTAACTCCCGATACCCGTTATTATTATCGCTCTTTATCCGGCACACAGGTATCTGAGATTCATCGCTTCAGGACACAACCTGCTGAAGGCACCGATACCGGCCATTACCGCTTTGCAATTATAGGCGACCACCAGGTGATGGCTGATGACCGCTATGAAAGATTAGTTCAAGCCTGTAAAGATAAAGTTATTGAAAAATATGCTTCTTCATCTTCTGATACCCTTATTGAAGACCACCTCAGTTTAATGGTTTGTGATGGCGATCAGGTTGATATTGGTACCTTGGATCAATATGAGGAATTGCATTTTGGGCAATCAAGGCCTTTGATGACCAATATACCCATTATGACCGTTCCGGGCAATCACGAATATTACAGTGACCCTGATCTTATTAATTATTTTGGGCATTATGTGTATGAAGATATTTCATACCAGGGAATTACAGGAATACATGGCGAGGAATATTATGCTTTTCAGGTTGCCAACATTCTGTTTGTAATGATTAACAGCAACCGTTGGGCTGACTCTAACCAGTATCAGTGGATTGAAGACATTATTGCGGCAGTGGATATCGATCCAACTGTGGAATGGGTTTTTGCCGTGAATCACCATTGTTTTTATAATGAACAATACCCTTCTGACGGTATTGGGCCGGTAAGAGATGGTTATGGGCCAAGGTTGGCTGAAACAGATAAATATGTTATGCACATTACAGGGCATGCACATTTATATGCAAGGGGCTCAATAAGGAATCATCCTTGTCATGTAATAATTAACGGTGGGGCATCATGGGATCAATACTGGGGACAGAGTTCTGATATTGATTATCAGGATATTCAAAAAACTATTGAAAGACAAATTTATCAAATTGTAGATATCGATCTTGATAACAGGGAGATGTATGTTGAAACCTATTCGAATGGTACTAATCTGACTCCCGGTTTTTCTGAAGATTTGCTGATAGATGAATACTATATGAAACTTGACGCCCCCGCTCCTGATAGACCTTCGATTGTTAATACTGTTCCTGATACTTTGTTGCTGCCATATACTTTCGTGGGGAGCACATATTCAGGACAGGAGCCCTTTAACAGTGTTGAATTTCAGCTTGCCGGCAACACAATGAATTTCGATGATCCTGAGCTTTCTTTTAAAACAGATTATGAGAATATTTTTCTTAGTTCCGGTTCACCCGATTATATACCCATCGACCAAAATGAAGGAATAGATATTACACAATTTACAATTGATTCTACAGATTTATTTTCAGGATTGAAGTTTATTCGTTTACGTTACAGAGATCAATCTTTGCATTGGTCCGACTGGTCCGATCCGGTTTCTTTTTATGTTTTAAATGGAAAACCACTTCCACCTAAATGTCCTGTTTTGCGATATAAACTTGCCGGAGATGCAAATGAGTTTTTAGGTAGCGGGCTGAACGGAACACCAAATGCAGGAGTCACATTTGTTACAGACCCGGAATTGGGTGAAGTTGCTGATTTCAATAATAGCGGAATGATAACTATATCTTCGGGTAGTACAGCCAGCCTTGAATTACCCACAGAAGCCATTTCTGTTTCTTGTTGGGTAAAAGCAAATTCAACAGATACCTGGGGTGGTTTTGTGGGCCTTGTTCAGGATAATGGGAGTTATGAAAAAGGATGGATACTTGGAACCAGGTATGATCATTTCTCATTTGCAGTTTCGACAGGAGCTACCTTAAACTACCTGGAAACTGTTAATCCTCTCAATTTAGGAGAATGGTACCATGTAACAGGTACGTTCGATGGGACAAATCAAAAAATATATGTGAATGGAGAATTAAATGCATCATCAGAAATGACTGGAGAGATAGCCTACCCTCCTACCGGTTGGTTTCAGATTGGCGCATATAAAGATGATGACGAATTTTTCGGGCATGACGGCCGAATATCGGATGTTATTATATGGGAAAGGGCCATTTCGCAGGAAGATGCCTTGAATCTTTATAATAATACTATTCCACCTTGCGTAAATTTTGGAGCCGATAATACTGAAATAATAATAGGTGCCCAGGTGCAATTTATTGATCACTCACAATTTAACCCTGAAAGCTGGTTCTGGAATTTCGATGGGGGCATACCTGAAACCAGCGAGGAGCAAAATCCTTTTGTGACATATAATCAAATTGGTGATTTTAATGTTAAACTTCTTGCCGGGAATATTCACGGTGAAGATTCACTTTTGAAAGAAACTTATATTCATGTAGGCCCGGTTGGTGTTGAAAGTATTGATAATGAAAATAATTCTGTTAAAATTTATCCAAATCCCGCAGATAATAAAATCAATATTGAAATTAATGACAGGGAATTTCATGGAAGCAAACTATTAATCCAAAACTCATCAGGTTGTGAGGTGTATTCACAAAACTTTGTTATGGAATCAAAACCGGAAATAATTAATATCAGTAATTTTTCTAAAGGAGTATATTTCGTTAGGTTTATTAATCATAAAAATAAAACTATTCATAAAAGTTTTGTTATTAAATAGAGAATAATTGTTTAGTAATATATAAAATTTATGTTGTGAAATCAGCTAAAAATGTGAATATTGTATTTAAAATTATAGAATTTATTATGAGAAAATTATTCGCTTTAACAGCGTTTGTATTTTTGTTTAACATAATTTCTATAAACATTTATGGACAAAATGAAACCGGTTCGCTTCTTCGGGAAATTTCATTTGGGATCGTTACCGATGTGCACGCTGATATGTTGCCTGATGCCGGACAAAGACTGGCAAAGTTCATTAATGAAGCCCAAATCGAAAATGTGGATTTTATTATACAACTCGGTGATTTTTGCCGTCCACGTGAAAATGAAAAATCCATTTTTGAGATATGGAACGAATATCCCGGGTTAAAATATCATGTTCTTGGAAATCATGACGTAGATTTTAACATAAAAAAAGAAATTATTGAATTTTGGGATATGCCCTCAAATTATTATTCTTTCGATAAAGACAATTTTCATTTCATTGTTTTAGATGCCAATTATTTGTATCAGGATGGCAAATACATTGATTACGCTAACGCTAATTTTTATGTTTCTGATGAGCAAAGGGCATATATCAATCCTGAACAAATTAAATGGTTAAAAAAAGATTTGGAAAAAACAGATAAACTCACAATAATTTTTTCCCACCAAAGCCTGATCAATGTTTTGTGGGGGGTTAAGAACCGTATAGAAATTCAGGAAATCCTTGAACAGGAAAATAAAAATGCAGGTTTTCAAAAAGTGATCGCTTGTTTTAATGGGCATGATCATATTGATTTTCATAGGGAGATAAATGGAATTCACTATTTTGAAATTAATAGTGTTGGCTATCAATGGATGGGAAACGGTTATACTGATTCTAATTGTTATGACAGCATTACTACTTCTAGATTTAAACATCTCAATAATGTTGCTGTTTACAAAGACCCTCTGTATGCCTTTGTTACAATTAAAAACAATAGACTCATTATCAAAGGAATTCAGTCTGAGTGGTATTGTGCTTCTCCTAAAGAGAAAGGAATTCCCGGGAAGATTTATGGTTGTAAATATTCTCCGGCGATAAGTGATTATGAAATTGAAATTAATTAATAATAGATATATGAAACATCCATGGAATCGAGAATTCGGGAACATACAGGAGCATGATTTTAATATGAAACTTGAAATTGGAAATTGGAAAATAGGAAGTAGTCCCAATTTCTAATTTTTTATTTTTCCGAAATCATAAACAAATAAATACAAACCAAATAAAAAAATAAAAACTGATGAAAAAAGTAAAAAACACACTTAGTATAATTATCATTTTGTTGACATTTTGGCCTGTATGTACTATTACAGCACAAGTTACATTGCCTTCAATTTTTAGTGATAATATGGTGTTTCAACAAAATTTTAATGCACCTGTTTGGGGTTGGGGTCAACCTGGTGAAGTTGTGGTTGCTATAGGAAGTTGGAATGATTTACCTTCTGAATCGGCAACAAATAAAGACGGAAAATGGATGCTTAATTTACAAACCCCGGAAGCAGGTGGACCTTATTTTGTTACAATTAACGAAGATACTATTCATAATGTAATGATCGGAGAAGTATGGATTTGTTCCGGGCAATCAAATATGCAATGGGCATTAGAACAAACTGAAAATGCAGAAAATGAAATTGAAAATTCTGATTTTCCCGATATTCGTTTATTTTATGTTGCCCGCGATAATGCAGATGAGCCCAGCAAGGATTGTTATGGAAATTGGGTGGAGTGTAATCCGGAAAGTGCTAAAACTTTTAGTGCGGTGGCCTATTATTTTGGTAAGGTTTTGCATACTGAATTAAATATTCCGGTTGGATTAATTCATGTAAGCTGGGGTGGTTCCACAGCACAGGCATGGGTCAATTACAACATCTTACAATCTACTCCCGAAGGAAGATATTACATTGAAAAATATAAAGAAAATATTGCTAAAATAGCACCGGGAATCAACCCGCGGAATCATCAATCCCCATCAGGATTATATAATGCAATGCTTAAACCCTTAATACCATTTAGTATTAAAGGAGCAATCTGGTATCAGGGCGAATCAAATACAGGCGAGCATTTTATGTATAAAAATCTGAAAAGAACAATGATCACAAACTGGAGGAATGAATGGAAACAAGGTGACTTTCCTTTTTATTTTGTTCAACTTGCCCCATTTGATTATCAACAAGATATTATTGGTGCAGCCTTACGGGATGAACAACGAAAAGCACTGGAAATACCAAATACCGGTATGGCCGTAACAATGGATATTGGTAATCCGGATGATATTCATCCTGTTAATAAAGAGGATGTTGGGAAAAGATTATCATTATGTGCACTGGCAAAAACTTATGGAAAAAAAGATTTGGTTTATAGCGGCCCCCTTTATAAATCTTTTAAAAAAGAAGGCAAGAAAATCAGGTTGAATTTTGATCATACCGGAAGTGGTTTAATGTGTAATGGAGATAAGTTAACACATTTTACAATTTCAGGTGAAGACAGGAAATTTTATCCGGCTAATGCAAGAATTGAAAAGAACACAATAGTTGTTTCATCCGAAAATGTAAAAAGCCCTGTAGCTGTCCGGTATGCCTTTAATAATGGAGATGAACCAAATTTGTTTAATGAAGTAGGATTGCCTGCATCCACATTTAGAACCGATAATTGGAAAATTATTACCGAAACGGCATCAATATTAAGTGAGTACGATTCTGAAAATGGGGTGTTTATGATCTCAATTGAATCGGAGCCTGGATATGAAGTAAGATATACCTTAGATGGAAGTGAACCCTCAATTGGTTCGAAGAAATATCTTGAACCTTTTTCAATTACTGATAATGTATTAATTAAAGCAAAGATATTTGTTGACAGAGAACCCTCTTTATTAATTACAGAAGCAAAAGTGTTGAAGCATCTTGCAACAGGTAAGAAAGTAACTTATAAAGAGAAATTCCATAAACGCTATACAGGTGGAGGTGACTTAGGCTTGGTGAATAGTATATTTGGCAGTACAAACTTCTATGATGGAAATTGGCAAGGATTTAAAGGGAAGGATATGGAAGTTATTATTAATCTTAACGATATTTCAAAAGTATCTGAAGTGAGGGTTAATTGTATGCAGTCAGTTAATTCCTGGATAGTTTTCCCAAAACAGATAGAGGTTTTTGTTTCGAATGATGGTGAAAAATTTGATAAAATTTCAAGTATGGTAAATGAAATACCAATTGAGATTAAGGAAGAAATTATCCAGGAAATTAAGCTTCAATTTAAGCCTATTGAAACAAAATATATTAAGGTGATAGCAAAAACCTTTGGCCCTTTACCCGAGTGGCATCCGGGTGCAGGAGATGATTCATGGATTTTTATTGATGAGATAGTTGTAGAATAAGATGATGAAATTGTAGAAATATATATATTAATAATATGAAATCAATAGTTTTTTATCTATTACTGGTTATTCCGGTTTTCACATTTTCACAATGGGGTGGAGGTGAAAAATATCCCCAATTGAAACCTCATAAGGAATCACTTGAAAATTTAAAAAAATTGAGATTCGGCATTTTTATGCATTGGGGGCCTTCGGTGATGCGTGGAACTTCCGGTTGGGCAAGAGGTAATCATCCTTATGATTTTGCACCCAGAATTCCTATAAATGAATACGATAGCCTCTATTTGCAATTTAATCCGGTTTTATTTCATGCCGAAGACTGGGTTTCAACAATAAAAGGATCAGGTGCAAAATATTATGTGATAACCGCAAAGCATCATGATGGATTTTGTATTTGGGATTCTGAGTATTCAGATTACGATATGATGTCAACACCTTATAAAAGGGACATCATGAAAGAATTATCAGAAGAATGCTACAAGCAGGGTATTTTGTTCGGAACATATTATTCAATTTGTGATTGGTCACACCCTGAATACCCGGGTAGATATGGAGGTGACCCCAGGCCGGTGGAAAACTCTGATATGGAGAAGTACATGACTTTTATGAAAAACCAGCTGAATGAATTAATTGAGAAATACAAAACGAACATACTCTGGTTTGATGGTTACTGGGAAGGACCATGGACCCACGAAAGAGGCATGGAGCTCTATAAATATCTCAGGGATGAAAAAGATGATCTGTTGGTGAATAACAGGGTTGATAGAAAACGTGCAAGTAAAGACGGCAAAACCAATCCTGAAAAATATGCCGGTGACTACATGACCCCTGAACAGGAAGTTGGTGAATTTGAAATAGATTATTTATGGGAATCATGCATAACTATTTCTGATGGCTGGTATTACAAGCCACATGGGAGGTTAAAAAGCCTAACGGAATTAATAGAAATTCTTGTTCAGACTGTTGGAGGAGGGGGTAATCTTTTGCTTAATGTAGGGCCAATGGCTGATGGCAGAATTGAAATGTTCCAGCAAAAAAGATTACTGGAAATTGGCAAATGGTTGGAAAATAATGGTGAAAGTATTTATGGAACTGAAGGCGGCCCTTTTATGCCGAATGAATATACCTCTTCAACAAGAAAAGGAAACAAAATTTACATTCATGTTCTCGACTGGCCTGAGGACACTTTAATAATTCCGCATATTGATCAGAAAATAACAAAATCCTATATTTTGAATGGAGAGGAATTTAATATTCAATATAATGATGAAGAATTATTAATTGCTATCCCTGAAAAACACAGAAAAACATTAAACACAATTCTGGTTTTTGAAACAGATGAAATAGTAAAAAATATTGGTGTAAAACCTCCGGTTACTTTTAAAGACTTGAAGACTATAACAATTAGTGAAGAACCGAATAAGAAATATAAGGCTGACGGAGCAAAAACATTGATAGATAAGATTCAGGGAACTAAAAATATTTATGAGAATTGGATTGGATATGAAGGTTCATCAATTGAAGCAACAATTGATTTACAAAATATCAAAACAATTAATAAAATTAAGATTGGCTTCTATCAAAGTCAGGACAAATGGATATTTCTGCCTGAAGAAGTTGAGATACTAATTTCAAATGATAATGTCATATTTACACAAGCCGGGATTAAATCATTTGAAGTAAAAAAATCAAATGATAATAAAAGGGAAGAAATTGAATTCAACCTGAAAAACCTGACAACAAGATATATAAAAGTAAAAGTCAAAAGTATTGAAAAATGTCCCGAATGGCATAAAGGTGCCGGCGGAAAAGCATGGATGTTTATTGATGAAATAATTATAAGGTAAAATTACAAATAATAATTGAGATGAAAAAAAAGCTATTTTGGTGTGTATTGCTGTTATTAATTATTTTAATGGGAATTTCAATAATATCTGCTCAAACTGGTAAACATCCATATCAAAATCCCCAATTATCCACTGAGGTACGAGTAAACGATCTTTTATCCAGGATGATGCTGGAAGAAAAAATTGATCAGATTAACATGAAAAGTCTGAGTCAACTAAAGGTTGATAGTTTTGGAAATGTTACAGATTCATCATTAATTAAGCTGTTTAACGGAAAGAGTATTGGTTGCCTGGAAAGCCCGTTTATTCATATTGAAGACATAGCCAAATTTTCTGAAGCTGCAGATAAATATTTAAGAGAAAATACACGATTAGGAATCCCTGCAATACAAATTGCAGAATGCTTACATGGCCAATTAGCTCACGGTGCAACCATTTATCCACAATCTATAGCTTTAGGCAGTACCTGGAACCCTGAATTGATAAAAGAAATGGGGGCTGTTATTGCTGAAGAAGCTTCTGCAACAGGTGTGGATCAGGCATTGTCACCGCTTTTTGACCTGGCTCGTGATCCGCGTTTCGGTAGAGTAGAAGAATGTTATGGTGAATGTCCCGAATTGGTTGCACAAATGGGCGTGGCTTTTGTTTTGGGTATGCAGGGAGAAACTGATAAAACAATAAATGGCATTCCTGAAGGAAAGATAGCATGCACTGCCAAACATTTTGCAGGCTATAGTGTACCACTGGCAGGTATTAATATTGCTCCTTCAAGTTTAGGAGAAAGAGAATTAAGAACATTACATTTAACTCCATTTGAAAGGGCAGTCAAAGAAGCTAATATTTATGCAGTCATGCCTTCCTATAATGAAGTTGACGGAGTGCCAGCACATTCAAATGATTTTCTTTTAAAACAGGTGTTGCGAAAAGAATGGGGCTTCACCGGTTATGTGTTTTCAGATTATGGTGGAATATGGATGCTTAAAAATAAAAATTTCACTGCAAAAGACCATATGGAATCAGGAATTCAAGCAATTAAAGCGGGTGTTGACCTGGAGGCACCAGGTTCCTGGGGGTATAAAGATTTGAAGGAAGCTGTTGAAACAGGAAAGCTTGATATTAAGTTTATTGATCAGGCTGTTACTAATATCTTAAGAGCTAAATTTAAAATGGGGTTATTTGACCGTCCATATACAATGCCTGAGTCATTTGAGAAAACGCATCGCACCAAAGAACATACTACCTTAGCTCAGAAGATAGCTGAAGAATCAATCATCCTTTTAAATAATAGGAACAACATTCTTCCATTAAATGTCAATAAGCTAAAGTCAATAGCAGTAATTGGCCCTAACGCAAATCAGGTACAATATGGTGATTACAGTTCCACAAAGAACAATAACTCGGGGATTACAATTCTTGAAGGGATCAAAGAATTTGCAGGTAAGGATGTTGAGGTAAATTATGCCAAAGGTTGTGCCATTTCAGGGTCTGACAAATCCGGATTCGGCCAGGCAATTGAAACTGCCAAAAAAAGTGAAGTAGTAGTTCTGGTAGTTGGCGGCACCAGTGCCACACTTTCCGGTATTGGCTGGGGCGATGAAGAACCAAAAGACAAAAATACATGTGGTGAGGGATTCGACCGCACCACCTTAACTTTTCCGGGAGTACAATCCGATTTAATCAAATCGATTCATGCTACCGGTAAACCTGTCATATTAGTGATGGTACATGGAAGGGCATATTCTATTCCCTGGGAAAAGGAAAATCTTCCGGCAATACTGGAAGCCTGGTACCCGGGTCAGGAAGGCGGAACAGCAATAGCAAATATCTTGTTTGGAAAAGTGAATCCATCAGGAAGATTATCGGTTTCAGTACCCAAATCTGTTGGTCATGTACCGGTTACACATGACTATAAACCTGTTGCACGAGGTTATTATCTAAATCCTGGTTCGCCTGAAAATCCTGGGCGCGATTATGTTTTTTCAACTCCTGAACCACTTTTTGAATTTGGCTTTGGATTGAGTTATACCACATTCGAGTATACCGATCTGAAGGTAGAAAAAGATACTTTTCAAGTTGGGGAACCGGTCGCGTTATCTGTAACTATTAAAAATACAGGGACCAGAAAAGGAAAAGAAGTTGTCCAGCTTTATGTAAATGATAAGATAAGTTCCACCACAACACCCTTGAAAGCACTGAAAGATTTTAAAAAAGTGGAACTGGAACCAGGAGAAACAACAACAGTTACGTTTCATTTGGACGAGGTTGATTTTTCGCTATGGAATAAAGATATGGTGCGTATTGTTGAGTCGGGTGAGTTTGAGATCATGATCGGAAGGTCCTCTGAGAAAATTGAATTGAGAAAAACAATTGTTTTTAATTAAGAATAGGATGAAATACAATCCAAATATCCACAACCGGCGTTCTATACGATTAAAGGGGTATGATTATTCCAGGGCAGGTTTGTATTTTATCACCATATGCGTTCAGGACAGAATATGTATATTTGGTAAAATCATGGATGGCGAAATGATATTGAATGATGCCGGAAAAATGATTGAAAAATGGTATTTCGAATTGGAAAACAAATACCCCGACAAAAAATGCCATGAAATGATTGTTTTGCCCAACCATTTTCATTGTATTATTGAAAATGCCCCCAAAATGGACGCCCACGTAGGGGCGTCCCCACGTGGCCCCGATAACGCCGACGATCCCAATAACCCCAACCAACCCCAATACGGCCCAAACAACAATAAATACAATGCAACCATCGGTGATGCAATGGATTGGTTTAAAACCATGACCACCAACGAATATATACGGGGTGTGAAAAATATTAATTGGACACCATTCAATAAAAAATTGTGGCAACGCAATTATTGGGAACACATCATCCGAAACGAACGATCATTCCAGACAATTTCAAAATATATTATTAACAACCCCTCAAAATGGGGTGATGATAAATTATTTTCATTATGACCTCAACAACCAAATGCATAATACAATTTCTGTTAATTCAAGGATTAATAATTGGTTTATTATCTTGTCAAAACGAAACATGGAATCAGGAGAATATTCAAAAAAATGAAACCGGGCTTAAAATAAAACTCAAGAATGTTGAATTGAAATTTGAAATTATAACTGAATCAATCGTCAGAGTTATTAAAGCTCCAAAAGGTCTTGTTGATTCATTACCACTTCAATTAGCTGTTATTAAAAAACCTGAAATCGTAAAATGGAAAGTTAAAAAGAAGGATAATCAAATATTGATCATTACAAATAAGATCACAGCTATTGTTGATGAAAATGGCGTAGTTTCATTTACTGATATAAAAGGGAATACAATTCTTAATGAAGAAAATGAAGGATTTATAATTAGTGACACATCCCATTACAATATTCAACAGTCCTTTGTATGTGTAGATGAAGGATTATATGGACTTGGACAATATCAAAATGGTATCCTGAACTGGAAAAATACCCCTTTGCGATTGAAACAATTCAACCAGGAAATCGCCATCCCTTTTCTGGTTTCAACAAATAATTACGGCATTTTATGGAATAATTACAGCGTCACAGATTTCAATTACCCACAAAACAGCCTGATAATCGATTCAATTATTGACAGGGAATCTAAAATAAAAACAGGCACATTTACCCCTGAAAAAAGTGGTGAGTATTGTTTTTTTATTGATGCGCCCAACAGCAACTAC
The DNA here is from genome assembly GCA_964462015.1 of uncultured Bacteroidales bacterium. Taxonomy (GTDB): domain Bacteria; phylum Bacteroidota; class Bacteroidia; order Bacteroidales; family JAEINX01; genus JAEINX01. The sequence goes on along the minus strand of CAYWXI010000009.1, from coordinate 66,856 downwards.
AGATTCAAAGGACCTGTATTGTTAACACTTGATGGTGATACGGTAATACACTACAACACGATCTGGGTTCCGGAAAGTTTTTCCGGAAAAATAAATTTACAGGCCGGGCATACATACCGGGTTGTCTTCCAAAATTCCAACTCCGACACTACCGGTGAAATACGTTATAACGGACCCGATTTTAACAGAACAACTTTTAGTAGTAACAAAGGCAAAGCAATCGACTATTATTTTATTCATGGTAAAACCCCGGCTGCTTTAGTTACCGGGTATCGTGAATTAACCGGTCAGGCACCATTGTTCGCAAAGTGGGCCTATGGTTTTTGGCAATGCCGTGAGAGGTATTCGACACAAAAGGATTTGCTTGAAAATGCGAGGGAGTACAGAAAACGAAAAATTCCAATTGACAACATAGTCCAGGATTGGAATTACTGGCCTGGTGGTACCTGGGGCCCTGAATGGGAAAGAAGCAGATATCCTGATCCAAAAGCCATGTGTAAAGAGCTGGAATACACGAATATACACCTGGTGGTTTCAGTTTGGCCAAAGATTACAAATGAAATACTCGAAAAAAGATACAGTTTGAAAGAAGGGAAATTAGGGGGTACCGGGATCCTCGACTTTTTTGATACCACCATTTCACAGAGATATTATTCCATGTTGAAAGATTCCATGTTTGATATGGGTGTCAGTGCTATCTGGTTGGATGGAACGGAGCCGGAGAACTATCCCGGCGATGCAATGACAGCAATGGGAACTTTTGAAGACCGGGCCAATGTATATTCTTTATTGGTTACAAAAGCAATGTACGAAGGTCACAGAAAAGACTTCTCGGATAAAAGGGTTTTCAATTTAACCCGTTCGGCTTTTGCAGGTCAGCAACGATATGCCGCCGCTTCATGGTCTGGGGACGTGGCTGCATCCTGGGAACAATTTCAGGAACAGATCCCGGCAGGATTGAATTTTTGCATGGCTGGCATACCCTACTGGACAACAGATATTGGTGGATTTTTCAGGGATAAAAATTCATTTAATCCGCAATTTGATGATCAGTATACAAATGATGAATTTATTGAATTGCTTACGAGATGGTTCCAATACGGAACTTTTACTCCCTTATTCCGGATTCACGGCTATGTTTCGAAAACAGAAATATGGCGCTACGGTAAGGAGTTTGAAACTATTGCTCGGAAATACATCAACATAAGATACAAACTCATGCCTTACATCTATTCTGAAGCCTGGAAGGTTACCAATGATGCCTCAATTATTATGCGACCCCTGGTTTATGATTTTCCTGCAAATAATAATACCCACGAAATCTCTGATCAGTTTATGTTTGGAAGTGCTATGATGATTTGCCCTGTAACTACCTTTCAGGCAAGGACCAGAGAAGTGTATCTGCCGGAAGGCCTGTGGTATGATTTCCAGACGAATGCGAAACTTGAGGGAGGTAAGTATCATACCATTTCAGCCCCGCTGGATCAAATACCCATTTTTATCAGGGCGGGGGCGATCATCCCCATGGGCCCGGAAATCCAATTTGCCCTACAAAAAACTGATGAACCCATCGAACTCTATGTGTATGAAGGTAAGGATGGATCTTTCACATTATATCAGGATGATGGTGAAACATATGATTATGAGCAAGGTGAGTTTTCATCCATCGAACTAAAATACCTGCATAAGGAAAACAAAATAGTATTTGAAGAAGACTCCGGAGACTTTTTTGATTACGAAACGGAATCATTAAACTTTAGGATCATTACAGTACCGGGGGGAGTGACAATAGATGTACCCTATACCGGCAAAAGAACAGTGTTAGGAACGAAATAAAAGAAGATTCATGATAGAAGACAAACGGTTTGTAAAGTATATTCCACTAATTATAATTGTTTTATTGTGGCTGGTTGTTCCATGCTTTGCCCAGGAGAAACCGGCCTATAAAAATCCCGGTTTGCCCATTGAAGAAAGAGTCGATGACCTTTTATCCGGGATGACACCGGAAGAAAAATTCTGGCAACTCTTTATGATCCCAGGCGATTTATCCGACGGAAAAGAAAGGTACAAGCATGGCATATTTGGTTTCCAGGTTTCAACAAAAGGAAAATCCGAAAATGAAGCAGAACAATTACTGGATTATTCTGGTGGTGGTACTGCTGTGAAAACAGCAAAGCTGATCAATAAAATTCAAAAATATTTTGTGGAAGAAACAAAATTAGGAATACCGATTATCGCTTTCGACGAAGCATTACATGGTTTGGTAAGGGATGGTGCTACTGCTTTCCCACAATCCATTGCTTTGGCTGCTACCTGGGATACAGCATTGATGTGTGATGTGGCCCATGCCATTGCCATGGAAACAAAAAGCCGTGGAATCCGACAAATTCTATCACCGGTGCTAAATATTGCCAGAGATGTTCGCTGGGGAAGAACTGAAGAAACCTATGGAGAAGATTCTTTTCTGACAACCCAAATAGCCTTGTCTTTTATTTCTCAATTTGAAAAAAATGGGGTAGTTACGACACCAAAACACTTTGTGGCCAACTTTGGAGATGGCGGGCGCGACAGCTATCCCATCCATTTTAATGAAAGGTTACTGGAAGAAGTTTATTTTCCTGCTTACAAAGCCTGTTTCCAAAAAGCAAAAGCATGGTCTGTGATGACTTCCTACAACTCCCTGGATGGCAGGCCATGTACAGCCAATGACTGGCTGCTGAATAAAAAACTGAAAGAAGAATGGGGTTTCGATGGTTTCGTGATCTCTGATGCCGGAGCAACGGGAGGAGCCAATGTTTTACACTTCACCGCCAAAGACTATACAGAATCCACAGAACATGCAATCGAAAATGGCCTGGATGTGATCTTCCAAACTTCCTATGATCACTATCCCTTATTCTGGGAGGCCTTTGAAAAAGGAATGATTGATGAAAGTGTCATTGATGAGGCAGTTAGAAGGGTGTTAAGGGCAAAATTCAAATTGGGTTTATTTGAGAATCCCTATGTTGATATTTCCGATACGAAAAAATGGAATGGAAATCCGGAACACAGGGCACTGGCAAAAAAAGCTGCTCTGGAATCCATGGTGTTATTAAAGAATGCCTGTCTGCCAGGGCAGGAGAAAAAAACGCTTCCCCTTAGCAAATCATTGAAGTCACTGGCTGTTATTGGTATTGACGCCAAAGAAGCACGATTGGGTGGCTATTCCGGTCCGGGAAATGCACCCGTTAGCATCCTTGATGGAATTAAAAACAAAGTGGGCGAAACCTGCAATATATCTTATGTTCCGGGGTGCGGAAGGGAATCTCCATCCTTTGTATCCATCCCATCAGAGTATTTATATTGCTATGAGAATGGTGAAAAGAGAAATGGTTTAAAAGGGGAATATTTTAACAATATAAGTTTGGAAGGAGAACCTGCTCTGACAAGAATTGACCGGCAGATCGATTTTCGCTGGACCCTCTTCTCTCCCGACCAGGAAAAAATCAATTACGACTGGTATTCAGCTCGCTGGACTGGGAAATTGGTGGCTCCTGAAACAGGCGATTTTGAGATTGGTTTGGAAGGGGATGACGGTTATCGTTTGTACCTTAACGATGAATTGATTGTTGATAACTGGAGGAAGCAGACTTTCCGGCAGATAACTGCCAACTACCATTTTGAAAAAGGAAAAGAATACGATATCCGGCTTGAGTTCTATGAAACCGTAGGCAATGTGTGGCTAAAGCTGATTTGGAATGTGGGGGTGAAAAACATATGGAAACATGAAATACAGGAAGCCGTTAAGGCTGCTGAAAAAAGTGAAGTGGCCCTCATTGCTGTCGGAATTGAGGAAGGTGAGTTCAGGGATAGGGCCTATCTGACTTTGCCAGGACACCAGGAAGAATTGATAAAAGCTATAGCGGCAACCGGGAAACCTGTAGTGGTTGTTATGGTGGGAGGAAGCGCAATAACTATGACCAACTGGATAAATGATGTGCCAGCCATACTGGATGTCTGGTATCCCGGCGATGAAGGAGGAAACGCTGTGGCAGATGTGTTGTTTGGTGATTATAATCCTGCCGGAAGATTGCCCATTACTTTCCCTGTCCATGAAGGTCAATTGCCTTTGTATTACAACCACAAACCTACCGGAAGGGGTGATGATTACGAAGACATGACAGGAAAACCGTTATTCCCTTTTGGATATGGATTGAGCTATACCCAATTTGCATATAATGACCTGAAAATTGATAAGCCTGAAATAAGACCGGATGAAGAAACTATCGTTCGTTTTAAGGTAACCAATACGGGTAATTACGATGGTGACGAGGTGATTCAACTTTACATTAAAGATTTGTTTGCTTCTGTAGCCCGTCCTGTGATAGAATTAAAAGGATTCCAAAGAGTAAATCTTAAAAAAGGAGAAACCAAAGAATTATCATTTGAAATAACGCCTGAAATGTTATCCATGCTGGATATCAATTTAAACAGGATTGTTGAACCCGGGGAATTCAGGATTATGATCGGGGTTTCATCCAATGATATAAGGTTAAGAGCAATAATGAAAGTAAAACAATAATAATTTTTTATCTATGAAATATTTAAAAGTGAGTGAATGTTTTCCGAAACCAGCCTGGGTAACATTTATATTATTGATACCCCTAATCACATTTTCTCAACTTTCTGATACGAACCTTAATAAAAACACTGATTCGTTGTTTATTGGCTTTTTTACGTATGACTCTGACAGAAACAATCTTGTTACTGAACGTAAAGAGGTGCCAATAAGTCTGGGAGAAGAAATAATTAATGTTAAAGAAAGCACATGGAAAATTAATGTTCACAAAGAGGCTTTTCCTTCAATGGAAGGGGCTAATGAGTATACCGTTAATTTTGAATGTTTAGACGGGGAATTAAACAATGCTTCTGTTTCAGCAGGGCTGATGAATAATTCATGGTCAAAAGAAAATTATCTGTTAATGCCTGCAGCGGCATATAATGGAAACAGGTATCCTTCAATAAAAATGAATTATATGCCTTTTTGGAATGATCCTTCGCAATTGGGTACAAATAAACCCATATTACTTTCCGACCAGCCCAGACTGAATCATGGGAGTGGATACTCAGCAATCCACGACCGTAGTGGAAGCGTGTCAATTCCGGCAGTAGGTTATTTTTCTCCATCCGGACAAGAAGGTACCTGGATCTTTTTTGACCAGGGTAATGAATGGGGCGATTATGGTGTAAGTATCGAAGAAAATAAAAACCGCGACAAAGCATATATCTCATTAAGTTCTCCTGTAGTCAGGGAAAAAACAAAGTATTTCATTGCAAATAATACTGCTCCTTCATATGACTTTCCTGCCACTTTTATTAAAGGTGATAAGCTTGCCATCTCTTTTATCATACAGCATTTTGAATGTGAGAATGTTCAGGATTTGTATGACATGCTTTACGAAGTGAGACCTGTATTGTTTCCAACACCTGAAAAAGTAAAGGTGCTGCCCTTCTCGGCGGCTTTTAAAATCCAACAGGAAAAATTCAACCGGGAAAACTGGCGCGAAGCCGGGTATTATGGGGTAGGAGTAACCGATCACTTTTTTCAGGATTGGCAAATTGGTTGGACAGGTGGCATGATCTCTACCCTGCCACTCCTTATTGAAGGAGATGAGCTGTCACAGAAGAGGGCAATGGAAAACTTCAACTGGTTAGAGAAAAATGGTGTATCCTCTTCAGGATATTATTGGGATATTATTTATCAGGGGAAACCATCCGGTGCTTTTCCTCAAAAAGCATTGGGCGACAGCTTGCATCTGAACCGGAAAAATGCGGATGCAACCTACTATATTTTCAAGCAATTTATGCTTATGGAAAAAATGGGTATACAGGTCAAACCCGGATGGGTGGAAATGAATTTGAAGGCCCTGGAAGCACAAATTAAAACCTGGATTGATTTTGGGCAATTGGGACAGTTTGTAAATCAGTATACCGGGGATGTTGTAATTGGAAACTCAACCAGTGCAGGTATTTTCCCTGCTTCATTATGTTTGGCTTATCAATACACCGGAAATGAAAAATATCTTGATTTTGCTTTTGAAATCATGGAATATTATTACCACAACTTCATACAGAATGGCTTAAGCTGTGGTGGCCCCGGCGATGCTATGCAAAGTTTTGACAGTGAATCGGCCTATGGTCTGCTCGAATCGCTTGCAGAATTATATGAAACCACAGGAGACCAGAAGTGGTTAAGGTTCTCCGAAGAAATGGCAAAACAGTTTGCTACCTGGATAGTGGGATACGATTTTAAGTTTCCGGAATCGTCCTTATATCACTCTTTGGATATCAGAACAACCGGCGCTGTTTATGCCAATACACAAAACAAACATGCTGCCCCGGGGATTTGTACGCACTCGGGAATTGCATTACTAAAGATTTACAGGGCAACAGGCAATAAATTCTACCTGGAACTGCTGCGCGACATTGCACATACATTACCGCAGTTTTTAGCAACCAAAGACCGGCCCATCAAAGGATTAGGCGAAGGATGGTCGAGCGAAAGGGTGAATATGACCGACTGGCTTGAAGGCATTGGTGAAACATTTTATGGATCAACATGGGCAGAAACATCGCTCATGCTTACGTATGCAGAGCTCCCGGGAGTATATGTAAATATAGATGAAGATTATGTGGTTGAACTGGACCATGTAAATGCGAAGATTATAAAGAAAACCGGTAAAGGAATTCTTCTCGAAATACATAATCCTACAAAATATGATGCTACCATTAAAGTATTTGCAGAAAATTCAAAACAAGCTGCTGAAATGTTAGGGAATACTGCTTGTAGAGATTGGATAAGGGTTAACGTTCGGGCAAATGAACGTAAAAATGTTTTTATAAAAACAAAAAAATAAATAGAACGAAAAGATGATGTTTAAAAAAGGATTGTTGATTTTATTAGTGGCTGCCTTTTTTGCCTCTTGCACACATAAGAATACTACATTTTATGTTTCTCCGGAGGGAAATGACGATAATCCCGGAACAGAAGCCAAACCATTTAAGACTCTGCTTGCCTTCCGCAATGCTGTTAGAGAATTAAGAAACCAACACCCTGAATTCAGGGACCGTTTGTTTGAAGTTGTTTTGCGGGGAGGAAATTATAAACCCGAATCTACATTAATCCTTGAGCCAGTGGATTCGAAGCTGGCTTTCGTGGCCTGGCAAAACGAAACACCGGTGATAACAGGAGGAAGAGTACTCAAAAACTGGGAACCATTAAGATCAACCCCTACGGGAATTACAGAGGAGGCAACTGGCAAATTATGGGTATGCAACATCCCAAAAGGCTGGTTGTTTCATTATATGTATGTAAACGGACAAAGAGCCGAACGGTCAAAATCGGATCATAAGTTTTGGCGCGAATGGCAAAAAGATCATGTAATTGGGGAGTTGGAGGAGAAAGGTCAACTGGTTTATTTTGAAAATATGGATCAGTTAAAGTATATTCCCTCAAATGGTGATGCTGAAATGGTTTGTATTGTTGCCCAATACGGCGTTATGGGCAATGGGGTTATCACCGATATTGATCCTGACAATGGTTCTGTGCGCTGGAATAGCAAACAGTTGATTTTGAGAGGATCGCGGAACAAAGCAGAAACTGGCTACCGTTTTGAAAATGCCCTGTGTTTTATTGATACTGCCGGTGAATATGCTGTTGATTCAAAAAACGGCAAGGTGTATTATTGGCCTCAGGAAGATGAAGATATGAACAAGGTCGAAGTAATTGCTCCGCGTTTGTATGAATTGGTAAGGCTTCAGGGTGATGAACCCAATCAATCTTTTGTAAGAGAGGTAACTTTCGATGGAATTACCTTTGCGTACACCGACAGGTTGCCTGAAAACCAATGGCCCGATCACTGGCTATGCCGGCAATGGGAAAATGTGGATGCTACAATTTATTTATCCGGCACAGAAGATTGCACCATAAAAGATTGCAGAATTCTTCACAGCGGCAGTTATGGAGTCACAATTAATCATCATGGTTTACGCAACCGGATTGAAGGTTGTGAAATCGGCTGGACCGGAAGTGGAGGTATTTTTCTTGAGGGCTACGGTCCGGGTACCCTTGATGTTAACAAAGGAAATATTATTACACGTAATTATATTCATGATCATGGATTAGGCAATTACTGGCATTCACCCAGTATTCAGATATTCCAAAGTGGAAATAACATCATAAGTTACAACCTCCTTCAACGTTCGGCATATAGTGCTATCTCAACGGTAGGCATGCATCCAAGTTACATGAATGATCCGGTGATATTCTTTCCCGGTTCATATACCGGCCAGTGGCACGAATGGAGCTATTTCTGTTCAAGGCCTCAGGATTTTTCAAAAGAAATTCAGGACGGTGTTCGTAACGGAACCTATAAATTTGACCGTGAAACAATTAAACCGTACATGCATTCCAGGAACAATTTAATTGAGTATAATGTTATTTCCGAACCCCATACCAAATTGAATGAGGGGGGTGCTATCTATGCCTGGTGCCCCGGAAAAGATAATGTATGGAGAAAAAATGCGATTTTTAAATCAAGGGGTATGCCTGGCTCTTCCGTGCTGGCACTTGACGATCTGGTAGAATTTACAACTGTTGAAGACAATGTGTTTTGGATCAATGGTGTCATTTTGAATGGAGTAGGTTGTCGGAAAGCTGAAAGAGGAAATGTTATTTCGGGAAACATCAGGGTGAACTTCAAGAAAGAACAGGATCAAAAGTGGGATCATGACAAGATTGGAAAATGGACGCTAAACGTGAAAGGACGCAAACCTTTGGACCTGCTGCTTAAAGAAATTACGGACGAGGTTTACTTGCAGGGGGGATGGTTAACAAATCCGGATGTTGGCATTCCCGGTGAGGATGAAAAGATAACGAAATATGGTGAGCAGCTTGTTTTACCGAAAGGTGCCCATGTTACCATTGAGGAGTGAAAAACCTGTATTAATTGACAAGAACAAGATAATATGAAGATCGTAAGAAGGGTATTGTTTTTTTTATTAGCAGGAGCAATGTTGGCTGGCTGCTCGCATAATGACATAAGTTTTTATGTGTCTCCAAAAGGAGACGATTTAAATAGTGGAACCAAAAACCAACCTTTTAAAACCATTAAAAGAGCCCAGGAGGAAGTTAGAAATCTGACTGTTTCCAAGAACAAAGGAGAAATCCGTATTGTGTTGGCTGATGGCACTTATGAATTGGAAGAGCCCATAACATTTACATTGGATGACAGTGGTAACGATAGTTTGAAGATAATTTATGAAGCAGCCAAAGGAGCATCCCCAGTCATTAGTGGAGGAAGAACAGTCTCCCAAATAAATGAAGAAGAAGGTAAATGGACCTTTAAATTATCAGACAGACCTAATAATAAATATCATGATATATTCATAAATGACAAAAGGGCAACCCGGGCAAGAACACCAAATCAGGGTTTTTATATGATGGAATCGGTTGAGGAAGAAATACTGATCCAAGGTGCCGGAAGGACGCCTGAAAGTGCAATTCAAACAATTAGTTTAAGCGGAGAGGAGACTTTACGTGGCTTTCAAAAATTCCCTCCCAAAGACTTAGAAAAGGTAAGGTTTATAGCTTTTCATAAATGGGATAACACGGTGCGATATATTAATACTATTGACACTTTAAAGAATACTTTTTCCAGCCAGGGAAAAGGGATGAAACCATGGAACAGGATGACATCAGGAACACGTTTGTTTTTTGAAAACTATCAGCAAGCCCTGGATACAGCAGGAGAATGGTTCCAGTCAATATCAGGCTTTGAGTATATTCCTTTGGATGATGAACCTTCCAGCGAGGCTCAGCTTATAGTTCCTGTTTTAGAAAAGTTGCTAATCATAGAAGGAAAGCCTGAAAACGGACAATATGTAAATAACATTCATTTTAAAGGATTAAAATTCAAATATGCAGCTTGTAATTTGCCGGAAAATGGTTTTGAACCTAATCAGGCTGCTGCCGATTTTGAAGCCGCCATCATGATTGATGGTGCTCAAAACATATCCTTTAACGGTTGTGAAATAAGCAAAACAGGGCAATATGCCATTTGGTTCAGACGTGGTTGTAAAGATTGTAAACTGGAAAAATCTTACCTGAAGGATCTTGGTGGTGGTGGCGTCCGCATTGGAGAGGTTTTGATTCGAGAAAATAATACAGAACATACTGAAGGGATTAATATTGATAACTGTATCATACAATCAGGAGGCTATAATTTCCCTTGCGCAGTAGGTGTTTGGATTGGGCAAAGCTGGAACAATAATATTACTCATTGTGATATAAGTGATTTCAGGTACACAGGTGTTTCAGTTGGATGGACCTGGGGTTATGATCGCAGTCTTGCCAAAAACAATAAAATAAAGTACAATCGCATTCATCATATTGGCTGGTCGTTGTTGAGTGATATGGCCGGTGTTTACACACTGGGACTTTCAGAAGGTACCGAAGTCAGCAACAATGTTGTACATGATATTTACGCTTACACCTATGGAGGCTGGGGCTTATATACTGATGAAGGTTCATCATTTATCAAAATGGAAAACAACCTGGTTTACAATACCAAAACAGGAGGTTTCCATCAGCACTATGGAAAGGAAAATATCATACGCAATAATATTTTTGCTTATGCTGATAAATATCAGGTACAAGCTACCCGGGTTGAAGAACATCAATCTTTTGTCTTTGAAAATAATATTGTAATCGGTAAGGAAGGGGTGTTGCTTGCAGGTCCCTGGAAAAAGATAAAACTTAAGATGGATAGTAACTGCTATTGGTTCGATAATGGGGAGCATTTTGATTTTGTAGGTTCTGCATTTGAGGATTGGAAAAAGTCAACAGGTCACGACCAAAACAGTATTATTGAAAATCCAGGTATAATCGATATTGAAAATGGAACTTATATAAATACCGTACTTGCTGAAAAGATTGGTTTTATTGAATTCAATCCAAAAGAAGCAGGTGTTTATGGCGATGATGAGTGGGTAAGAAAAGCAAAATTATCAAATATTATTATTAAGAAGTTTCACGAAAAAGTGAAGGAAAACAAAAATTCAGGTAAGCTATGAAAATCAATATTTTATATGTTGTTATTGTATGTATACTTTCTTTTGCTTGTCAGGAAAGTAACAATAAAAAAGTTGAAGCTGAAAGCAGTACTATCTGTAATCCATTAAACTTGAGTTATAAATATAGATCTAATGAACCATCACGTCGTGAGGCAGCTGATCCATCAGTCATTATTTTTAAAGATGAATATTATTTGTTTGCCTCAATGTCAGGTGGATATTGGTACTCATTAGATTTAGTAAATTGGATTTTTGTTGAAACAAATGAGATTCCTACTGAAGATTATGCACCAACAGCCATAACTATAAATGATACGGTATATTTTCTTGCTTCTACATATGGAAATAAAAATACAATATATATGTCAGCTGATCCAAAATCAGGGAATTGGGAAATAGCAAAAGATTCAGTACCATTTATAATGGTTGATCCTGCTTTTTATCAAGATGATGATAATCGGCTTTATTTATATTGGGGATGCTCGAATATGAATCCTTTGTATGGTATTGAGTTAGATTATAGAAATAATTTTGAACCGGTAGGAGATGTTATAGAATGTTTAAATGGCATGCCTGAAATTCACGGTTGGGAACAAAAAGGAGATTATAATAACAAGCCTGGAAGACCATGGATTGAAGGAGTTTGGCTAAACAAATACGAAGGGAAATATTATTTACAATATGCCGGGCCCGGAACTGAATATAAGAGTTATGCCGATGGTGTTTATGTTTCTGACAGCCCTTTAGGTCCATTCACTTACGCAAAGCATAATCCTACCTCCTATAAGCCTGAAGGATATGCCTGTGGTGCAGGTCATGGTAGCACTATTAAAGATATACATGGTAATTATTGGCATTTTGGTACCGTCACAATAAGCCAAAAACAGATGTTCGAACGTAGACTGGCTATGTTTCCAACCTTCTTTGATAAAGACGGATTAATGCACACCTATACTGGTTTTGGCGATTATCCTTTCATCATGCCGGATCACAAAATTAAATCTCCGGATGAGCTTTCAATAGGATGGATGCTTCTTTCATACAATAAACAGGCAAAAGTATCTTCATTAATTGATTCACTACCCGTTGAAAATGCTTTAAATGAAGATATACGATCTTATTGGGCTGCAAAATCAGGCAATTCCGATGAATGGTTTATGGTTGACCTGGAAAAAGAAATGGATATTCATGCCATTCAGGTTAATTTTTATGAACATGAAACCAATTTGTTTGGACGTGATACTTCCATTTATTACCAGTTTATAATCGAGGCTTCAAATGATATGAAAAATTGGGAAAAAGTTGTTGATAAATCAAATAATAGGAATGACAGGCCACATGACTATATTCAACTAAAAGAAAAAGAAACCGCAAGATACATACGATTAACAAATATTAGAGTGCCTGATGGGAATCTGGCATTGTCAGGATTTAGAGTTTTTGGGAAAGCCAATGGAAACAAACCAAAACCTATTGAGCGATTTGAAATAGAAAGAGATAACAATGATACAAGAGTAGTAAATTTGAAATGGGAAAAAGTTCAGAATGCGACGGGTTATAATATTAGATTTGGTATTGCCCCCGATAAATTATATCACAATTATATGGTTTATGGTAATACATCTTTGGAAATAAGAAGCCTGAATAAAAATCAAACTTATTATTTCACCATTGATGTATTTAATGAATCAGGTATTTCACATTCAACATATATAAAAAAAATTATTTAAGATGCGTAAATTTAGATTATTAACATTGATAACCTTGGTTGTATTTGCTTTTCAAGCTTGTGAGCAAAAGGTGTCAATATCGTTTCATAATGATAACTCAGAACCTGTTTTTTTATATGCCAAAGCCGAATTGAAGCAATTTATTAACGAAGACTATTTAAGCCAGGCTAAAAATGCAGGAATAAAAAGTGTTGCGTTTGATTTTCAGGTAAAGCCTGAACTAAATGATGCCACATTTAAAGTATTATCAAAACTGGATGGCAATTCTTTAAAAGTAAATTTATCCGGACAAAGTCCTTCTGACGTATTATATGCAGCTTACACTTTTCTTGAAAAAGGAGGGTATCTGTTTGAAATTACCGGTTCGGTAAAACCACAAAAATTTAAATGGGAAACACTTAAAGGTTATACAGAAACAATTGAAGCAGCAGTTAAAAGGCGAGGAATAAGGCAACATATCAATTTTACAATGGATGTGTCGGCCTGGCCTGTGGAAGAAGCAAAATCGTATATACAGAATCTTTCCAGAATGCGGTTTAATTATATGACATTTCATAGCTACCCGGGGCAATGGTATGAAGTAATTCGGAAAGATACAACCGAGTATGCCGGACATTTTTTCTACGGAGATGTACATACTATCCCTGAACAACAGGATATAAAAGCAATTGTAGAAAACGAAAAATATTTCTGTATTCCTGAAATAGAACCTGCTTTTGAAGATAAAATTGAAAAAAGCAAAAAGGCTATTGAATGGTTGGGTAATGTTATAAATGAAGCGAAAAGAACAGGCATGCAGGTTCAGTTTTCCATCGAACCAAGAAATGCTGATACCAATATTGAAAAATCGGTGGAAACGGTAAAGGCTATATTGAAACAATATCCAATGATTGATGCATTGGAATTTATAACCGAAGAAGCAGGAGGGTGGGGCCCAAGGACAACTGAAGAACATACAAAAGAAGTAATTGTATCACATTTTGGTGAGCAGTATTTACATGATACCATTGTAATGAAACCTGTCAGAAAGGAACAATCCGATTTAGCATATAATTATGGACAGATAGGACATAATTCAAAACTTATAAAATCTCTTAGGAATAATAAAATAATACCCGATAACATTGAGCTTAAACTCGGTATTTATGTTGCGATTCCCGAATATGCCAGGCCCTCATTTTACTTAGCCCGGCAAATGTTACCGGAAACAGAAATTGCGATTATGCCAGGCCATCATAGTTCAAGAGTAAATAACAATACCCCAATTGTACTAAAAAATACTGAAGATTGGGATAAAGCTATAATCTATTCATGGATTGAATTTGATGGTATGATGTACCTCCAGCAAAATGGAATAAGTGGAATTCAGAGTATTGTTAATCAGGTTAAAGATAATACTTCAGATCATCGTGCAAATGCAATACTTTACAATCATTGGAGAACAGCTGAGAATAAAATTACAGCACGTTATGCAGCAGTATCAGGACTCTATGGAGGAATAGAGCCATCAGCGTTTTATAAAAAATATGCAGAGGCTTACGGTATTAAGTCCACAGATGAATTTGCGCTGGCCATGAAAATGCTGGATGAGGTAGATATATTTGGGACAAATAACCTGGGGAATTTTGGTTTTTGCTGGGTTGGAAGATGGAGGCATGGATTTCCGGTAAACGGCTACACTGAAGATAATTTAAAAAAAGTTCGTCAAGGTTTTGAAAAAGTATTGGAACAATTAAAACTGTGTAGTCAGGATTTAGAAAATGAAAATGGGCACTCATTATTGGTGTTTCTTGATAACCGTATTCGAGCTACAATCATTTATATAAAGGCATTTGAAAAGGCTTGGGGGATGGATCATTTCGATACTGGTAAACCTCTTTCTCAAAAAGAAAAAGATGAATATGTTAAAATTTGTAATGAATGTCTGGCACTTTTTGATCAATACATCAACCTGTATGCTCAGATTAATGCTGACAGAGGATGTGTTGGTAATCTTGTAAGTCTATGGCATGGGCCGGTTAAAGGATTGAAGATTCTACGAAAGAGGCATGGAGGAATACCATTTGAAGATAAGATCCCGGAGAACACTGCTGTAGATGCGCCTCCATTGCCAATTATTAATAAGAATTAGGAATAAACAGATAAATTGAACATGGCAGGATAATATTGACACACAAGAGCATGATTGAAAAGTTTCTTTGCGTCTTTGCGTCTCTGCGAGAATATTTTAAACAGATGAAAATTATAACAACTTTAGCGTTAATGGTTATTTTAAAAGTTTCATTATTCGCACAAATAGAAACTAATAAAGAACTTCATTCCGATGGTAATGGATGGGGTGTTCAGATAGTGAAGGAAGAAGGAGATAAAACCGTATTGATGATAGGCAATTCAGTTTGTAATGGGTTTAAGAATCATCTTCCAGATCTACTTCCGAATTATCGTATTGTAGCCTGGGTTAACCCATATTATTTAAATCAAGAATTTCTATATGAGGATTTGGTGAATGTCCTACAGCGGGAAAAATACGACATTATTCATTTCAATATTGGCTTACATGGTTGGGAAAAGGGCAGAATTCCTGAAGGGCAATATCAGCCACTCCTTCAAAACTATATCGACACTTTAAGGTTGTATTGCCCTGATACAAAAATCATTTGGTCATCAATAACGCCAATTACCAATAAAGAAAAGCCTTATCGTACCAATGAAGAACTAAATCCAATTATAGATCAGCGGAATAAAATTGCCTCCATTGTAATGAAAAATAATGGCATTCCTGTAAATGATTTATACACCCTTTGTTTACTCAATATGGAAAAAGCGCGTGGAGATCGATTTCACTGGAATGGTGCCATGTATAAAATGATGGCTCTGCAAACTGCAACTAAAATTATCGTAGAATTAGAATAAACTACTGAGTGATGCATGGAGTGAAAATAGGAACTAAAGGGAATATTTAAATATAGAAATAATGAGAAAAATATTATAAAAATTACGTAAAATGAAAAAACTTTTATTGCTAATATTAATAGTGATAAACATTTCAAGTCAGGCACAAGACTTTTGGAATGTACGATCAAGAGAAAACTTCAATAAAAACTGGAAGTTTAAGCGGTTTGGAGAATCTGCTAAGAAACCGGGTAACTATGTGGCAGAGCCCTCCGGACTGGAATCAACAACATACAACGATAATAAATGGCGTGCGCTTAACCTTCCACATGACTGGGGAATTGAAGGCCCGTTTAGAAATGATCTTGAAAACAATACCGGCTTATTACCCTGGAAAGGGATAGGATGGTATAGAAAACATTTCATTGTACCGGAATCTGACAAAGGAAAAATAATTTCTATTGATTTTGATGGTGCTATGGCCAATGCTAAAGTATGGCTCAATGGAAAGTATGTAGGTCAATGGCCTTATGGTTATACATCATTCAGGTTTAACCTCACACCATATATTAATTTTGGAAAAGAAAATGTAATATCTGTAAGGCTTGATACTGAAAACCTTGATTCCAGATGGTATCCGGGAGCCGGTATATATAGAAACGTATGGCTCATAAAAACAAATCCAATTCATATATCTCATTGGGGTATATACCTGACTACTCCTGAAATCAATGAAGAAGATGCTTTGGTTGACTTACGGATTAACATTGGAAACAAAGAGAATAAGGCTTCTGAAGTATCCGTTCAAACAACTATTTATGATCCTTATGATGTTATGGTTGCAGAATCATTAGTGGCCACGGCAACAATATCTTCTCAATCTTCTCACAAATTCAGGCTGGAATGTAATGTGCCGGATCCTGAATTATGGGACATAGATAATCCATTCCTTTACAAAGCTATTACAAAAGTTTTTGCTGATGGAAAAATGATTGACACCCAAGAAACAAACTTTGGTTTCAGGATAATAGAATTCTCGGCTCAACAAGGATTTCTTCTGAACAACAAAAAGGTAGAAATAAAAGGTGTTTGCAATCATCATGACTTAGGGCCTCTTGGAACAGCTTTTAATATAAGTGCTGCCGGACGTCAATTAGAAATTCTTAAAGAAATGGGGTGTAATTCCATCCGGACAAGCCATAATCCTCCGGCACCTGAGTTACTTGATTTATGCGATAGCATGGGATTTCTGGTGCAGGTTGAGGCATTTGACTGTTGGCAAAAAGGTAAAAAAGCAAAAGATTACAATATTCTGTTTAATGCATGGCATGTAGAAGATTTAACATCAATGATTCGCAGAGACAGGAATCATCCTTCAGTATTTATGTGGAGCATTGGAAATGAGGTCCCTGATCAATGGAACCCTCAACTCGCAAAAACATTGGCAAAAATTGTTCGCTCGGAAGATCCTACCCGCCCTATTACGGCAGGATGTAATTGGGATGGTGCAGGATTTAATGGTTTTCAGGATGCTCTCGATATATTTGGATACAATTATTGTCACTGGGCATACGAACGCTTTTTCAATGAGCCAAAAAATTATAATATCCCCTTCATTGCAAATGAAACATCATCCTGTTTTAGCTCAAGAGGAGAATATTTCTTCCCTGTAAAAAATGGAGTAGCCGGAAAAAACCTTCCGGGAAAAGGAATATTTCACATGACATCATACGATCAATTATTTCCCGGATGGGGATGTACACCGGATGCCCAATTTAAATTAAATGAAAAATATTCCCGTATCATGGGAGAATATGTTTGGACAGGATTTGATTATCTCGGAGAACCTACTCCTTTCAATAATGATATTACTAATTTACTGAACTACACAGATTCTGCAAGGAGAGCAGAACTTAAAAAACGCCTGGACGAATTGGGTACGGAAGAAATACCCTCACGTAGCAGTTATTTTGGTATCATGGATTTATGTGGATTTAAAAAAGACCGTTTCTATATTTATCAGGCTAAATGGCGGCCTGATTTTCCAATGGCTCATATCCTTCCTCATTGGAATTGGCCGGAGCGGGTTGGAAAAAATGTTCCTGTTCATGTTTACACTTCAGGAGATGAAGCTGAATTGTATCTCAATGGCAAATCATTAGGACGAAGAAAAAAAGGTGAGTATGAATACAGGTTACAGTGGAACGATGTTATATACAGTCCAGGGGAATTAAAAGTGATAGTATGGAAAAATGGGGAAGCATGGGCTGAAGATATTGTAGTAACAACAAAGCAAGCTTCTAAAATCGCACTTGAAACAGATAGAACCGAAATTAAAACTGACGCAAATGACTTGGCTTTTATTACTGTAAAGATTGTTGATGAAGATAATATGCTTGTTCCTCGAACCCAAAACTTAATAAATTTTGATATTGAAGGACCCGGAGAAATTATCGCTATCGGCAATGGAGATCCTACTTGTCATGAACCATTTATTTCTGACAAACACACTGTGTTTAATGGAAAATGCTTGGTAATTATTCGTGGTAAGAAAAATTCCGGAACAATAAAGTTAACTGCAAAATCAAAAGGAATAAAAAGTAATAGTGTTGATATTAATGTAAAATTAAACTAACCGGAAAAATGAAAAAGATAGTTTTTATATTAAGTATTGTTATACTGGCCTTTAATAGCTGTATAAACAAAAAAGAAAAAACGAATCATAAAACTGCGGAAAGCAGGGAATACAAGCTCTGGTACCGGCAACCTGCAACAAAGTGGGTGGAAGCCCTGCCTGTTGGGAATGGGAGACTTGGAGCTATGATTTTTGGTGGAGTCTATCATGACCGGATACAATTAAATGAAGAAAGCCTGTGGGCAGGAGAACGTTTCAACACCAATAATCCTGATGCTTTAAAAGATCTTGAGAATGTTAGGAATCTGATCTTTGAAGGGAATGTGAAAGAGGCCTACGAACTGGGTAACAAAAGCTTATTGGGAATCCCACCACGCTTGCGATCTCACCAGACATTTGGAGATATAATAATATCTATTGATAGTACCGGCGTGTTTTCAAATTACCAAAGGGAGTTGGTTTTAAATTCAGGAATCAATAAAACAACATTTAAAATTGGCAATGTAACTTACACAAGAGAGACTTTTGCTTCATCACCTGATAATATAATTGTAATTAATATATCTGCTGATAAACCCGGAAGTATCAGTACAAATGTTGAGCTTTCCAGGCAGCAGGATGCAAAAGTAATCGCAATTAATAATCAATTATTACTGGAAGGGCAAATTATTGATGACACTACTGATGCACAAGGCCCTGGAGGAGCACACATGAAGTTTGCCGGAAAACTGATAATTAGGAACAAAGGTGGTGAAATAAGAGCAGATTCAACAAAATTAAATGTAAGTAAAGCTGACGAAATTACCATTCTTTTCACTGCAGCAACAGATTATAAGCTGGAAAAACTGAATTTCGACAGAGCTATTGACCCGGTAGAATTATGTGATATAATATTATCGAAAGCAGAAAAAAAATCCTATCAAAAAATTAAAAAAGATCATATAAAGGATCATAAAACAATATTTAACAGGGTTGGTATTGATTTAGGGAAAAATCATCTCGCCAATTTACCCACCAATGTAAGAGTCGATTCAATCAGAAATGGTAGCGATGATCCTGATCTGATTGCTTTATATTTTCAGTATGGAAGATATTTATTAATGGGAAGTTCAAGAGCACCGGGAATCTTACCGGCAAACTTACAAGGAGTATGGAATGAGGATTTTAAGGCCCCCTGGAATGCCGACTATCACACTAATATAAATCTTCAAATGAATTATTGGCATGCTGAAATATGCAACCTGATAGAAACTGTTGATCCTTTAACAAATATTGTAGATAAATGGAGAGAACCGGGAAGAGTAACTGCAAAAGAAATGTATGATTGTAAAGGATGGGCCATGCACCATTGTACGGATATATTTGGAAAAACCTCACCACGTGCTGATATGCGTTGGGGTATGTCTCCATTAAGTGGAGTTTGGATGACATTTCCTCTTTGGCGACATTATGAGTTTACTATGGATAAAAAATACTTGAAAGACCGCGCTTATCCCATCATGAAAGAAGCAATGGTTTTTGTTAGTGATTTTCTGATTGAAAAAGACGGATATCTTGTTACTAACCCAACAATGTCACCTGAAAATGCTTACTTGCTTGAAGATAAGGATTACCCATGCCAATTAACTTATGCAGCGACAATTGATAATCAGACATTAATGGCTCATATTGATCATTGTATTCGTGCAAGTGAGATATTAGGAGTTGATGAAGATTTGAGGTCAGAGTGGAAAAATATATTATCGCAAATACCCCCTGTCGAAATTGGTAAAGATAGCACCATTATGGAATGGATAGAGGATTATAAGGAGTGGGAACCCGGCCACAGGCATATGTCTCACTTATTGGGTTTGTATCCTTTAGCTCAAATCACTCCAGAAACTCCTGAATTATTTATTGCTGCCAAAAGAACTATTACCAAAAGATTAAAACATGGTGGAGGCCACACCGGATGGAGTAGAGCATGGATGATTAATTTCTTTGCCCGTTTACAGGACAGCGAAAAAGCTTATGAAAATGTAATGGCTTTATTGAGAAAATCAACATTAAGGAATCTCTTTGACAGCCATCCCCCATTTCAGATTGATGGCAATTTTGGAGGAACAGCAGGTATAGCAGAAATGTTATTGCAAAGTCATAATGGGGTAATTAACTTATTACCGGCTCTACCAAAAGCCTGGCCTGACGGAAAAGTTTCCGGATTATGCGCCAGGGGAGCTTATACAGTAGATATAGAATGGGAAGACGGTAAATTGCTGAAAGCTGTTATTACATCAAAAACCGGAAAAGATTGCATTGTAAAATATAAAGAGACAATAGTTAAGGCAAAAGGTGGTACATGCATTCTTGACAAGGATATGAATGGTGAAAGTGTAGATAGAATTAATACAGCGGTTAAGCCCGTACCGAGTAATGAAACCAGATCTGTTTCTGCCGGTTGGGGAGAAGGAAGCTCATGGATTGATCAGGTAAATAAAATAAATGAAATAAGTGAAAATAAGAAAATTGATCTGGTATTCCTTGGTAACTCCATTACACAATCATGGGGTGATGATGACAGAAATGTTTGGGGGCCGGGAAAAGAAATATGGGATCAGTATTATAAGAGGCTTAATGCTGCTAACTTCGGAATATCAGGAGACAGAACTCAGCATGTACTTTGGAGAATAGAGAATGGTTGTTTTAATAATATCAATCCTAAACTTATTGTATTACACATCGGCACAAACAATATCCATGATAATACCGAACAGGAGATCGCTGAAGGAATTAAAGAAGTAATTGAAAGGATAAACGAGAAACTTCCAGAGACTAAAATCCTTCTATTAGGAATTTTTCCAAGAGGTGAAAGGCCGGATGATCAAGAAAGAATAAAAGTGGACAAGGTAAATGAATTAATTGCTACCTTTGATGATAATCGAACGGTTTTTTATAAAAACATTGAAAAAGTCTTTTTAAATGAAGATGGAACAGCTAATTCAGATAAAATGTCGCAGGATTTTATCCACCTGAAAAAAGAAGGATACAAGGCATGGGCAGAGGCCATAGAATTGAATTTAACAAAACTAATTAATAATTAAAATTAAATCGAAAATGAAAGCAAAATTAATTTTATTAAGTTTATTTTCTTTGATTGCTTTTTCATCTAATGTTAAAGCTCAGTTACCAAAGGAAACTATTGAACAGAAAGAAGAGCGTATGTCATGGTGGACGCAAGATCGATTAGGGATATTCATACATTGGGGATTATATGCTTCACCGGCAAGACATGAGTGGGTAAAAAGATATGAAAGAATGACCAATGAAGAATATCAAAAGTACTTTGAGATATTTAATCCTGATCTGTATAATCCATCCGAATGGGCAAAAAAGGCAAAGGAAGCAGGTATGAAGTATGCAGTGATTACAGCAAAACATCATGAAGGATTTTGCCTTTTCGATTCTAAATACACTGATTACAAAGCTACTAATACTTCAATAGGCAAAGACCTTTTGAGAGAATGGGTAGAGGCATTCCGGGCTGAAGGTTTGAAAGTAGGTTTTTACTATTCCCTGCTCGACTGGCATCATCCTCATTATACGATCGACCGGAATCACCCGTTGAGTGCATCTTCTGATAAAGAATACGAAAAACTGAATAAAGGTAAAGACATGGATATCTACCGCCAATATATTAAAGACCAGGTAAGGGAGATACTTACCAATTACGATAAAATTGATATTATTTGGTTAGATTATTCATTCCCCACCAGGAAAGATTATGATCATGGAAAAGACCGCAATGACTGGGATTCGGAAAACCTATTGAAAATGGTGCGCGAATTACAGCCGGATATTATTGTTAACGACCGCCTCGACCTGCTTGATGTTGAAGGCGGATGGGATTTTACTACCCCTGAACAATATAAAGTATCCAAATGGCCCGAGAAAAACGGAATGAAAGTGCCGTGGGAAACCTGCCAGACATTTTCCGGATCATGGGGTTACTACCGCGATGAAATGACATGGAAAGATACCAAACAATTGTTGGTGTTATTAATCGAAACCGTAAGTAAAGGCGGTAATTTATTGTTAAATGTAGGGCCAACTGCCCGTGGTACTTTCGATTATCGTGCAAATGAAAAACTGGAAGAAATAGGAGAATGGATGAAATATAATAACCGTTCGATTTATGGTTGTACAGAAGCTCCACCTGAATTTACTATTCCTGAAAACACACTACTTACATACAATCCCGAAACAAACCGCTTGTATATCCATTTGCTGGATTATCCCATGAAATGGTTTACTCTAAAAGGTTTTGAAGGGAAAGTTAAGTATGCTCAATTCCTGCACGATGGTTCGGAAATAAAATTCGGGAAACCACGGCATAATGTTACTCACCAGGAAACTAAGGGTAAAGATGACGTAATCCTTATATTACCAATGGTGAAACCTAATGTGGAGATTCCTGTAATTGAATTGATATTGAATTGATAACGCAAATAACAAACATACAAAATGAAAAATATATTTACAATTTTTCTTATATTTATTGTGCAACTGTCATTTTCACAAACATCTGATAAATATAATTTTGATCAAGATTATTTTCTAACAATTATTGATAATGATACAGATATCACTAATAGTGATGATTTTTTAAAGAATTTAAAAATAAAAAGCACTCAAAAAGATGGAAATTATAAACTTGATTCAATAATAGCGGATGGGTTTATTTATATTAGTAGCCTTTTCATGCCATCAAAAACATATTATTGTTTTGATAATAAAGGAAATTTATTGCTAAGACACATCCGCATTTTAGAAAATGATAACTGGGTAAATTTTTGGAAATATAGTTTTACTTATAATGAAAATGATGATTTTTTAACTCTTTCTTATGAAATATGGGAAAACGAAAGCTGGATATTGTATTCTGAAACTTCATATACTTATGATTCAAATGGAAATAAAATTTCCTATCTGAAAAAAAGCAGGGCAAATGGAGTTTTCTCAAATTATTCAAAATCTAATTACACTTATGATGACAATTTTAATTTAATTTATAAAGTGAATTATAAATGGGAAAATGAATCATGGGTTAATAATTATCAACAAATATGGGATTATGATGAGGCAAATAATCCCACGCTCATGCTAATGGAGAACTGGATCAATGATATTTGGGTAAATGGTTCAAAATCCAGCTATTATTATGAGACTAACGGGAGTGAATCAATTGACTCCATTTTTAGAGAAATTTGGACTAATGAAGACTGGTTACCTTCATTTACTGAAGTGAGTATTTATGATGAAAATGATAACAGATTATACTATTCAAGACATCAATTTGATAATGGAAATTTTATAATTGATTTTGAATCAACCAAGGAGTATAACGAAAACAACGATCTGACACATTGGATTGATTTCCATTTGATGTTAACTATTGAATTTAAGGAAGAAGGTACAAACTTATATAATGAAAACGGACAATTATATAACACAATTATAGAAAAGCACAGCAATGGCAATTGGTCCAGTACCACTAACAATACAAATTATTTTGATGAAAATGCCAATATAATAGAAAGCCTGCAAGTTAGCCTTATAAATAACATTTGGGAAAACTATAGAAGATATACATACAATTATGATGACCATGGAAATGTAATTTTAAGTGAGGCTTTTGTATGGGAAGACGAAAATTGGGTTGAAAGCAATAATTTATCAGTTAGAATCTATTATAATAATGGTAACAATAGCTATCGCTATCCCGTATACGGTTATAAAGCTGAGGCATTTTATAGTGAAGCTATCGGTGTTGAAGAATTACAAGATAAAAATGTAACTGAGTTTAATTGCAGTCCAATGCCTGCTGATTACCAGACTTTAATTAGTCTTAAACTTACCGAAAAAATATTTGCCGATATTAGTTTATTTGATATAACAGGCAAAAAACTAAAAACAATTTTGATAGGGGAAATTGAGAAGGGAGAACATAAATTTAAAATTGTAACCAAAGATTTGAAGTCAGGTCTGTATTTTATAAATCTTACTTACAAGAATCATTCATATTCATCCAAATTAATCATAAACAGATAAACACAAAACAAATTATACAACAATGAAAGGAGTTTTTAACAAAATAATTACAATTAACCTGTCAGATAAATCTCATCAGGTAGTTAAAATTGGAGATGAGATATACGAGAAGTTCTTAGGAGGGCGCGGTTTAGGTGCGAAATTATTCACCGACAGGGTGCCTCCTAAAACAGACCCGTTAAGCCCGGAAAATAAACTTGTGTTTACAATCGGCCCTGTTACGGGAACAACCGTATCAACAAGTGGACGTATGTCGCTGGTAACTAAATCGCCATTGACGGGAACCATTTTTTACTCCAACACGGGAGGTATCTTTGGTTTTAGTATGAAAAGGTGTGGTATCGACGGATTTATTGTTTCAGGGAAAGCCGATAAACCCTGCTATATTGTTATTGATGGAGAAAGCGGTGTTGAGATAAAAGATGCATCACACTTATGGGGGCTGAACACAGAAGAGACGTATGCCAAACTAAAAGAGATTGAAGGTAATCGTGCACATACCCTCGAAATTGGCCCGGCAGGAGAAAATATTGTGAAGATTGCTTCAATCATGAATGATGCTGAACGTGCATTTGGCCGCGGTGGTGTTGGTGCTGTTTTCGGATCGAAAAACTTAAAAGCCATAGTGGTGAAAAATGGAAAGCAAAAAACGGAAGTCCACGATCCTGAACTTTTAAAAAATTATTCTAAATCAGCCTTTGAAAAACAAAAAGCACTACCTGTTACACGAGCTGCATTCCCTTTGTTTGGAACAGCAGGCGTATTGCATGTAACTAATGACCTTGGTATGTTGCCCATCAAAAACTTCCAGTATGGCCGGCACGAAAAAGCTCATCAAACAGGAGGAGAAGCTATCCGAAAAGAAATATTTGTAAAATCTGAAGCCTGTTACGGTTGTACTATCCGGTGCGGACGTCTTACCAAAGCCGGTGGCATGAAAGGCAAAGGTCCGGAATATGAATCAGTATGGGCACTGGGCGCTAATTGTGAGATATTTGACCTGATAAAAATCTCACAAGCTAACTATTGGTGCAATAAGTTGGGCATGGATACTATTTCGATGGGTGTAACCATTTCATGTGCAATGGAATTGCAGGAAAAAGGATTATTTCCTTACAAAGAAGTTGAGTTTGGTAATGAGGAAGTTTTAACGGATTTGGTAAAGAAAACCGCATACAAACAGGAAATTGGCGCTGAACTCGCGGAGGGTTCAAAGCGCCTTGCTGAAAAATATGGCGATGCTGAAACAGCAATTCAGGTCAAGGGATTAGAAATTCCGGCTTACGATCCACGGGGTGCCATGGGGCATGCTTTGGGATATGCCACAAGCAACCGTGGTGGCTGCCACCTGACAGGCTACATGGCTGCCATGGAAATATTTAGCGCACCTAAACGAATACCTCGTTTTACGCTTGGCGGGAAAGCGGATTTATTGGTTTTAAAACAGAACCAAAGTGCCGTGGAAGACAGCCTTGTTAACTGTAAGTTTTCAGGATATGCATTAGGTTTTGATTACCAGGCAAGGTTTGTTTCTGCTATAACCGGGCTTGATTTTAATGTAACCCGATTGTTAAAAATTGGAGAACGTATCTATAACCTTGAGAGACTCTTTAATGTTGGTGCAGGTTTTGGCAATGCTGATGACAAACTACCTGAAAGGTTTGAAAAAGTAGCTTTTAAAGAGGGATTATCTAAAGACAGAGTAGTTCCGGTTAATGAAATGCTAATGGGATATTACAATGTAAGGGGTTGGGATGAAAATGGTGTGCCTACCAAAGAAAAATTGCATGAATTGGGATTAAAGTAAAAAAAAAATTGCGATCGTTGTGTCTTTGCGAGCAACAAAAAATCTCTCGCAAAGCCGCAAAGTCCGCAACGAAAGAATAGAACTGTAGCAAAAGTAAATAACCAAATAAAAAGAAAAATTATGCATGAAAATGAAATCTCATCTAAAATATTAGACTGTGCATTTAAGATTCATAAGTCGCTTGGCCCTGGACTTTTGGAATCAGTTTATGAAGAAATATTGTGCTATGAACTACAAAAAGCGAACCTTCGATTTGTACGACAGCTTGGTTTACCTGTGATTTATGAAGGAATAAAAATGGATATTGGATTCAGAGCAGATATTATAGTTGAAAATAAAGTAATAATTGAACTTAAATCTGTTGAGTCAGTCGCACCGGTTCATAAAAAGATATTATTAACCTATTTAAAAATCACCGGAAAGAAACTGGGTTTATTAATAAATTTTAATGAAGCTCTTTTAGAAGATGGTTTGACAAGAATTGTAAATAATCTATAACTCTGCGGGCTTTGTGTCGCTGCGAGAAACAAAAAAATCTCGCTACGCCGTAACGAACGCAACATAAAAATAAAATCGAATCATGAAAATAGACAAAGAAACATTTAACAGCTTCGACCTTGTCGGAAAAGATTTGAGCAACCGTGGATACAACAGCAGCCATGCCGGAAATTTATCAATGAAAAGTGGTGGCAAGGTTATTATTACCCGGCGTTCGGCAATGCTGGGTTGGTTGCAACCTGAAGACCTTGTGATGATCGACTTGGAAGAAGAAGATGCCCACAGCGGATTGATTGCAAGCACCGAATCCAATGTTCATCGCAATATTTATAAACTTACCGATGCGATGGCTATAGTTCATGCACATGCTCCGGCAACAACAGCCCTTTCTATGATAGAAGATGAAATTACCTGCATCGATGGTGAAGGGATGTTTTTATACAAAAAGATTCCGGTTGTTGAATGCGATATCCCGGTAGGATCATATGAAGTAGCTGAAAAAGTAGCCCCGGCCTTACAAAATTACCCGGCAGTTGTGGTAAGAGCACATGGTGTTTTTGCTAAAGGGGTAACCCTCGAAGATGCCCTTGGGGTTTTAACCGGTGTTGAACAGGCAGCTGATATTATTTATCGTGTAAAATTATTGAGGCAACCATTAAAACGTGATTATTCAAAAGAAAAAGGATTTACTAATTGGTAATGCGTAGTGACAAGGCAAGCCTTGTCTCTTATCCTACCAGACAATCACATTACACAAACAAATAAAAATGAAGAAAATACAAAAAAAAATAATTGAATGTTGAAGAAAAATTTATTTACTTTAGTGATGATTTGTGGATTTCTGCTTACAGGAAATGCAAATCAGGGAAATGAGAAAACAGAAATTAACATCATTCCAAAACCGGTAAAAGTGGAACTATGTACCGGTAAATTTACATTAAACGGTAAAACAAAAATTGTGTTATGCAATGATGATACCGAAGCTTTTAAAGTTGCTTCGTATTTTGCTGCAAAAATTAATAAGGCAAAGCATTTCAATATCAAGGTTGTTGAAGGGAATAAACCATTAAAACTGAATAACGAAATCCTTTTTTGTATCTCTGATGATTCAGAAAAATACGGCAAAGAAGGTTATTCCCTTGATGTTTCTCCTAATGGGATCATCATTGAAGCTTTTAAGCCGAACGGGCTTTTTTATGCAGTACAAACCATTTATCAATTACTACCGTATCAGATTTTTGCTCCCGATGCAGTTGGAAGCATTGCGTTGGAAATGCCCTGCGTTTATGTGTTTGATAAACCTCGCTTTGGATGGCGTGGAAACATGCTGGATCCAAGCCGCCATTTTATTTCCATTGATTATATCAAACAAAACCTTGACTACCTTGCCGGATTGAAAATGAATAAATTTCACTGGCATTTAACTGATGATCAAGGCTGGCGAATAGAAATTAAATCCTACCCCAAATTAACAGAAGTTGGTGCATGGCGGGTAAACCGCAACGATAAACCCTGGGGCGGGCGGATGGAGCAACAACCTGGTGAAATCGCTACCTATGGAGGTTTTTATACCCATGATCAAATCAAAGAAATCATTCAATATGCTAAAGAACGTTACATTGAGGTGATCCCGGAAATTGACATCCCTGGTCATTCCCGTGCAGCAATTGCTGCGTATCCCGAAATCTCATGCGATGAAGCCCACTATACAGTGGCAACAGGTGGTATCATGGAAGAAAACACCTATTGTCCGGGAAAGGAAATTACATTTGAATTTACTGAAAAAATGCTGGGTGAAGTGATGGACCTTTTTCCATCAAAATACATGCATATTGGTGGAGATGAATGCAATAAAGAAAAATGGAAAACATGTAAGTATTGCCAAAAACGTATCAAAGACAACAAACTGGTCGATGAACACGAATTACAAAGCTATTTTATAAAACGTGTTGAGAAAATGATCAATGCAAAAGGTAAAACCATGATTGGTTGGGATGAGATACTTGAAGGAGGTTTGGCTCCCAATGCAACAGTGATGTCATGGCGTGGTACCCAAGGTGGAATCACAGCAGTGAAAGCCGGTCATGATGTGGTGATGTCGCCAAATAGTTATTGCTACATCGACTTACGTCAGGGAGATGTTGATATTGAACCTGATTATGGTTATGGCCTGTTATTGCTTTCAACAGCCTATTCCTATAATCCGATTCCTGATGGATTTACAACCGAAGATGTCAAACACATATTAGGTGTTCAGGGAAACCTATGGGGCGAAAGCATGCAAAAACCCTTTGATCATAATTATATGCTATTCCCACGCCTGTTTGCCATTGCTGAGGTGGCATGGACACCGCAGGAACAAAAGAATTATGACGATTTTATCAGACGAACTGAATATGCTTTTCATCGCCTGGATGCCATGCATGTGAATTATGCACCAAGTATGTATAATGTGATGATAAAACACGATGGAGACATACTTTCCTCTGATCTGCATTTATCATTATCGACCGATGTAAACAATGTTGAAATACGCTACACCCTTGATGGAAGTGAACCAACAGCTAAATCTTCGATTTACAAAAAAGCTTTTCCTGTTTCCCAAAGTACGATCATTAAAGCACAGGCTTTTAAAAATGAAAAAGCTGTTGGAAGGATTACAACAAAAACGATAAGAATCCATAAAGCCGCCGGTAAAAAAGTTCATTATTACATTAAACCAAATAAAAAATACAATACTTCAGATTTATGCCTTACCGATTGTATTAGAGGTACTACAGAATTTTCAAAAGATTTCTGGACTGCATTTCGCGATAATGATATGGATTTGGAAATCGACCTTGGTAAAAAAGAAGAAATAAGCAATATTTCAGCATCATTTTTACATAATACCGGTGCCTGGATCTTTTTGCCTTTAGAAGTAGTTTTTGAAATATCAGGGGATGGAAAAAAATACACCGAAGTTGGTAAAGTTGATTATTCTGATATTGCTAATGAACCTGGTAAATTCCTGAAAGTATGTACAGCAGATTTTGAAAAGCAAGAAGCACGTTTTATTCGTGTTAAAGCCAAAAGTATGAGGGTGAATCCCTACTGGCATCCCAGCAAAGGTGGTAAAAACTGGCTGTTTATCGACGAAATAATTGTTGAATAATAAATGATGAATTAACAAAAACCTGTAACAATGGATAAGATAAAACATTTATATTTAATACTCTTTCTATTAGCCTTTTCTATATCGTGCACACACAAACAGAAATACACCTTAGAATCCCCAAACAAAAAGTTGCAATTATCAGTGTTTGATAATAAGGGCAATATTACTTTTTCTCAAAAATATAATAAAGAAATAATTATTAACAAATCACCCCTGGGTTTATTAATCGACTCTATCAATCTAACAAAAAATGTTCAGATAACTGATTTTAAATATTCTTCATTTGATGAAACCTGGAAAACAATCAACGGTAAAAACAAGACAGTCCGGAACAATTACAATGAATACATAATGCAATGTCAATCAGCTGATTTAAGCCTATTGAAGTTTGAAGTCATCTTCAGATGTTATGATGATGGTTTTGCATATCGTTACCATTTCCCCAAACAGGATTCTTACGACAGTCTTACAATTTCCAAAGAATTAACCAGGCTTAACTTTGCTAATGACTTCATTTATTGGGCATACAATGGGGAAAATCATAATGTCGGACCATTGCAATGCACGGACACATCCATGATGTTAATACATACTCCAATAGTAATGGAGATGGAAGACAGTGTGTTCGTATCGATACATGAGGCAGAAATAATCAGGTATGCGCCTTTTCACCTTAAAAAGGAAGGAGGGAAACATTCTCTTCAGATTGAAATGTCAGAAACAAAAGACATTCTGCCTGCACAAACTTCCTGGAGGGCATTTATGATGGGAAGCAAGCCGGGAGACCTGGTTGAGTCAAACTTACTGGTTAATTTAAACGAGCCGTGTAAAATTCATGATCCCTCCTGGATTAAACCAGGCAAAGCAATGTGGGACTGGCGCGTATGGGGATATAAAACTGAAGATGGATTTGAATATGGCTTGAATACTGTTTCACACAAACGCTTCATTGATTTTGCAGCTGATAATAACATTCAGTATTTGTTGATTGACGCTGACTGGTATGGCGGAGAGTTCAATGAGAAATCCGATCCAACTACCTCAAGAGAAGGGGTGGATATTGAAGAATGCATGAGATATGCAAAATCAAAAGGTGTTGGTATTATTCTTTACTTGAATGACGTAGGGGCAAAGAAATTTGGTTTGGAAAGAGTGCTTAAGCAGTTTTCTGAATGGGGTGCTGTTGGTGTGAAGTATGGATTTATGCGAGGAAATTGGGAAGAAAAAGTCCGTCACACCCGAGAAGTAGTTGAATTATGTGCCAAATATAAACTTATGGTGAATTTTCACGACAACCCGGTACCACCAAGTGGTGACAGGCGTACTTATCCAAATCTGATAACCAAAGAATTTTGCCATTCGCAAGCTGATGCATTACGTTCCTATTTCCCTGAAACAGCGGTCACCTCCACATTTGTGAATATGATAGCCGGGCCAATTGATTATTGTGATGGCTGGTTCGATTTAAACAATAATTTATACAGAAAAAAAGTGTTTGAGGAAGTTCCCGTAACAGTAGCAGCTGAGGTAGCCAAGTTAATAGTTGCATATAGTGGTTGTCGAGTACTTCCCGATAGCCCTGAGGAATATCTCAAAAAAGATGACCTTTTTGATTGTATCCGAAAAATGCCTCCTCAATTTGATAGTTTTAAAGTGATTAATGGAGAAATCGGGGGATTTATTACTGTTGTCCGACGTGCCGGAGATAACTGGTTTGTGGGTTCTCTTACAAACAGGGAGCCACGAATCCTTGAGATAGATTTTAATTTCCTGCCCAAAGACAGGGTCTTTTCAGCCACTTTATATGAAGATGCTGAAAATGCTCATTTCCTGAAAAATAAAGAAGATTATAAAATAAGAAAAGTAAATGTTGACAACGGTACTAAACTCAAAGTAAAACTTGCTCCTGGTGGTGGTTGTGCTATCTACCTATCCGGTGAATTACAACCTGGAACTCAAATATCAAAAGCTCGTATTTCTGAAAAAAACAAACTAATTCACAAATACTATTTCACCTGGGGAGGAACTGTAATAAAGGGCGATGATGAAAAATACCATATGTTTTATGCAAGATGGCCACATGGAGATAAAGGGAGAATAGATACCATAGTTGACAAACCGTTTTTAGGATTTAAAGGATGGTTGAAATATTCTGAAATTGCTTATGCAGTCTCTGATAATCCTGACGGCCCTTTTGAATTTGTTAAAGTACTAATTCAGGGCTCAGGCGATTCAACAAGTTGGGATTACTTCAATGCACACAACCCACATATAAAATCATTTAATGGTAAAATATATCTGTATTATATTGCAACGAATCCATTGCACAATACAGAAAACAAAGACAATATTTGGATGAAATATGTAGGAGGCCAACGAATTGGTGTAGCTATAGCCGAAAACATTGAAGAATTAGTAAAAGGGAATTATCAAATTTCATCAGAACCACTAATAGTTCCTGATAATATAAATACGTTCCATAGAGTTGTTAATCCTTCAGTAACTCAGAGACCAAATGGCAAATACCTGATGATGTTTAAATCCAGCAGTCAAAAAAATGGATATGGGCACATGACCCATTGGATTGCCGGTTCTGATAATCCTGCAGGGCCTTTTAAACTAATTGGCCCTGTGTTTACTGATGCAGAATATTCTGCCGAAGACCCTTATTTTTGGTTTGATAAAAAACGGAATAAGTTTTATGCCATTGTAAAAGATTTTTCCCATTCAGGAAAATTAACATCACAATTTGGAGCATTAGCTTTGATTACCTCTGATGATGGTATAACAAACTGGAAGCCCGCAGAAAACCCATTGGTTTCTTTAAGACATTATGTAGATGAAAATGGAGATACCGTTAAATTGGCACATTTGGAACGTCCGCAGTTATTGTTGAATGAAAACGGGCAACCATTGGTCCTGTATTCAGCTACAGCAAAAAGATCTCCTTTTCAATTTAATAATCCGGTTATAGAAGGAAAGCCGGAACACAATACTTTCAATTTGCATATAAAACTTCATAAAAATATAGAATAGGAAATATGAGACTTTTTTATAAAATATTACTGATTACATTTGTTTTTACAGCTCAGCTTAATGCTCAGAAAAAAGCAAACATCCCCATTCCCAACCCCAAACAACTTGCCTGGCAACAAGCCGAAATGGGTGCTGTTTTTCATTACGATCTGCATGTTTTTGATGGAGAAAAATATAAACAAAATGGCCTCACAGGTAATCGAACAAATCCCGTTCCCGATTATCAAATTTTTAATCCTGAAAAACTCGATACCGACCAATGGATTAAAGCGGCCAAAGATGCAGGCTTTAAATTTGCAATTCTCACTGCAACCCATGAAACAGGTTTTGCCCTTTATCAATCAGATGTTAACCCATACTGTTTAAAAGCTGTTAAATGGAGAGAAGGAAATGGAGATATTGTAAAAGATTTTGTTGAATCATGCAGAAAGTATGATATCAAGCCAGGTATTTATCTGGGCATTCGCTGGAACTCATTTTTCGGTGTTCACGATTTCAAAGTTAATGGTGAAGGAGATTTTAAAAAGAACCGTCAGGCATATTATAATAAAATAGTGGAAGGAATGGTAACCGAAATTTGCACCAACTACGGAGAGCTCTTCGAGATTTGGTTCGATGGTGGTGCCAGTCACCCAGACCTGGGTGCACCTGATGTGCTACCCATTGTTCAAAAATACCAGCCTAATTGCTTGTTCTATCATAACAACCAGTTAGCAGAAGCCCGATGGGGCGGCTCTGAATCAGGAACTGTCCCTTATCCTTGCTGGGCTACATTTCCTAATTTTTATTCCCATGCCGGAGACACGCATAAAGAGCATTATAAACTTCTAAAACATGGCGATCCTGATGGCAAATACTGGATGCCTGCAATGTCAGATGCCCCGTTACGAGGTTATAACGGCAGGCATGAATGGTTCTGGGAACCCGGCGACGAAGAACATATTTTCCCACTTGAAAACCTGATGAATATGTATTGTAATTCAGTAGGACACAACTCAACATTGATATTGGGCTTAACACCAGATCCAAATGGATTATTGCCGGAATCCGATGTAATACGCTTGAAAGAATGGGGTGATGAAATACAAAGACAATTTGGGAATCCGCTTGCAAAAACTTCAGTTAAAGGGGATCAATTAGTTTTGAAATTGAAAGAACCAACAACAATAAATCTTATAGTACTTCAAGAAGATATTAAACATGGAGAAAGAGTTAGAGAATATCTTATTGAGGGATTTGTTATGGGAAAATGGATCAAAATTACAGATGGAAGTTGTATTGGCCATAAACGTATTGAAAAAGTTCCCGATGTGAAAATAGAAAAGCTCAGACTCAAAATAGTGAAATCAATAGCAGAGCCTGTTATTTGTAACTTTTCTGTTTATCAATTTGATTAAACACAGAATATTATAAAGGAATTATTATGAAACAAGTATTATTTATTTCTGTTTTTATTATTTTTACTTTAATATTATAATCATGAACTCATTTTCAATTAGAAAAGAATTACCAAAAAACGTATCACTTGCGTTAACGATAGTATTTTTACTATTAACATTTACTTCATGCAATAGACCGGTCAATACAAGGCCAAATATTTTATGGATTTATGTAGAGGACCTTTCACCGTGGATGAGTTGCTATGGATATGAATTTAATCAAACACCTAATATTGATAATTTGGCAAAGGATGGTGTTCAATTTACAAATGTTTTTATGCCTGGGCCTGTCTGTTCACCCACTCGTTCAGCCCTTATTACAGGAACAATGCAGACAACCTTGGGTACGCATAATCACAGAAGCTCAAGAGATAAAACGGCGATGATTCATTTACCGGAACACGTAAAAACCCTTCCTGAACTTTTCAAAAAAGCGGGATATTACACCTTTAATTATAATAAAGAAGATTATAATTTCGCCTATGAAAGGGATAGTTTGTATTCAGGGCCTAAAGGCAAATATTATAAAAGGTTGAATCTCGATAAATTTGACTGGACTTTTTCGGAACAGGAAAAACCATGGTTTGGGCAGATTATGCTTATGGGAGGTAAAAGCAGAGATACCGTTGCAAACCCTGTTAACAGGGAAATAGTCCCCATTCCGCCCTACTATCCTGAACATCCGGTTATAAGAAAGTTAACAGCAAGACATTTTGATGAAGCCCGGATTACCGACAGTGAAATAGGTCAAATACTTGTATACTTAAACTTAAAAGGATTACTTGAGAATACGATTATTTACTTCTTCTCGGATCATGGTTGGAATGATGCAGCGCGACATAAACAGTTTTGTTATGATGGCGGGCTTCATGTCCCTTTAATCATTAAAAGCTATCATAAGCAAATTAAAATGGACGAGGATTTTGTTCGCGAAGATCTAGTCAGTGGAATTGACATCGCAACCACAACACTTGCTATGGCAGAAATAGAAATCCCCGAATATATGGAGGGCAACGACCTGTTCTCCAAAAATTTTCAACCAAGGGAATTTGTTATTTCAGCTCGTGATCGTTGTGATTATTCCATTGACCGCATTCGGACTGTACGAACAAAACGGTATCGCTATATCAAAAATTTCCTGACAGACCGTTCCTACATGCAGCCACAATATAGAGATGGAAAGCCATTTATTGAAACGATGAAAAAGATGTTTCAGGAAGGTGAATTGAATGATGTCCAGTCCCGGTTTATGTCTGAATACAGACCAGAGGAGGAACTGTACGACCATGAAAACGATCCTCACGAAACAACTAATTTAGCAGGCAATGCTGAATATCAGGATGTACTAAATACACATCGTCGTATTCTGGAAAACTGGATAAAGGAAACCGATGATAAAGGGCAATACCCGGAAAGCGAAGCATCTCTGCATGTTGTTTATAATCGGTGGAGCGATAAATGTGTTAATCCGGAATATGATGCTTTTAAATAAAACTTATGAAATATAGTGATTTATTAAAAATTGGAGTGGTATTTATTATTGTACTAAATGCAGGATGTTCTAATCCTGAATCAGAAGTTCCGTTTAATCGTCCAAATATCGTATATATTTTGGCAGATGATTTGGGCTATGGCGATGTAAAATGCCTTAATCCCGAATCGAAGATTCCTACGCCAAACCTGGATAAGATGGCAAAGCAGGGAATGACTTTTACCGATGCTCATTCAAGTTCATCACTCTGTTCGCCAACCCGGTATGGAATTTTAACCGGCAGATATTCATGGCGGACCGGAAGGCCCGGAGGAGCACTTTGGTCATTTGATCCACCCTTTATTGAGCATGACAGATTAACACTTCCTCAATATCTAAAAAACAACGGATATCAAACAGCATGTTTTGGTAAATGGCATTTGGGTATAAATTACCGGGATAAACATGGTAAAATTTTAAAGAATACCGGTAGTGAAAAAGGATGGAATATCGATTTTTCGCGCCCTTTTGAAAATGGGCCTGTTACACGTGGATTTGATTATTTTTTTGGTATGGATGCGCCCAATTACCCCCCATATTGTTACATGGAAAATGACAGAACAATTGGGATACCATCAATAAATAAACCTGATTCTATCTATGGTATCCCCGGCATTATGATGGAAGAATGGAATTTGTACGAGGTGTTGCCCGAGATTGAAAAAAGAGTTGTGAAATATATTAACAAACAGGCAGAATCTAAACAACCGTTTTTTCTTTATTTACCACTGACTGCTCCTCATACTCCAATTGCACCTACCGATGAACATTTGAGTAAGAGTGAAGCGGGTTTGTATGGTGACTTTGTACATCAGATGGATGAAGTTGTAGGTAAAGTTTTAGAAGCATTGAAACAAAACAATATGACTGAAAACACCTTGATTATCTTCACAAGTGATAACGGTTCCCCACATTTGGACGGTAGCAATATGGAGGGAGAATCAGGTTCCGTTTTAAAATACGGCCACAATCCAAGCTATATTTTTAGCGGTAAAAAGGCTGATATTTGGGAAGGAGGCCACCGGGTTCCGTTTTTTGCTCAATGGGCAGGTAAGATAAAAGCCGGTTCAGAAAGCAATGAGATTATTTGTTTAACTGATATTTTTGCTACCTGTGTGGCCATACTTGGCGACAAATTGCCTGATAATGCCGGCGAAGACAGTTATAACATATTACCGGTTTTAACCGGAAAAAAAATAATCGAACCACTTAGGGAAGCAACTGTACATCTTGGTGGCGATGGTTCATTCGCCATTCGACAAGGTAAATGGAAACTTGAATTATGCCCGGGATCAGGCGGAGGAGGTTCCCTGTCGCCTGAAGTTGCTTTACAAAAACACATGCCACTAATTCAGCTTTATAACTTAGAGAATGACATCGGTGAGCAGCAAAATGTTTATGATAAATATCCGGATGTGGTATATCATCTGACAAATTTGTTGGAAAAATATGTAAAAGACGGCAGAAGCACGCCGGGCAATCATCAAAAAAATACCGGTGAACCGGATATATGGCGATCTTTAAAAGTAAGGGATATAAAATACGATACAAATCACATAAATCATTTGGCTATTGGGAAAAAGCTTATGATGTCAAATGAGGAGTCTATCAAATTTTCAAGAAACGGATTATGTGTATTAACCGATGGAATCAGGGCTTCTTCATTGTTCAGTGATGGATATTGGACCGGTGTTGAAGGTGAAGATTTAGAAGTTTTGCTTGACCTGGGAAAAGAAACAGAAATTACAAAAATTTCTGCGGGCTTTTTAGAATCGCAGGGACACTGGATTTTCCTTCCGTTACAAGTTGAGTTTTCATTATCAAATGATGGGCAGGAATTTCATGCAGCTAAAACTGTTGCAGGGCAAGATCTATTACCTAACGAGAATCGGGTTATTAATGATTTTACAATTTCTTATGAAACTGAAATCTGTCGATATATTCGCCTGAAAGCCAAAAGTATTAAAACTTGTCCCGAATGGCACAAAGGAGCAGGAGGCAAAACGTGGTTGTTTATTGATGAAATTATTGTG
Source organism: uncultured Bacteroidales bacterium (assembly GCA_964462015.1). GTDB lineage: Bacteria > Bacteroidota > Bacteroidia > Bacteroidales > JAEINX01 > JAEINX01. Next base: position 28,899 of record CAYWXI010000009.1, on the reverse strand, counting down.
GAAGATTAATTAGAAGAAAGCATCACTTTTTATGCTGAGATCATTTATAATATCAAAACATTGAAGAGAAAAAATATAAAACAAGAAAATATGACATCAAGAAGAATTTTTCTTAAGAAAATGACAACTGCAGGTGTAGCAACTATGCTGTCTCCAGTTGTTTTAAAAGGCGAAGTAAACACAAAAACCATTACTGAAATGCAAAGAAATTCACCTCAGGTATCACCCAATAATAATTTACAAATAGCCTTGATAGGCGCAGGGGGAATGGGTTTGGCAGATACCAATACAGCTTTGAAACATAAAGATGTAAAATTATTGGCTGTTGCCGATTTATACAATGGAAGGCTTGAAAAAGTAAAAGAGGTTTACGGAAATGATATTCAAACAACAAGAGACCATCGTGAAATACTTATAAGAAAAGATATTGATGCAGTAATTGTTGCTACTCATGATCATTGGCACAAAGATATTGCTGTTGCAGCTTTGAATGCAGGCAAGCATGTGTATCTTGAAAAACCAATGATTCACTCAATTTCTGAAGGGCCTGAATTAATTGCTGCACAAAAGAAATCAGGTAAAGTATTGGAAGTAGGTAGTCAGCTATTGTCTTCTCTTGGTTACGAAAAAGCCAAAGAACTGGTAAAATCAGACGCTATCGGAAACCTTAATTTAGCAGAAGGTGTTTGGCAACGAAGGACATCCACCGGAGCATGGAATTATAATATCCCTGAAGATGCATCACCACAAACCCTTGATTGGGATACCTTCCTGAAAGATAAGAAACGTTATGAGTTTGACCCTGAACGCTTCTTTAGGTGGAGAAAATATGTTGACTATGGTACCGGGATGAATGGGGATTTGTTTGTCCATATTATTTCAGGGCTCCATTTTGTAATGGATTCTTATGGACCAAATAAGATTTATTCTTCAGGAGGAATCCGTCATTGGAAAGATGGAAGGGAAGTTCCTGATGTGTTAATAGGAACTTTTGATTATCCGGAAACAAAACAACACCCAGGCTTTAATTTGTCGTTGCGATGTAATTTTGTGGATGGCACAAACAGTGGTTACGTAATGCGAATGGTTGGAAGCGAAGGAATGCTGGAGGTATATGAAAACAAAGTAACCTTGTTCAGGAATAAGGTACTATCAAATGAAGATCCGATTATGGTACTCAATACGGCTAAAGATGTGGAGGCAAGAAAGAAAATAGTAGGGCCTGAAGAGGTTGTTTATAAGGCACAAGAAGAGTATAAAGGAAGTCACTACGATCATTTTGGATATTGGTTCAAAGCTATAAAAAATGGAGGTGATGTAGTTGAAAATTCTACATTTGGTTACAGGGCTGCAGCTCCTGCTGTTTTATGTAACGAAAGCTATCAGGAGAAGAAGGTAGTAGAGTGGGATCCTGTTAAAATGAAGAAAATAAAATAGTCGATAAACTTATGAATATGAAACATCCATGATCCCGAGAATTCGGGAACACACAGAAGAATGATTATATAATGAAACTTGAAATTATGATAAAATCCAAATTTTTAATTTCTACATATTTTTTCTTATAATATTATAAGAATGAAAAACAAATTCAAGGGAAAAGATATTATGCGCACAATTATTAGTTTAGTAATCATTATTTTGGTATTTTACGGATGCCTGCCTTATATGACACAAGATGGGCAAATTGATCTTTCCGGTAAATGGCTCTTTCAGGTAGATTCTCTTGATGTGGGTATTTCTGAAAAATGGTTTGAAAAGGAATTGCCTGAAGAAGTAAACCTGCCCGGTTCCATGCAGGAAAATGAAAAAGGGAATGATGTTTCTATTAATACAAAATGGACAGGACAGGTTGTGGATCAATCATGGTACGATGATGATAAATACGCAAAATTCCGAAAAACCGGTAACATAAAAATTCCATTCTGGCTGCAGCCTGAAAAGCATTACATTGGTGCTGCATGGTATCAAAAAGAAATAGATATTCCCGAAAATTGGAATGATAAACAGATTGAACTTTTCCTTGAGCGCTGCCATTGGGAAACAATCGTGTGGATTGATAACAAGAAAGTTGGTAAAAAAAACAGTCTGGCTACGGCACATGTTTATGATCTTACTAATTATTTACAAACAGGAAAAAACCATATCACAATCCGTGTTGACAATCGTATAAAAGAAGTTGATCCCGGCCAAAATTCCCACAGTATCTCCGACCATACCCAAACAAACTGGAACGGAATTGTCGGAAGGATTGTACTTACAGCCAAAAGTCCTGTTAATTTTGAAAAGGTAAAACTGTATCCGGATATTGCCGGAAAAAAAGTTATCGTAAAGTTAAATCTAAAAAACTTATCCGGCAAAAAGCAATTGTGTAAATTTAGTTTATGGGCTGAAAACAAAAATCACAAACCAAATAAACTGGTAAAAGAAATCAGTCTCTCTGAAAATAAAGAGATAATTATTGAATATCCAATGGGAGAAAATCCCTTGTTATGGGATGAATTCAATACCAATGTTTATACGATGAATCTGAAAATTGAAAGCCCTGCAGGTGTTTTTAACAAAAAAATAGATTTTGGCATGCGCGAATTTAAAGTTAAAGATACCCGGTTTGTCATAAACAACAGACCTGTATTTTTACGCGGCACCCTTGAATGCGCTATTTTTCCAATAACCGGATATTCTGCAACGGATGTTGATGAATGGACAAGAATATATCGTGTAATCAAAGATCATGGGCTTAATCACATGCGTTTCCATTCCTGGTGTCCACCGGAGGCTGCTTTTATCGCAGCTGACAAAGTTGGAATTTATTTGCAGGTTGAATGTTCAAGTTGGGCGAATCAGGGATCGAGCCTGGGCGATGGAAAACCAATTGATGAATGGATATACAAAGAAGCCGGACAGATACTGGATGATTATGGCAATCACCCTTCATTTTGTATGATGGCTTACGGCAACGAACCGGGAGGTCAGAATCAGGGTAATTATTTGAGTGCTTTTGTGAGACATTGGAAGGAAAAAGACTCACGGCGGGTTTATACAGGAGGCGCTGGTTGGCCTGCGGTGGATGAAAACGATTTTTATAATAATCACGCCCCAAGAATACAGGGTTGGGGACAAGGATTAAACAGTATCATCAATAGAAAAGCACCGCAAACCCAATTTGATTACAGGGATATTATTGAAAAATCATCCATCCCGTACATCAGCCACGAGATTGGTCAATGGTGTGTTTATCCCAATTTTAAAGAAATAGAGAAATATACAGGTGTTTTAAAAGCAAAGAATTTTGAGATTTTTCAGGAAACTCTCGAAGGAAACCACATGGGAAATTTGGCTGAAGATTTTCTGCTTGCATCCGGTAAACTTCAGACGCTATGTTATAAAACCGACATTGAAGCAGCTTTAAGAACACCCGGATTTGCCGGATTTCAATTGCTTGATCTACATGACTTTCCCGGACAAGGAACAGCGTTGGTTGGTGTGCTTGATCCTTTTTGGGAAGAAAAGGGCTATGTCAGCCCGGAAGAATACGCCCATTTCTGCAATCAAACTGTTCCGTTAGCTCGTTTTGAAAAAAGAGTCTTTTTAAATAATGAAAAAATCAAGATAGATATCGAAGTTGCTCATTTTGGTGAATATGCTTTAAAAGATGTTGTCCCCATATGGAAAATATCTAATAAAAAAGGAAATCCTGTTTTTGATGGCAAATTCAAAAAGACAGATATTCCCATAGACAATGAAATCAAGCTTGGTGAGATAAAAGTTGACGCTGAAAATTTGACAGCACCACAAAAACTGGTGTTGACTGTAGAAGTATCCGGTTTCTCAAACAGTTGGGATTTTTGGGTTTATCCATCGAATCATCAACCCATCGATAAATCCGGTATTCTCATCACTTCAGTATTGGATGATAAAGCTGCTTCAGTTCTCGACAAAGGCGGCAGGGTTTTGCTAAGTTTGAAAAAGGGTAGCCTGAAAGCTGACAAAGGTGGGACTATTAAAGTAGGATTCTCAAGTATTTTTTGGAACACAGCATGGACACGAAAACAAGCACCACATACACTCGGTATATTATGCAATCCTGTTCATCCGGCTTTAAGTGAATTTCCTACAGAATTTCATAGTAACTGGCAATGGTGGGACGCTATGAGCCATTCCAACGCCATTATTCTCGACGAATTTTCCCCTGAATTAAAACCGATTGTTCGTATCATCGACGATTGGTTTGAAAACCGCAGGCTGGCGCTTATTTTCGAGGCAAATGTGGGCAATGGAAAACTGATAGTTTCGGGGGTTGATTTGTGGGAAAATATGGAAAACAGGCCTGAAGCACGTCAGTTGTTGTATTCTATTAAAAATTATATGGTAAGCGATGAATTTAATCCAAAAGTTGAACTGGAGATTACAGCCATTCAATCCTTATATAATTAACCTTCTATAATGAAAAAAGATTATTCTAAAAACAAAAAAAATTAAAACATAAAAAACACTATATAAATTAAATAAATGAGAACAAAAAAAATGAAAATCAAATTATTATTTCTATTAACCATTATCCTGTTTACAGGAAATATTTCAGCACAAATAAATGTTGGTGACACTATGGTTGTAAATGTTGTTACATGGGAAGATCCAAGCCCTGAAGGTTGGGGTGCCCATTATAAGGAAGTTGTAATGTTTCCCGAAACCAATGAGAATTGGGCGAAAATCGTAATGGTTCAAACCTTAAAATGCGATTCTTCAACCAAAGGCGATAAGTATCCATGTGGTGAGTGGGATTATATTTGGAATACGAAGCTTCAAATTCCAAAAAATGATACGATTGAGGATTTTGTAATTGGTAGTTTTGTAACACCTTATGGTAAACGTTTATGGCTTGGAGGCGAAAAAGGCTGGCAATGGACTTACGATGTAACCGATTATGCCCCAATTTTAAAGGGGGAGTTGGAAATTATCACCGGAAACAATCAGGAATTATTAGACCTAAAATTTCTTTTTATTAAAGGTACTCCGGTTAGAGATGTATTGGCTGTTGAAAATATTTATCCATTTGGAAACTATAATTACGGACAGTTGGCTGACGATAGTGTTTTAACATCAAGAAAAATATCTTTAAATCCAGAAGCGGAAGGTTATCGGTTAAAAGCAAGAATTTCAGGGCATGGCCATCATGGCCCAAGAAATTGTTGCGAATGGGATAGCAAAACACATTCATATTATATAAATGAATGGGAGGTTTTTCGTTGGAATGTTTGGAAGGACTGTGGCAATAATCCGATTTACCCGCAAGGAGGTACCTGGCCCTTCGACAGGGCAGGATGGTGCCCGGGAACTAAAGTTGATGAATATGAATTTGAGTTAACACCAAAAGTAATATCAGGGGATACAATTAATTTTGATTATGGGATAGAGTATTATTCTGATAATGGCGAAAAAGGTGGAGATTTTCGTATGTCCCACCAATTATTTTCTTACGGTCCACCAAATTTTAAAAACGATGCGTCAGTAGAAGAAATAATTGCTCCAAGTTCGGAAGATAAATACAGCAGAATAAATCCTGTCTGCAGTAATCCAAGAATTATTATTAAAAATACAGGCCACAATAATTTAAAATCTGCCATTATCACTTACGGATTAAAAAATGGCAGAAAATCAAAATACAATTGGTTTGGCAATCTCGATTTTTTGGAAACGGAAGAAGTTTTCCTCCCCACTCCCGATTGGAAAGGCCTGTCGAAAAACCAACAATTTTTGGTTGAAATAAGCAATCCGAACAGTGTTGAAGATGAAAACACATTAAACAATACATTGGTTTCCATCGTGAAATTACCTCTGATTTTGCCTGCTGATTTTATACTTAGAATAAAAACAAACGACCTTGGACGGGCAGTCGAAAATTCATTTACTATTTCAAATGAAATGGGTGAAGTTTTGTATTCTGCTGAAAAGATGAAAGATGATTCAACCTATAATTATATGACTCAGCTTGAAAACGGTTGCTACCAATTCCGGTTTTTAGACAACAATGAAGATGGGATATCAGTTCACTGGTGGAATCGTAATGATAAACCAGAACAGGTTGGTATTAATGGAAGTGTTGAAATTTTATCGAACGATGAAAAAGAAATTTATAAATTTAAACATGATTTTGGACAGGAACTTTTACTTAATTTTAGGGTGGGAGATTTTCGGTAATCCGGTAAAATTTAATATAAAAAAACAAGGAATAAGAAACAAGGAATGAATAACAAAAACAATAAACATGAAAAATTTTATACTTTTTTTAATTGCGCTGTTTATTTTTGGAGCATGCAATTCTCCACAAAAAGAGGTTAAAACCGAATTTCGGGATTATATTAAAACTGAGACTCAAAAAGAAAAAGATGCCCGAATGCAATGGTGGCGTGATGCCGGTTTTGGAATGTTTATCCATTGGGGATTGTATGCTGTTCCAGCCGGCCAATATGGTGAAGAAAAAAATCATGCTGAATGGATACAGGAAACTGCTGATATTCCGGTAGAAGAATATGAAAAATATGCAGAGCGGTTTAATCCGGAGAAATTTGATGCCGAAAAATGGGTTCAGATTGCCAAAGAAGCCGGCATGAAATATATTGTAATTACTTCAAAACACCATGATGGCTTTTGCCTTTGGGATTCAAAAGTATCCGATTATGATATAATCGACAGGACTCCTTATAAAAAAGACATTCTGAAAGAATTGGCTGAAGCCTGTAAAAAGGAAGGGATTACTTTATGCTTTTATCATTCAATAATGGATTGGCATCATCCTGATGCACAGGGAGTCAATCATCCTGACTACAACCATGGAAAAGGTCCGAATCCGAACTTTTCTAAATATGCAGAAAATTATATGAAACCGCAATTGAAAGAACTGTTGACTAACTACGGACAAATTGGAGTGCTGTGGTTTGATGGCGAATGGATTACAGAATGGACAGAAGAACAAGGCAAAGATGTTTTTAATTACCTGCGAAATATTCAACCCGACTTAATTATCAACAACCGGGTTGGCAAAGGCCGTAAGGGAATGAAAGGAATGAACGCCTATGACGATGCAGCAGGTGATTTCGGCACTCCGGAGCAGGAGATTTTAGACCGTACTTCCAATATGGATTGGGAATCATGCATGACCATGAACGACCACTGGGGCTTTAATAAGTTTGATAATAATTTCAAATCCACAGAAATGCTGATTCATAATTTGGTAGATATTGCTGCAAAGGGAGGTAATTATCTCTTGAATGTCGGGCCAACCGGAGATGGATTAATTCCTGGAGAGAGTGTAAATCGTTTAAAAGAAATCGGAGCTTGGATGAAAGTAAATGGTGAAGTAATTCATAACTCCCGTGGGACAAAAAACTACAAGGAGGGTGATGCAATTTATTACATCCGAAGCAATGATGATAAATATTTATATGCTGTTCTTACACAATGGCCGGGAAAATCCATACAATTAAAGTATATTAAACCTGAAGCCGGGAGTAAAATATTTTTACTCGGATACGATAAGCCTTTAGAATGGGAAGACAGGCAATCGGAAGGCATTATTTTTAAACTTCCAACGGAATGGAAAAATACAGAAACCTGTCAGGTTAAACATGCATGGGTAATTAAGATGAAGGGACAACAAGCTAAAGTGGTTGAAGCTCCGGATTTCTTTATTGATACTAATTTGATTGAAAATAAGTTTCTTTTTTCTGATGAAATCACAGTAAACCTTAAATCAAATACCAAGGGTGCAAAAATATTTTATACTATTGATGGCAGTGAGCCTACTATCAGTTCAAAAGAATTCTCTAAACCCATTCATTTATTAAATTCTGCAAGTATTAAAGCAATTTCTGTTAGAAATGGTTTTGTTAATAGCACTGTCTCAAAAGTATCACTAATTCAGGCCTCTACTTTCAAAACAATTGATTTTGAATATCCTTTTAGTACTAAATATTCAGCTTTAGGTAAGCTAACCTTGGGTGACGGTGTTTTCGGTAGTGAAGACAATATTCATGAAAACTGGCTTGGATTTGAAGGTGTTGATATGCTGGCAAATATTGACCTTGGTGAAGCAAAATCCATAAGTAAAGTAAGCATTGACTTTTTACAGGCAATAAAAAGCTGGATATTTTTACCTGAATATATTGAAATTAGTATTTCAAATGACGGAAAAAGCTACCATCCGATTGCAAAACTTGAAAATAAAATTCCACAAATAGAAAAAGAATCCGGGCCTCATTTGTTTGAACTGGAATTCTCAAATAAGCAAACTCGTTATGTTCGTATCACAGCTAAAAATATTGCTGAATGTCCTGAGTGGCATCAGGGAGCCGGCGGAAAAGCCTGGTTATTTGTTGATGAGATTGTTGTTAATTAAACTCCGTTACTAAAGTCAGAATGTTTAAATAAATATCAAAATTATTATTAATTTTACATAACAATTATTTTTAACTAAAAAGAGAAAGCATGAAAAAATTTGTACTGTTTATTGGATTGATTGGATTATTATGTAATGTGTATAGCCAAAGTTATCAATCTGTTTACCCTCATGAAAAACTCATTATCAGGCAAGAAGTCATAAAACCTGAACTTGATCCTTTAGGTTCAGGCACATCAAACTTAATTCCTGAAAAAAGTCGAAATGATGTCATAGTTGGAACAAGCATTCTAGATGTTCAAACTTATGGCGGAATTCAACAAAGGATCAATGTTTTTGATGATGGAACAATTGGTGCAACATGGATGATGTCAAACAATGTAGAAACATGGGATGACAGAGGGACAGGCTATAATTATTTTAATGGAACAGATTGGGGTGAACAACCTAATGAAAGGCTGGAATCAAAACGAACAGGTTTTCCAAATTACACTGACCTCGGAACTAATGGCGAGGTTAATGTTTCGCATGCATTAGATGATAATGATGAATTTGGAATATTGGTGGCTCGCAGGCTAACAAAAGGCGAAGGTGAGTGGGAAGAATTCTTTGTTCCCGGGCCCGAGGAAGGTGTGCAGATTGTTTGGCCAAAAGTGATGACAGGTGGTTCTGACAACTTAACAATACACTTATTAGCTGTCTCTTATGGTGAAGAATATAATGGACAAGGAAAAGCTTTATTATATTATCGCTCACTGGATGGGGGTGAAACCTGGGATATAACTCATCAGCTTTTTGATGGCCTGGGTCCTGATATTTTTGCAGCTATTGAAGCAGAACATTATGTGTGGTCTGAACCTCATGGGAATACTATTGCTTTTGGTGTTGGATTTGGTTCTCGTGATGCATTTCTTTTAAAATCATTCGATAACGGTGAGGAATGGGAGCAGTCATTAGTGTTTGAAACCCCCTGGGGAGGTGAAATACCGGATGACACTGATGCCTTTGGTGCAGGAGATGGAACTTTTTCACTTGCCATGGATGCCGATGGTATCGTACATGTTGTATGGGGCCGTATGAGATATATATACACTGCTGCAACAGAGTATTTTTATCCTTATACTGAAGGTATTATCTACTGGAACGAAACCATGGATATTCTTGACACAACAATCATTAGTTCCTATACTTTGGATTATCTTAGTGAAAATGGGAATCTTATTGGCTGGATAATGCCATTTAACGGTTCTTATGAATTGCTTGGATATGGTGTTACTCAGAAGTCTCTTACCACATACCCCGAAATCGCCATTGATAATCTCGGTCATATTTTTGTTGTTTATTCAGCAGTTTCAGTAGAATTTACGAACGGAGTTGAGAATTTCCGGCATATTTGGGCTACATCTTCGCGCGATAATGGATTAACCTGGTCAGAAAATACTGATATTAATTCCGGGGTAATGTATTGGTTTTCTGAATGTATGTTCCCTGATGTTAACTTAACTTCGTATGATGATGGATATATACATGTTCTTTTTCAAACAGATGACCTTCCCGGATGGCATTATTGGCTGGGAAACACTGACCCAACAACAAACTCTTTTGTGTATGCTCCTATCCTAAAAGATATGTTACTTGGTGTTGAGGATAATAATTCTATTCAGTCAAATCTTGAAGCAGTAGAGTGTTTTCCAAATCCCACGACAGGTTTTACTAAAATTCAATTTTCACTTTTGGAAAATAATAATGTGAATTTTTATTTAAATAATATGCTCGGACAAATTATTGATAAACGTGAACTTGGTAGCTTTCCAGCAGGTACACATTATATAAATATCGATGCTTCAGAATTTGATCCGGGAATTTATTTTTATTCTATTGAATGCTCAGGAGAACAAATCACAAAAAAAATAATAATTTATTAAGAAATATTGTATTAATTAAAGAGGGTGTTTATCCACACCCTCTATAATTTTATTTCCGGTAGAATAATGGCGCTATCTTTTGAATATTTAAAAGTTTGAATAATAAAATTAGAAATTCAGAAGAAAGCATCCCAAATACTCGGAACTAATTACCTTATATGATTTTAAAAAAAGCAATAAACTAATAATGTTACAACTACAAAAATATCAACACATGAAACATTTATTTATAATTATTTTATGTTTTGTTGGATTAATTGTTAATTCGCAAAATCGTAATGACGTTTCTCTGACCCCTCCTATGGGTTGGATCAGCTGGAATTTATTCGAAGGAAACATTAACGAAAATTTAGTTAAGGAAATTGCTGATGCTATGGTGAATTCCGGTATGAAAGAAGCGGGTTATAAATATTTGATCATCGATGACCTTTGGCATGGTGGCCGTGATGGAAATGGAAATATTTTTCCCGACCCTGAAAAATTTCCATCAGGAATGAAAAGTCTTGTTGATTACGTACATAGCAAAGGACTTAAGTTTGGAATTTACACCGATATAGCTGAAAAAACCTGTGCCGGAATGCCGGGTAGTTTTGGCTATGAAATTCAGGATGCAAAAACCTATGCCGAATGGGGTGTTGATTATATTAAATGTGATTATTGTTATGCTCCCGGAGATTTGTGGACAGCCATTGACCGGTACAAGAAATTCATAAAAATCGTTCGTGATATCAAACCGGATATGGTTTTTGCTATTTGTGAATGGGGACAACGATCTCCCTGGCTTTGGGGAAAGGAAATTGATGGTAATCTTTGGCGGACTACCTGGGATTTACGAGACACATGGGAACATCATAAATACAATAGCGGACATAACGGAATTATGGAAACACTTGATCGTCAGGTTGGACTTGAACGCTTTGCAGGTCCGGGTCATTGGAACGATCCTGATATGCTTGTAATCGGGCTTTATGGAAAAGGCAAATCAGCTTCAGCCAATGGAGCAGCAGGCTGTAGTGTTACTGAATATGAAACCCAAATGGGGTTATGGAGCCTGCTTGCCGCACCTTTGCTGGCTTGCTGCGATATCAGAAATATGGATGAGGATACAAAACGGATACTCACAAATAAGGAATTGTTAGAGGTAAACCAGGATAAACTGGGTAAACAAGCCGGGCGGATTTGGAAAGACGGTGTGATTGAGTTATGGGCTAAACCACTTTCCGATGGATCATTCGCAGTAGGTTTCTTAAACAGGGATGATGATAAGAATAGTGAAGTAAGTCTTGATCTAAAAAGCCTTGGATTTGAAAAACCTGTTGAAGCAAGAGACTTATGGAAACATAAGGTTTTGGGAGTCTTTAATGATTCAATAAAACTTAATGTTTTATCGCATGAATGCAGAATTTTAAGAATAAAAGAAAAAGATTAACCACAAGTTTCAAAAAGGTAATTTAAAATCTAAACATATGATGATGAATAAATCTGTTGCAGAATTTCAAATCCCTGAAGGAATTGAAAATCCATTTACATTAAAAAGAAGGTATTCACTTTTTACTTTCAACTTTAGCCTTTCAACTTTAGCCTTTAGCCTTTTTACTTTAGCCTTTAGCCTTTATTGCCAGTTTTCATTTGCCCAACAATTTGATTGGCAAAATCAACATATTTTTAATATCAATAAGGAAAAACCTCATGTAAATGTCGTTTCTTATTCAAACACAGACTTAGCTCGAAAAGGAGATTTTAAGAAATCGGAATTCTATAAAAGCCTCAACGGAAACTGGAAATTTAAATATTCTGCAAAAGCTGACGAACGACCCCATGACTTTTATAAACAGGATTTTAATGCTTCAGCATGGGAGGAAATTTTTGTACCGTCAAATTGGGAAATTGAAGGCTATGGCATTCCAATTTACGTAAACACCGAATATCCCTTCGATAAAAATCCTGAACCGCCTTTTATAAAAATTGATAATCCGGTTGGCTCGTACCGTTACAATTTTACTATTCCTGATAATTGGGATGAAAAAAATATCTTTCTTCATTTCGGAGCCGTAAAATCTGCAGCTTATCTTTGGATTAATGGTGAAAAAGTTGGTTATTCACAGGGCTCAAAAACTCCTGCAGAATGGGATATTACAAAATATTTGAAAAAAGGAAAAAACACACTTGCTTTGGAAGTTTACCGCTGGAGCGATGGCTCCTACCTCGAATGCCAGGATTTTTGGCGTATAAGCGGAATTGAACGGGATGTTTTTTTATATGCAAAAAATAAAATTTCTATTCGCGATTTTTTTGTTAAATCAATACTAACAAAAAATTATGTCGATGGAAAATTCAATTTGGATGTTGAAATTATTAATCATCAGCAAAAAAAGCGAAAAACCAAATTATTTGTTCATGTTCAGGTTTTTGATAGCAAAGGTGAAATATTTTTTGTTGAAAAAAATAAAATTACGGTCAGGAAACCTAATCAAATAATAAAAAGCGACTTTAATGCGGTTTTTCCTGAAATAAAAAAATGGTCGGCAGAAAATCCAAACCTTTACAAGTTAATGATCAGCCTTGAAACAATGGAAGGTGAAATTATTGATCTGGTTTCAACTTCAATAGGTTTTCGTAGCAGCGAGATCATTGATGGACAGTTTTGCATTAATGGAAAACCGGTTTTGATAAAAGGAGCAAACCGCCATGAGCATGATGAATTTAAAGGCCACGTTGTTGATGAAAAGACAATGCTCGAAGATATACGTTTGATGAAACTTAACAATATTAATACGGTTCGCACCTGTCATTATCCCGATGATCCAAGATGGTATGAATTATGTAATATTTACGGACTTTACGTGATTGATGAAGCAAATATCGAATCGCATGGTATGGGTTATGGCAAAAAAAGCCTGGCAAAAGATTCGAGATGGATGGCTGCTCATCTCGACCGAACTCAACGAATGTTTGAACGAGACAAAAATCATCCCTGCATAATTACATGGTCACTTGGAAATGAAGCCGGAAACGGAATTAATTTTGAAAAAACCTATCAGTGGCTAAAAGATAATGACAATACTCGTCCGGTTCAATATGAAAGGGCTTTGCACGAATATAATACAGATATTTATTGCCCGATGTATTCCTCAATAAAATCTTTGGAAGAATATGCAAAAAACAATACCGATCGCCCATTAATTATGTGTGAATATGCACATGCAATGGGTAATAGCGTTGGAGGGTTACAAGATTACTGGAATACGATTGAAAAATACAAGATTTTGCAAGGCGGTTGCATTTGGGATTGGGTTGACCAGGGTTTGGCCGAATTTGATAAAAATGGTACAAAATACTGGACTTATGGAGGCGATTATGGTCCGGATACTATCCCGAGTTCCGGCGATTTTTGCCTTAACGGATTAGTCAGAGCCGATAGAATTCCTAATCCTCATCTCCATGAAGTGAAAAAAGTTTATCAAAATATAAAAATCAAAGCTGTTAACATCAATAAAGGTGAATTTGAAATCGTTAACAATTTCGATTTTACAAATCTTAATGAATACATAATTCATTACGCCATAAAAAGTAACAACCAAATGATTTCACAAGGAAAATTTGATGGCCTGGATGTTCAACCCGGATATTCAAAAATTATTTCAATTGATATACCTGAAAAATTATTTGAAGATAAAAAAGCGGAATATTTTGTTTTCTTTTCAGTTCGTTCAAAAAAAAGAAAAGGTATTATCCCTGCGGATCATGAAATTGCCTACGAGCAAATTAAAATCCCTTCTGAAAAGATATTGTTTAAACCTGATAATACTGAACTTTATCCGATAGATATTGCTGAACATGACACAAGCATTGATATTTATGGAGATTTGTTTACACTACGATTTAATAAAAATACAGGTAATCCCGATTATTTAAGTTTTGGTGACAATTTGATTTTCGATAATGAAATTAAATTAAATTTCTGGAGAGCACCAACATTAAATGATGAAAGGGATGGAAATGGAAAACGGCTTTGGGATCAGGCCGGATTAGATAACCTTAAAGAAACTCCGATTTCAATTTTTGTTGAAAAACCCGATAATGGTGTGGCAAAAATTTTTATTTATAAATCATATGAAAATCAAAATAATGAAATAGTTTTTGATATTTATCAATCCTACACCGTTTTTAGTAATGGAATTATTGATATTTACACACAGGTACTTCCTCACGAAATTGTAAAAACCTTGCCGAAAATTGGTCTTCAATTGAAACTTCCAAAAGAATTTAACCAAATAAAATGGTTTGGCCGGGGCCCATTCGAATCTTATCCCGACCGTTGTTCAGCCGGTACCATTGATGAATATTCTATGAATGTCGGAGATTTGCATTTCGATTACATCGTACCTCAGGAAAATGGAAACAGGTCAGAAGTCAGATGGTTAACTTTATCAACCCAAAACAATAATTCCCTGGTAATTACTTCTGACACATTGTTTAATTTCAGTGCACATAATTACAGCAATGAAGCACTCAATAATGCAAAACATATTAATGAATTGGAGCTTGAGAATTATACGTATTTAAATATTGATTATTTGCAAAACGGATTGGGTACGGCAACCTGTGGGCCCGGCTACCTCGAAAAATATACAATCAAAGCCCGGCCAATGTCGTTTAATTTTCTGATTACACCTCAATTTTCATCAGGATTAAATCCATATAACATAGCTTATGTTGATTTGCCAAAGTTTAAAGAAAAAGAAATTCCGCTTGTCGATATTCAAACGAAAGAAACTGAATCAGGTGATGAACTTCTTATTTCTTTACAATCGAACAGTGAGAATGGAAAAACTTATTACACAAAAAATGGTAGTATCCCCAATAGTAAATCAGATATTTACAGCATGCCATTCATTATCAAAAAATCATGTACAATTGCTGCCTGTGTCATTTCTGATAATAACTCTCAAAGCTTTACAAGTTTTAAAAAATGTCATATTCCCTTATTTAATGAAGTTATTTATCAGACCGGGCCATCAAAAAAATATCCCGGAAACAGCAGCCTGAGCCTTGTGGATGGACTGGAAGGTATCCCTTGCGACTGGAACAAAAACTGGGTAGGTTTTCAGGGTGAGAAATTGGAATTGACGGCAAGACTCATTAATCCGATGTTAATAAAGCAACTTAAAGCAGGTTTTATGCGATGCCAACCTTCATGGATATTTTTACCTTGTAGTATTGATTTGTTCACTTCACGCGACGGAGAAAATTTTTCGTGGCAGGGAAATTATACAAATCCCACTAATCCTGATCTAAAAAATTATGAAGAAAAACGTGTTGAATACATGATTGATCTCGAAAAAGCTGTTAAAGCAAATTATATTAAGCTAATAATTAAACCGGTACAACAATGCCCTAAGTGGCATCCCGGAGCAGGTAGTAACGCATGGATGTTCATGGATGAAATTGAGGTTGAATAATTGTGAGAAATGAGTATTTTGAGTGCCTAAACTAAATATAAATGAATAATTAAAATTTAAATAAAATGACAAAGCAGAAATACGTGAATTTCGGAATCTTACTTTGGTTGTTGATTAGCCTTTTTGGATGTAAAAACCCCGAAACTGAAAACAATCCTCCGAACATTATTTTTATCATGTCAGACGACCATGCTTACCAGGCAATTAGTTGCTATGACAGCTCTTTGAATCAAACTCCGAACATCGATCGACTGGCAAAAGAGGGTGTTCGTTTTACAAATAGTTTTTGTACGAATTCGATTTGTGGACCGAGCAGGGCAGTAATGTTAACCGGAAAATATAGCCATATTAATGGACAGATTGATAATCATGTAACTTTTGACGGGAGTCAACAAACCTTTCCTAAACTCCTTCAAAATTCAGGATACCAAACTGCAATGATTGGAAAATGGCATTTAAAAAGCGACCCGACAGGTTTCGATTATTGGAATATCCTCCCGGGTCAGGGCCATTATTATAATCCGAATTTTATAGAAAATGGTGTGCGAAAGCAAATTACAGGATATGTAACTGATATTACAACCGATGTTGCTTTAAACTGGTTAGAAAAGCGGGATAAGGAAAAACCTTTTTGTTTGTTGCTTCATCATAAGGCTCCACATCGTAATTGGATGCCGGGCCCCAATTATTTAAACAAGTATGATACTGTTGATTTCCCAATTCCTGAAACTTTTTTCGATGATTATGCAAGTCGTGGTGCTGCTGCTTATGAGCAGGAAATGGAGATTGCCGATGATCTTTTAATTTCTTATGATTTGAAGCTTCCGATACAAAATTGTAATTCAAACAAAACCCCACGGCAAAAAACTGACAGTTCCTACTGGCAATCAATTTACAAAAGATTGAACAATGAACAAAAAGCAGCTTGGGATAAAGCATACAACTCAAAAAACGAACAGTTTATCAATACGAACCCGGAAGGTAAAGAATTGGCTAAATGGAAATATCGGCGATATCTACAGGATTATTTAAGCTGCATTGCATCAGTTGATGAAAATGTTGGCAGAGTACTGGAATATCTTGATAAAAAAGGTCTTTCCGAAAATACTATTGTTGTTTACACTTCCGATCAGGGTTTTTATTTAGGTGAGCATGGTTGGTTCGATAAAAGATTTATGTATGAACAATCATTGCGTATGCCTTTAATTGTCAGATACCCAAAAGAAATAAAGCCGGATGTAAATAAAAATAATATGGTTTTAAACCTTGATTTTGCACCTACTTTTCTCGACTATGCCGGTATCAGTATTCCGAAAGATATTCAGGGTAAATCAATCAGAAAAGTTCTTTCGTCTGAAACCCCGGATGATTGGCGACAAGGAGTATATTATCATTATTATGAATATCCTGGGCCACACACTGTGAAAAGGCATTATGGTATCCGAACAAAACAATACAAGCTTATACATTTTTATTACGATGTGGATTATTGGGAATTATATGATCTTGAAAATGACCCGAACGAAATAAAAAATCAATACAATAATCCTGATTATGCACAAATTGTTGAAGAGTTAAAAAAGCAATTAACTAAATTGCGTGAAGAATATAAAGATACTGATGAAGATAAATTTATGCCACAGCCTAATATTATTATCGATCATTTGGCAAAAGATTGTGATGTGAATTTAAAATATACTTATAATAAAAAATATTCAGGTGGAAATAAGAATGCTCTAACTGATGGTGTCAGTGCTAATACCAAAGGATTGGCAAGTAGTGGTTATGATGTTTGGCAGGGATTTGAAGGGGATGATCTTGAGGTTGTAATTGAATTGAAGCAGAATAAAAAGATAAAAAGTATTTCTTGTGGATTTCTGAAAAAAATCAATTCATGGATTTTTCCTCCTGAAAAAGTAAGCTTCTTTATTTCTTCAGATGGAAAGAAATTTAAAAAACTAGATGAAATAATTAAAGAGAAAGACGATAATAAATTATCTGTTACCCGTGAAGTTTTTCAAGTCGAAATTCATAATCAATCAGCAAAATACATAAAAGTAATTGCTGAAAATATCGGTGTATGTCCTGAATGGCATCCGGGAGCCGGTAGTAAAGCCTGGCTTTTTGCCGATGAAATTATTGTGAAATAAAATAACAATATGATTATTATATTACATCCATTTTTCCTAATAATTTATTATATGGCTTATATTGTTCAAATTTAAAAAAAACATGAAACACCCATGATTGGTTTTAAACACACAGGAGCATGATTATAAATGAAATTTGAAATTCGAAATTCGAAATTCAAGAGCAATCAAATTTCTAATTTCTAATTTCCAATTTCCATTTGTGGATTTAGTAAAATGTAACAACTACAAAAATATAAACAAATGAAAATTAAAAGAAAAAACATTATCTCATTAATTAAAAAATCAACAATTGGCTTAGCCCTTTTCGCGATAATAGGTGGTTGTTTAACTCAATGCACAAAAAAAAGCGAAAAACTACCTAATATAATTATCATTTTTACAGATGATCAGGGATATGCTGATGTAGGTTGTTTTGGGGCAAAAGGTTTTGAGACACCCAACCTGGATGAACTTGCCAATGAAGGTATCCGCTTTACTAACTTTTATGCTTCGCAGGCTGTTTGTAGTGCCTCAAGGAGTTCATTGCTAACCGGATGTTATGCTGAAAGGGTTGGAATTTCCGGTGCATTGATGCCAACTGCAAAAATAGGTTTAAATCATAATGAAGAAACTATCGCCGAATTATTAAAAAAGAAGGACTATGCCACTGCGATTTTCGGAAAATGGCATTTGGGACATGATACTACTTTTTTACCACTAAATCATGGTTTCGACGAATATCTCGGACTTCCTTATTCTAACGATATGTGGCCGGTTGGTTTCGATGGAAAACCCGATACAAGCAATCGAAAAAAACGTTACCCTGTACTCCCGTTGATAGATGGCTATAAAAAAGTAAAGGAAATAAAAACACTTGATGATCAGGCTACCCTGACAACAAAATACACCGAAAGAGCAGTTGACTTTATCAGGAAATACAAAGACAAACCTTTCTTTTTATATATGCCACATTCTATGCCACATGTTCCATTGGCTGTTTCTGACAAGTTTAAAGGCAAAAGTGAGCAAGGCCTTTATGGAGATGTAATCATGGAAATCGATTGGTCGGTGGGCCAGATTATGAAAACTCTTAAAGAATGTGGAATTGAAGAAAATACTTTGGTGATTTTCGCAAGTGATAATGGGCCCTGGTTGAATTTTGGAAACCATGCAGGTAGTGCATTGCCTCTACGGGAAGGTAAAGGGACGATGTGGGAAGGTGGACCGCGTGTACCCTGTGTTATGCGCTGGCCTGATCAAATTCCAGCTGCCAGGGTTTGTGATAAAATGGCTTCAACTATTGATATTTTACCCACTTTGGCTACAATAATTGATGTGCCTTTGGCAGGAAATAAAATTGATGGGGTGAATATTATGCCACTTATGCTTGATCAAAAGGATACTAACCCACGGGAAACATTTTATTTTTATTATGGAAAACAACTACGAGCCGTCAGGCATGGTGATTGGAAACTCTATTTTCCACATAAATACAGGTCATATAAAGGTGTAAAACCGGGTAAGGATGGTTTACCGGGAAAATATGCTACGGGTGAATGCGGATTGGAACTCTATAATTTGAAAGACGATATCAGCGAAACAAATAATGTAATTGATAAGAATCCCGGAATTGTCAAAAAGTTAAAGAAATTAGCTGAAAAAGCGCGAACCGAATTAGGAGACGCACTCACCAATACTAAAGGAACAGAAGTACGTGAACCGGGTCGTTTAGGGCCGGCAAAGGAGATGAAGGTTAGACATAAAGCTATAAATAAAACAGTTGAATTAGTTACAGCCCCACATCAATATTATCCGAGTGATGGTGGTAAAACACTGGTAAATGGCTATTTCGGTAGCTACGATTGTAAGGATGGCCAATGGTTAGGTTATTGGGGTAATGATTTCGAAGCCATTATCGACATGGGTAAATCTGTGCCAATTCATACTGTTAAAACCGGTTTCCTTCAGGACCAGCTTTCATGGATATTTTTCCCGAAGGAAGTAGTTGTTTCAGTTTCAGATGATGGACAACATTTTAAAACATTAAAGAAAGTAATAAATAAGTTAAAGGTGGATTATGAAACATCATCAAAAAGCTTTGATTTTGATGTCGATAAAAAAGCAAGATATATAAAAATTCAAGCCAAAAATATTGGTAAATGTCCTCCCTGGCATCAGGGTGCAGGGGGTGATGCTTGGATTTTTATTGATGAAATCATTGTTGAATAAAGCAAAAAAATACAATTATATGAATATAATACAAGTCAAAACCTTTCTTTCAGTTATTCTTATATTTTCAATGTTTTTGCTTTCTTTTACTTCCTGCAAAACAAAACATGACAAAAAAGATAAAGAACCCAATGTAATCCTTATCATTTCCGACGATCAGGGTTATGCCGATCTGAGTTGCGCAGAGCTTACCGATGATGTAAATACGCCGAACCTCGACAAGCTTGCCAAAAAAGGAATTCGATTTACCCAGGCTTATGCCACATCACCAATTTGTAATCCTTCACGTGCAGGAATTATTACAGGTTGCTACCAGCAGCAATGGGGAACTTTCTGGTATGGAGGCAAAGGCATTCATGATGCAAAATACAAAACAATAGCTGAACTTTTAAATCAAAAAGACTATGTGACAGCTTATATTGGTAAAGTTCATTATGGTTCTGATGATGCAGATACAAGCAACCGGAACTTTCCATTAAACCACGGTTTCGACTCATATATGGGACATACTTCAGCTCGAAAGCATTATCTTCATCATCAACAAAAACTGGAGGATGAGTTTTTGGAAGCAAAGAAATCAAATAATAAAAAAGGACAAAGCTTACGCCAGCAAGCTTTATGGAATAATTATGGCAAATTAGATACAATTGCTTTTGCAACTGAATTATTTGGAAAAAAGGCTTGTGAATTTCTTGATGAGCATAAAGATGATAAGTTTTTCCTTCAGCTTTCATTTAATGCTGTGCATAATTTTACACATCAACTTCCTCCGGAATTTTTAAAAGAAAAAGGACTAAACGGATATCATGATTGGGACCCGGAGAAAGAAGATTATTACGACTGGTACAAAGCAGCACGCTACCCTAATAGCCCCGAGGGACGAGAATTATATCTCGGGCAATTGCATTTTCTTGATAAGGAAATTGGCAGGGTTTTAGATCACTTAAAAAAACTTGAATTGGATGAAAATACAATAGTTATTTATATTAGTGATAATGGAGGCTCCACACCGATTTATGCTAACAATTATCCTTTACGGGGTTCAAAATATGTACTTTACGAAGGAGGTATCCGTGTGCCAATGATTATTTCTTATCCGCGAAAATATGCTGTAGGGAAGGTGTTTTCGAATGTTGTAAGCGGAATGGATATTTTGCCAACTATTTGTAAAGCCACCGGAATCGAAATTCCTGCTTATGTTAATGGTATTGATCTTAATTCATTGCTTACAGCTAACAATATGGATCTGCAGCATGATACTTTATTTTGGGATACAGGTCATGAAACTGCTGTTCGGGCCGGGAAGTGGAAATACCGTTCGGCGACAAACGACAACAATGCCAAATACGAAATGGTAGAAATTGAACTTGGTGAGTTTTTATATGATTTGGAACAAGACCCCGGGGAAACCACCAACCTTGCTGATGAATACCCTGAAGTTTTTAATGTTTTGAAAAAAGCTCATGCAAATTGGAGGGAAACTTTAACCACAGAATAGTTATGAGGTTTATGGGTTGTTTTTAAAAAAAATAGGCACCTGTTTATAAGAAAAATGACAGAAACAGATACCTTTTTTGTTCAAAAACTATCTAAAACAGGTATCTGTTTTATTCTAAAATAATCTCATCAACAAAAATCCATGATGATCTTCCGAAACCCCTGTGCCATTCAGGGCAGGTTTGCATGGAACCGGCTGAAATTCTCAGATACCTTGCTTTGGTTTTTTCAAATTCCATGACAAAAGGAATGGATTTTACCAGGTATGAATGATCGCTATTATCACCTTTAAGTGAGCATAATGCAATGTAATTATCACCATCAGATGATATTTCGAGTTTTACATCCTCAGGGAGGAATATCCATGAGTTGACATCTTTCAGGAAATTCATTTGTAATTGTGAAAATTCCTTTTCTTCCCCAAAATCAATATCAAGGATCATATCCTCACCTTCATATCCCAGCCAGTTGAAATGAAAATCGAGTCCGCCAAGTAAGCCATCATTGAAAGCACTTTCCCCGCCAACCGGATATTTTGGGCTATATTTTGTCAGGCTCTTAATTTCTGAACCTTCCAATTTATTATCCTTGATCTGCCATTTCAATTTTCGATGTGTAAAAGCCCTATAATCTTCAGGTTTTAGGTTGCGTTCATTAATTCGCTCAACACCTGTCAATTCACACAACTCAACAAAACGATCAAGTCTGGCCAGCAATTTTTCATCAATTTCCTTTTTCCCATCCTTTTTCCTGATCCACTTAATTTTTTCATTATCCCTGTTGAGGGCAATGTCAAGGTAGGCAAAATCGGCAGGGATACGTACACGCAATACTCTTGTCAGGTAAGTACTGTCTGAAGAAACAGCTGTTTCCGCATTATCCATCAATTCCTGGTATCGGATCAATAAATCAGGTTTTAGGTGAGCATTATAATAAAACACCGGGAAACCGTAAATATCAAGATTTTGCTGATGTTGCTTTTCAATCAGATGTTGGTGGGTCAAATCATAATATTCTTTAATAAATGGAGCTGCCTTACCATAATATTTCTGAATAAAATGATTAATTATTGAATCGTTGTTCAATTCAGGATCCCATAAAAGTTTTGCGATCAGATATTGTTTAACATCCGAAAGATCGGACCATGAACCACCGCTACCCTGTTGAAACATCATGTTTACTCCATTGTCATGGAAAAATTTGATGTTTGGCTGGAGTACATGAAAATTAGGGAAAGGTGTAAGGTAATTTTTAAACTGAACAACATAGTCCCAGGCAAAAATATTATCTGTTAATTTATCCCAGTCTTTCATATCCTTTACAAATCCGGCACTTCTTTTATCTTCTTCAAGAGGCATCGAACGATTACACTCAATTGAACAAAACATAATATTTACATTATCGAGAGGTATGATGTCAACAGGAGCTGAGCGGGTAAACTGGTATGCAAGCGTTGAAATTTGCTTATCGGGATAAGCATTTGCTATTTTATTTGACATTAGAACATAAGCACCTGAAATATTGCCATAATCATCATACATTGCCTGGCAATTATCGCATTCACAATAATTATAACAATCGTTTTGTGAAACCGACCAATATGTTTTATCAGGATTTTTGGCAATCTCTTTTCCGAGATTCTCAATCAATAAATTCATTAAATCAGGATTTGATAAACAAAGTTGTCCATCTTTTAATCTCCTGCCATCTACAAGAGCAAAATATTCCGGATGTTCATCAAAGTATTTCTCCGGAGGTACGAGCCGCTGAAAAGTATGTACAAACATTCCCCAATCATCGAATGAACTTATCTTATGCCACTCACTGAAACCTTTGTCCCATCTGCCGAAAAAATGAGGTACACGAAACGGAAAAGACGGATTATAAACCTTTTGAACCTTTGGTGATTTCAAACTTCTCTTTTTCGGAATATATTCTTCATCTACAGTAAATTTCATACAACCCAGATATTCTTCGAGCAGTGTATAAACAGCATACAAATTCCCCTGCGGATTTTTCCCTGCCAGAAACAGGCTCTTTTCGTTTCCCAGGATTAAATATGCATCCTCCTTCAAATTTTCAGAGAGCAACTTTTTGTTTTTTCCTTTAAGAAATTCTTTTCCAATAAAGATATGAAAATCGGTTTTGCTTTTCTTCTCAGTCACCTTTATCTTTACTCCGCTGATTTTTTCAAGATAATAACTTAGTATTTTCCCTGATTTAATAGTTAAGCTGTCTGCGTCGACAGGTATTATAATATCAGCTTTAGCTTTCCCATTATCAATGATAATTGATTGTGCTTTAGGTTTTACAAAAGCGATCATTAACAATAAAATCAACAGTGAATTTCTTTTCATTATTTCTTGTTCTTTGTTTCTTGTTCTTTGTTTCCCAATTCCTAATTCCCTAATCCCCCAATTCCAGTTTACCTTCCAGTAAAACTGCTACAACAGTCATATTTTTATCAAGGACTTTTTCGGGTACATCAATAAAAATCAATCCGGGTTTATTACTCCAGTACGGTTTCAGAAAAACTTTATGTTCAAGTTTTGTCCCATTCCCAACAACCCAGACACGATTGATCTTGTTTTTCAGTCCTTTTAGCATTACTTGCCCATCGGGTTTATATGGTAAAAACAAATATAAAATTGTGCTGTCGTTTGAAATAGTGCTTGGGCCGTAAAAATATCCGGGTGGTAATCCGGCATGAGTTCCATAAATAGCTTTCTCGTGTTTAGTTGTCCATCTGCCGAGATCCTTTAAAACTTTTACCTGTTTTTCGGGAATGCTACCATCCGGTTTAGGCCCGATATCCAGCAACAGATTTCCTCCCATCCATAAGCATTCTGCAAAGATCTTTATTATCTGGTCTGACGATTTATAGCCATTATCATTATGCTGATATCCCCATGAATCGTTAATGGTCATGCACAATTCCCAATATTTTTCTTTTGGCCTGGTGATAGGCAATCCTTGTTCGGGTGTAGCATAATCGCCATAACCCTGTAACCTGGAGTTGATTATTACTTCATCGTTTGCATCAAATAAAATTTTTCTGATTTCGGGAGCTTTCCATTTTTCGGCACTTTGTTCCCAGTCGCCATCAAACCAAACCAGGTCGGGTTTATATTTATGTGAGAATTCTCTAATCTGACCTATATTAAATTTCGTGAATGAAGCCCACCTCACGCTATCTTCAGTATATCTTTTATTATTTCTGGTAAAATTAGGATAATCGGGGTGAGACCAGTCGAGTAAGGAATAGTAAAGTCCTACCTTTAGTTTGTTTTTTCGCAATGCTTTGCAAAAAGTACCAACCAGATCTCGTCCGGCAGGTGTTTTTTCAACCACATCCAAACCGCCGAATTTTGTATCCCACAAAGCAACACCATCGTGGTGTTTAGTTGTAAGAACTGCATACCGGGCGCCACTTTCCCTGATTAAATCAGCCCAATAATCAGGTTTATAATTTGCAGCTGTAAATCCTTCCAGTTGCCTCATGTATTCATTATATGGAATATATTCATTAAAAAATGACCATGATTCATCAATACCATTTACGGCATAAATTCCCCAATGAATAAAAATTCCCAGACGTGCATCTTTAAACCATTGCATGCGTTCCGCTTTTTGTTCGTGGGTTTCAGTATTTTGGGCCATTGAAAACATCGTCCCTGTCAGAATTAGAAGTGTTAAAAAAAACCTTTTAGTAATATTCATATTTATAAAAATTTAATTAAAATTAGAATTGCAAATTAAGAAAATTTTGAGAAATGACAGAAAGAAGTGGAAATTCTGGTGAGTATTACCGGGCATTACTGAGCCTTAAATCCTATAATATTACTAAGAGATGTTTTCTATTTTAATTTATTATTTAATTTCAATAAGAGCATTTATTATGGCGTATATAATAACCGCTGCAAGCTTTGCAGTACGGTTATCCTGATCAAATCGGGGGGAAATTTCAGCAATATCTAAGCTAATCACCTTATTAGTTTTAAGTACTTCTTTAAGAAATTTGAGTACAATTTCAGGATTCATTCCAAATGGCTGCAATGAAGAAACTCCCGGAGCAAAAGCAGAGTTAAACAAATCACCACAGATAGTAACATATATGTGCTCATGCTTATAAATGAAATCATTTAATTCTTTGGAGATGTTTGTGAAATTAGATTCTGTGAAATCCTTGGCAAGAATATATTTAACACCAAGGAAATCTGCTTTTTTAAAAAGACTTATTGTATTAGCTGAAGTTTGGACACCTAAACACATATAAGAAAACTCACGTTTATCACTTGTGTATTTATCTGCAATTTGTGAAAACATAGTTCCTGAAGATCCTTCATTCTTACAAGGCCTTAAATCTAAATGTGCATCAAAGTTAATTATTCCTATACAAGTATTGTCTTTTACTTGATTTTTAAGGTGATTATCTATACCGTTGAAATGACCTAAAGCTAATTCATGGCCACCTCCTAATACAATTGGGAATAGTTTTTTGTCGAGAATTAATTCAATTGCTGTTTCCAATTGTTTTTGAGCTTCTTCCATATTATTTTCGACACAGGTAATATTTCCGGCATCATAAATTATTACATCAATTCCGAAGGTTACCGGCAAATTAGCAAATTCTTTTCGTATATATTCAGGCCCATGTTTTGCCCCTTTACGGCCCAAATTTCGTTTTATCCCTTCATCACAGCAAAAACCAATAAAACAAATATTTAATTTCGATAATTCAATTTCTTTCGACTTTTGTTCATTTAAGTCAAGTAATTGAATAATTTGATGCATTCTGAAAGAATCAAAATCATTTGGATCATCAATTCTTCCAGTCCAAAATCCGGAGTTTGTAACAGAATAATTTTTTAATTTCATTTTTGTTTATAATTCTTATGTTTGAAAACCTTATTAGATTCAATTCTCAAAAACCAAATTTATGGAAAATACATCTAATTAACAGATACTATTTCAAATAATATAATTTGACACTGATTTTTAATGACAAACAAAATATATCATAATAATTCTGTGATGATCTGCGTCGAAAAAAAAATTATCTATATTTTGAATTTTATAGAATTCAATAGGCTAAATTTCTCTATTTCTTTTTTGTGTTTTATAAAATATATTCTTTATTTTAGCACATAAAAAAACAGAAATAATGGATACATTAGGTCATTTACCGATACAGGTGTTCATATTCCGATTAAAAAATCAATGTACATTTCTGCTCTTTCCGAATTACATGAGTTTGGTATTTCTATGTCGGATTCTGTTGAAGAAATTTCAATATAATAATTGTATGAAAAGGATTATTTATTAGCAATAAAACAATAATAACGTATAATAATTCCAAATGACCATAGCCAATATCCTTAAGAATGTCCGTCCCAGATTGCAATTACTTAATCATGAGCAAATGAATGAAGTCCATCAGTATTCCATCAGTATTTTGGAAAATACCGGCATAAAAGTGGAATCAAAAGCGGCAATTAAAATATTTAAAAAATCAGATGCTGTAAAAATCAAGAATGAAGTGGTTTACATTATGGGCGAGTTAATCAATCATGCTATAAAACAAGCTCCTTCAAACATCGATGTATTCAACAAAACAGGAAATATTGCATTTCAATTAGGGAAAAAGCAAGGCAATGAAACCCATTTTGGTATTGGGGTAACAAACACATGGTTTCAGGACATAGAAAGCAACCGGGTTGAATTATTTACCAGGAAGCATATGCAGCATTCCACCAAACTGGGCGACCTGTTAGATAACTATGATATGATATCCACATTAGGAATTCCTTCAGATGTGGCTGCAGAAAAATCCGACCTTTACTCCACTCTCGATATGTATGCCAATACTACAAAGCCATTGATTTTACTAATCTCGGGAGACAAAAAAATCAATACTGTGATTGAGTTGCTATCTTTTCTTCATGGAGATATTTCAGCAAAACCATTTTGCATCCCTTATCTGAATCCAATCACACCATTAGTATTGAATAAAGCTACTACGGATAAGATGATTGCTTGTATTGATCACAATTTACCTTTCATGTATTCCAATTACAGCATGTATGGAGGCACATCTCCTGTTACTGAAGGTGGTTCACTGGCACTATTAAATGCGGAGTTGCTTGCAGGACTGGTATTCAGTCAGCTGATAAAAGAGAGAAGTAAAATTATTTTGGGAAGCCTGCCCGCTGCGTTTAATATGACAACTATGGGAAGCTTCTATACCCCTACTTCCTATTTACTTAACCTGGCATGTGCTGAAATGATGAATTTTTATGAAATTCCACATTGTGGTACATCTGGTAGTAATAATGGCAGAGGAGCTGATTTACTTGCTTCCGGGGATTTATGGCAGAATCACCTGACTTCATGTATCGGTAAAATTGGCTGTGCCCCTTTTGTAGGTGGAAATTTTGATTCGATGGCATTTTCACCCACCACTGTGGTACTTTCAAACCATATCATTGGTGAAGCAAGAAAATTTGCTAAGGGTTTTACCCTAAATGATAAATGCGTAAATCTTCATGAAATTGAAAATGTTGGCCATGGTGGTAATTATTTTACATCGGAACAAACATTAGCTTCTTTACATGAATTAAGTACCACAAATGCAATTTGGCCGTCTTTGAGCCTGGATGCGTGGAAAAAACAGAATATGCCTACAGCTGAAAAAGAACTGATTGATTACACAAAAGATTTGTTTTCCAAAGCAAAGAAAGCATCTGAAGATACTACTGACCTCATTAAAAAAGGGGAAGATTACATTATTAAATCGCTTGCATAATATCTAAACATCCAAAAATAAAACTTAGTAAAACAGTTTAGTTATTTAGGATTTAGATATATTATATTGGAATATTGTCAGTATTAAATCAAACGTGAACTCTTTACATAATGAATATTTCTTTCTTCTAAATATTTAAAGAAATAGTTAAAACAAGCTTTATGTTTGCCAAGCAGTTCAGGTGGAAAAACTCCTTTTTCATTAAACAAACCATACAAAAACAGATTTGCTGCTGCAGTGGCAGTATAACCGGTTGTGCGTGCTATAGATGATGTCCGTGTTTCGGAACAATATTCATCATGTAAATTATAAACCACTTCCTCCTGTTTTGTGCGCGATGTGATCGCCCCTAAAACGCATATTAGATTATCAGCACTTTTAGGTTTAAACATTTGTAATTTGGGTCATGCAATTATTTTAGAAACCTGGTTCTATGCCGGTTGGTCTACCC
>CAYWXI010000008.1:0-147040 GCA_964462015.1 uncultured Bacteroidales bacterium | reverse complement strand
ATTTCAATTTAAATTTAGCTATATTAATATTATTACAAACTATATTAATTGCTATATACATTATATTAAATATTAAATACATTATAATAATTATACATCAGGCTATATAAATAATATAAAATGCTATAACGATTATTTTAAACATTATATTGATTACATTAAACGCTATATTAATTATTAAATACTCTTTATCTGAATAATATTACGCTATTTCTGAAATTTTTCTTACAATAAGCATTATAATCGTCTTCGTCTTTCAAACGATTTACTTTCAATTTCAATTCTTCAACTCAATTTCTTTGCGTCTCTTAGCGAAAACCCTTAGAATTCCTTTGTAGTAATTTTTTTATGCCACTAAGGAACTCAAAATACATCACGAATGAACATTAAGAAAAACCAAGAATCATTATCAAAAGAACTTTTTATTTCTGTAAAAATATTGATGCATTCCAATGTTTTAAAAAACTATAAGCAGAAATTTATAAATTAACTTAAAAAATCTTATTTTTGATTAATTTTAAAATAAAATGGTATTAAGAATACAAGAGTTCTTTATAGTGAAAACTGCAGATAGGTTTCATAAGGTAAAATGTTAAGCTGTTATCAATAAAACAGATACGAGATGGAAGGAAAATATTCAAAAATTACAATTAGAGAAACTCAGGAAACAAAACTTGTTAAAATTACTTCTGATTTGAAGCCTGAAATACAACCCGCAATTATTGACAAATGGCAATCATTAATCAATTTAACTGCAGAAATTATTAACGTTCCGGCTGGATTGATTATGAGATTAAATGAAAATACTATTGAGGTTTTCTTAAAAAGCGAAAATGAAGAGAATCAATACGAAAAAGGCGGAAAGGAGAAACTTGTCCATGGATTGTATTGTGAAACCGTTATAGGAACTCAGGAAATACTAATAGTCCCAAATGCCATAGAAAGTTCAATTTGGAAGGATAATAATCCTGATGTTGATATAAACATGATTTCATATTTAGGAATACCTGTCAATTGGCCTGATGGAGAGGTTTTTGGAACAGTATGCGTTTTAGATAACAAAGAGAATCATTATAATAGGATATATATTGAATTTTTACAACAAGTAAAATTCTTATTAGAAACTGATCTGGAGTTGCATCTTGCCAATATGGCGATACTTGAATGTAAGAATAAACTTGAGGTGGAAATAAGGGACAAGAACAGGATACTGGTTGATTTCGCAATTGATATTACCAGGAAAAATGAACTCATACTCGAAGTAAAAGAATCCCTGCAAAGCATTTCAAATTACAACGTCGAGAGAATTGATGATATCCTGAGAAAGCTTTTATTAAAGCTTGGTCAACAACATTTAATCAATGAAGAATTGGCACTCCTTCAGCAAAATGTGGAGAAGGTAAATCAGGAGTTCTTTAATACGCTTGAGGATAAATATCCTAACCTTACTGATAGCGAAAAACGGATTTGTGGATTAATAAAAATTGGTTTGAATTCAAAAGATATTGCTTCCTTATATAATATCTCAATTAAAGCAGTAGAAATGAGCCGTTACAGAATTAGAAAAAAAATGGGATTAACACCTGAAATCGAATTGTCAGGATTTATTAAAAAATGTTAAGCTAAATGCTGACAAATATGGCTGGTTCTGAAAAACAGGCCATTAAAATAATTGAGGGGTAATGTAGTGGTAATCCTTATTACTTTATCATTTTTATTCATTATTTTCACCGCAACCTGTATTTAAAGTGAAAATGAATTAATAACACTGGATTATAGAAAAAGTTATTTAAACGGTGAGAGAGGTAAAGAAGCAGATGGAAGAACTTCAACGGAAAGTTGAAAATCAAAAATTTCTATTAGAGAACATTATAGATGTTATATGGATTCTCGATATTGATTCCATGCAATTTACATATGTGAGTTCATCAGTTCAACAACTCAGAGGCTATACGGTTGATGAAGCATTGGCACAAAGAGCTACTGAAATGATTGCTCCCGGATCGCAAAATTATTTGAGCACTCTTTTACCACATCGTTTGTCGCTATTTATGGAAAATGGACATGTGAAAACTCATACAGATGAAGTTGAACAAACATGTAAAGATGGCTCAACAGTTTGGACCGAGATTGTTTCAGATTTTAGACATAACCCTGAAAGTAAGCGAATAGAAATTATTGGAACAAGCCGGAATATAAGTTCCCGAATACAAACTCAAAATTTTATTTATCAACAAAAGGCTATATTTAGCAGTATTTTCAACAATGGTGATACAATAATCTTTTCCGTTGATCATAGTTACCTTTATACCAACTTCAATCAGGCACATGCAAATGTGATGGATGCAATTTATGGTGCAAAAATTAAAATCGGGAAATGCCTGTTGGATTATATGACTGTTAAAGTTGATCGTGACAAAGCAAAGCAAAATATTGATAAAGCTCTAGCCGGGGAAAAATTTACAGAATCTGCTTTTTCAGGTGAGGAATTGAGGTCAAGGGTATATTTTGAAGTTTTACATAATCCAATAATAACTGATGATGGAAAGATCATTGGCGCATCTATAGTTTCATCCAATATTACTGAACGGCAACAATCAATACAAGCTCTTGCCGAGAGTGAGTATATATATTCCAACATTATTAAGACCTCATTAGACGGATTTTGGATTGCCGGTTTTGATGCCAAATTTAAAGATGTTAATGATGCCTATTGTAATATGATTGGTTATTCAAGGGAGGAGTTGCTAAAAATGTCAATCCCCGACATTGAAGTTATTGAAAAACCTGAAGAAACGAAACAACATATCGAGAATATTCAAAAAACCGGTTCCGATCGTTTTGAAACTAAACATCGCAGAAAAGATGGAAAAATTATTGATGTTGAGATAAATGTTACCACATCAAAGTTTGGTAAAGGAGAAATGATCGTGTTTGTCAAGGATGTCACCGAAAGAAAAAATGCAGAAAAAGATGTCAGGGAGACAAATTACCGTTTGAACATGGCCACTGAATTTGCTAATGTTGCAGTGTGGGACTGGAATGCAAAAACCGATGTTACGATTGGAAATAGCATATTTGGTGAATTGTTAGGATTTACCGAGACTGATAATGTTTATAAAAACTGGGTAGCTGAACTGCATCCGGAAGATAAAACCAAAGTTTTGGAGAAATTCACGGCACACCTCAAAGGGAAAGCTGAAAAATATGAGGCTGAATTCAGGTTTAATCACTCAAAAAAAGGTTGGGTCTGGCTAAAAAGTACCGGTAAATTAGTTGAATGGGATAAGGAAGGAAAACCTTTCAGGATGCTGGGAACCACTATAGACACTACAGAACAGGTAACAGCATTGGAAGCAATTAAATGGAATGCAAAAATAGACCATGCCCTAACGGCCATGTATGAGCCACTTGCTAATCCTACAACAATAATAAATAATGTGAGTAGTGTTGTAAACGAACAAGCCCGTTTGTTAACCCAAAGCAAACATGGATTTGTTTCAGTAATTGACCCGAAAACAGGTGATAATATCATTCATACAATTACCGAAATGGTTGATGATTTAACCCGTATGAAGTTTCCTAAAGATAAACCCATTATTCTACCACGGGGGAAGAATGGTTTATACAATGGATTATGGGGCCATGCTTTAAATACACTGAAACCATTTTTCACAAACAATACCCCTCATAAAACTTCAAAAGGTTTGCCCAAAGGTCATATTCCGGTCTTGAAATTCTTATCTGTACCGGTTATTACAGGTGGTGATTTAGTGGGTCAAATTGCCCTGGCAAACCCTGAAAGTGATTATCAGCAACGCGATCTTGATGCAATTGTTCGCCTTGCCGAATTTTATGGCCTGGCTATTCAACGAATAAGGGCTGAAGAGGAAATCAAAAAATACCAGGATCATTTGGAAGATTTGGTTCAGGACAGGACGGCCGATCTGGAATCATTTTCTTACTCCGTATCACATGACCTCCGGGCACCCTTACGAAGCATCAATGGATTTAGCAATGCGCTTTTAGAAGATTATAATGATAAATTTGATGAAGAGGGTAAGGATTTTTTGAATAGGATACGTAATGCTGCCAAACATATGGGCGATTTAATTGATAGTTTATTGGGCCTTTCACGAATTACCCGGTACGAAATGAACATTAAAAAATTGGATTTGAGCCTAATGGCAAACAAAGTTATATCGGAATTACAGGAAACCGGGGAATACAATAATGTTGAAGTTGATGTTACACCGGGCCTTTCAGCAACTGCCGACTCAAAACTGATGGAAATTGCGTTACAAAACCTGTTGTCAAATGCTTTCAAATATTCATCAAAAGAATCAAGCCCAAAAGTTGAATTTGGAATTAAAGGAAAAGAAAATAGCAGTGTGTTTTTTGTTCGGGATAATGGAGTAGGTTTCAATATGGATTATGTAGACAAAGTTTTTACACCGTTCCAACGTTTGCATAGTTCAGATGAATTTAAAGGGATAGGTATAGGACTCGCTAATGTTAAACGGGTAATTTCCAGACACAATGGTAAAATATGGGTCGAATCTGAAATAGGGAAAGGTGTAACTTTTTACTTTACTTTAAAATAATATAATAATGGTAATTAAAAATAACAAAATGATCATTTTAGTTGAGGATAGTATCGATGATATTATATTGACAAAACGCGTGTTTAAAAAACACAATATTAAAAATGAACTTATTGTTATAAGGGATGGGGCAGAGGCATTGGATATATTAATAGGAAACGGAAGCTATCCCGGAAAGGAAGAAGGTTTCCTGCCATCACTCATTATCCTTGATATTAATTTGCCAAAGTATTCTGGTCTTGAAATACTCGAAAAATTGCGTAAAGATGACAGGTATAAGATTGTTCCGGTTGTTATTCTTACATCATCAAAAGAAGAAAATGATTTAATTAAAGGTTATGATCTCGGAGCCAATAGTTTTGTCCGAAAACCGGTAGTGTTTGAGGAATTTTCAATTGCCGTGGGACAACTTGGATTTTATTGGCTAATGATAAATGAATCCCTGGAAAATTGATATGTATATTGATAAGTTTCTTATAGAAATTAAATGAAATTATGATTATGACAAAAGCCTTGAATGTATTAATCATAGAAGATTCACAAGATGATGCGTTGCTTATGTTGTTGGAATTTAAAAAAGCGGGATATGAAGTAAAGCTTGAGCGTGTTGAGTCCTATGATACGATGAGAATGGCACTTGAGAGGAATAATTGGGATTTGATTGTATCCGATTATCATTTACCGGGTTTCTCAGGGATTGAAGCTTTAAACCTATACAATACCTATAAACTTGATATTCCATTTATTCTTGTTTCAGGTATGATTGGAGAAGATAAAGCAGTATTGGCAATGAAATCAGGTGCCGGCGATTACATAATGAAAGATAACCTAAAGCGCTTTATTCCCGCTGTTGAACGCGAACTTAAGGAGTTTAAAATTCGTGAAGAAAAGCGAAAAGCAGAAAAATCGTTGAAGGAAAGTGAAGAAAAATTTCGATCCATTTATGAAATTTCGGTCGATGCTATAGGTTTGGCTTTAAAAGGTGAAATAATTGCAGGAAACCCTGCTTTTTTAACACTTTTTGGGTATGAATCAGAGGAAGAGATATTGGGAAAAAAAGTGATTGAGTATTATGCCCCTTCTGAGCGACCTAAAATTGTGAATTACATGAAAGAAAGGGCAGCCGGAAAAGAAGTCCCAACTGAATATGAAACTATTGGGCAAAGAAAAGATGGTTCGGAGTTTTTTATGTCTCAGTCAATTACACGTTTTCAACTTGGTGATCAAATGTGTTCGGTGGCCATTATGCGCGATATAACTGAAAGAAAGTTAACTGCCGGGCAATTGCAACAACACAATGAAAATCTGAAAATTTTATTGAATATTTCACAAAACACTTTTGAAAGTACTGATAAATTATTGGCCTATTCACTAAAGCAAGCTATAAAACTTACAGAAAGCAATGGAGGATATATTTTTCTATATGATAGTAATAAAAACCAATATGTTATAAAAACATACTCCGGTAGGCTAATTGATCATTGTATTAACCATAATATGCAACCTGCTATTGTTCTTGACAGTGTGACATGTTGTAATGATGTTATTCAAACACAAAAACCTTTTATTCATAACCGTTTTTCCAAGATAAAACATTGTGCTATTTGCAAAAACTACTGTGAGGTTGATAAACTTCTTTCACTACCTGTTATTGTAAATTCAAAAATGGTAGGTGGGATTTGCCTATTCGATAAGAATGCAGATTATAATAAAATGGATGTGACGCAATTAACCTTGTTAATAGAAACTGTATGGAAAGTAATAGAAAAGCAGCAATATCAGGATGAATTAATAAGGGCAAAAGAAAAGGCTGAAGAATCTGACCGGTTGAAATCAGCTTTTTTAGCTTCGATGAGTCATGAGATACGAACACCCTTAAACTCTATTATTGGTTTTTCAGATATCCTCGCCGAAAAAGCAAATGATCCTGAATCCATTACCTATGCGAACCTAATTAATAAGCAAAATAATTTATTATTACAACTAATTAATGATATTATTGATTTTGCAAAAGTAGAAGCCGGTGTTTTAGAAATTATAAATAGCACTTTTGATCTGAATAAGATGATTAATGAACTCTATTTAATTTTTAAGTCGAAATGTAAAAATGGTATAACATTAATACCAAAAACCTTAGATGCTGAATTATTCATATTTTCAGACTTGCAACGTATAAAGCAAATTTTCACTAATCTAATAAGCAATGCCATCAAATTTACAGAAAAAGGCAGCATTACATTTGGCTATGAAATTGACGAAAAATCAGAAATCAGATGCTTTGTTTGTGACACCGGTATTGGGATTCCATACGATCAACAGGAAAAAATATTTGAACGATTTACGAAGCTCAATAGCTTCACGCAAGGAACCGGCTTAGGTTTGTCAATTGTAAAAAACATTGTTGAACTGATGGAAGGAACTCATTGGCTCTGTTCTGAACTTAATAAAGGATCCAGTTTCTTTTTCAAAATCCCCTTTAAAATTAAGGAAAATGATAATTTTGAAAAAGAAAAAGATGAAAATATCAAAGCTCTCAATACTGGTGGTATCATTTTAATTGCTGAAGACGATGACAGCAGTTTCTTATATTTAAAAAAAATGATGCCCTTGCGAGACATCAATATTCTTCGTGTTAACAATGGAATTGAAGCTGTTAAAGCATGCTTAAAAAACAAGAACATCTGTCTGGTATTAATGGATATTAAGATGCCACTACTCGATGGTTATGAAGCAACCAAACAGATAAAATTTATAAGACCTCAATTACCTGTAATTGCACAAACAGCTCAGGCTTTAAAGGGTGATGAGTATATAGCCAGAGCAGCCGGTTGTGATGGTTATATTGCAAAACCGTATTCAAAGAAAAAGTTATTTAAGTTGATCGGATCATTACAAACCACAATCTTTGATGGTGTTTTATAATAATGGTTTAGCCAAAGAGTGTAAACAAATTACTACTTTTGTTGATAATGAAACGAAAATTAACAACCGGATTTCCCTTTGCCGGGATAACCTTAAAAGTGTCCAAGTCGATTGCCGGCAAACTGGCATGCACAGTTCTTTGGGGGTGAAAGCTACCCGGTGCAACATTAAAAAAATGATAAAAAAACCAACATTGTTACTGGATGAAAAAAAGTGCAGGGAAAACATAAAAACAATGTTTATAAAAGCACAGAACAACAGAGTAGATTTTCGTCCACATTTTAAAACCCATCAGTCTTTAGAAATAGGCAGGTGGTTTAAAGAATTGGGAGTTGATAAAATTACCGTTTCTTCGCTTGAAATGGCAGATTACTTTTCGGCTGAATGGAATAATATTACGGTAGCTTTTCCGGTAAATATTTTAGAGATAGAAACTATTAACCGGCTTGCTGAAAAAATACAACTTAATGTATTAGTAGAATCTACCGAGGCTATACATTTCTTAAAAGAACACCTAAAACACGAAACAGGTTTCTTTATAAAAATTGATGTCGGTTATAACAGAACCGGGATAGCTTCATCCGATACAAATAAAATAGATGAGATATTGGAAATTTCCGATACTTGTGATAATCTAATATTTAAAGGATTTTTGGCTCATGCCGGACATACTTATAAATGTAAAACCAAAGTAGAAATCATCAACATACATCAAAAAAGTCTGGAGATTTTAATATCTCTAAAAGAAATGTACGAAAGAAAATATCCTGATATAATTGTATCTTTAGGCGATACACCGGGTTGCAGTATTGCCAACGACTTTACAGGAATTGATGAGATAAGGCCTGGAAATTTTGTTTTTTATGATTTAATGCAAAATCAAATCGGATCATGCATAATCAATCAAATTGCAGTAATAATGACTTGCCCGATAGTTGCCATTCACAATGACAGAAGTGAAATAGTAATTTATGGCGGAGGTGTACATTTTTCGAAAGAGAGTTTAGAAGATGAAAAATCAGGAACTATTTTTGGTAAAATAGTAGAGAAAAAAGAAAACACCTGGGGAGACATAATACCCGGTATGTATATTAAAAGTTTATCGCAGGAACATGGTATTGTCGCAGTACCTGAATCTGAAATTTCTAAATACAGAATAGGAGATTATCTTTTGGTATTGCCGGTGCATTCCTGCATGACTGCAAACCTGGTGAAAACCTATCAAACAACTACCTCAGGGAAGATAACACGGTTTTAAATAAAAAGTAAAAACGAGAGATAAAGAATATCTCTCGTTTTTTAAGGTTAATTTCTCACCATAAATGAGAAAAATATATAATGAACCTAATTAGGGACTTTGGAGAATTGTTTTTTGAGTAGCCTTTTTATTATCATTATTAATATTTATAAAATATATACCGTTACTATAAGCCGACAGGTCAATAGTTTTAAAATATTTTCCGGAGAAATTATCCCGAATATCTTTATAGATCATTTTTCCTTCTGTATTGAAAATTGAAATTTCAACACTACTCATTTTTTCTACATCAACAGAAATGTTGATGTTATCAGTTGCCGGATTGGGATAAACTGAAAATAAATCTTCACTTAACTTATCAATGTTTGAGTTAGATTTATAAATTGTTACAAGGCTGAACTCGCCATCTTCAGCGGGATAAGAGCTGTTTGAGTAAGCATCTTCATAAATATCTATAAATTCATATCTACATGTGTTTTCAATCAGCAGTTCCGGATCATAGACTTTTAGAATAACAGGATTTCCGGGTTCATAACCTTTGCCATCGAAAATAGTTCTAAATACGGCTAATTCGTTTTCAAGAATGTTTTCCGAAGTTATTGAAAGACTACCTACAAGTTTCTCTCCGTCGAAAGCAGCAACTTCATCGCCAATAGAAAGTCCATCGACATAGATTGTGTAAACAGGATCAGCGGCATTTCCACCATTGAATTTGAAATGTTTAGTTAAACGACGTTTATTGTCAGCAGTTTTTCCTTCTTCAGGGTAAATCAAAACAGCATCACCCGACATTTTAACAAGATAACCTTCTGTTGGGATACAATTACCTATACCGTTAACCCAGTCAGGGCCAATTTTTCTTAACATCGAACCATCAGAATTCCTGATATAAATTAAATCATCGCCAATTATTGAGGCAAAAGCTTCCGAAGCATCAATTTCAACATGAGGTAAATAACTAACAAATTGGAATCCGGCTGAAATATAAATTTCTGTATTTACAGGGATCAAATCACCAGAGATTGTAAATTGAGCAGTTCCGTCAAATTTTATCAGGTAACCTTCAGTTCCAACCCAGTCGCCAATTCCATTCACCCAATTAGGGCCAATTTTTCTTAACATTGAACCTTCGGAATCCCTGACATAAATTAAACCGTTTTCTAAAAGTTCATCAACAACAACTTCCATATCGGGATTTTCCGGTAACAGATGCGAAGAAACAAAATGATAACCCGTATTTAAATTAATTGTTTGAGATTGTTGCTGAGATTCCAATTCATAAATAGTAGTAAAAAGTCCCCTACCCTGAGTTGCTGCTAAAACAGTATTATCAGAAGTTCTTACTTTTAACATATCCACTCTCACATTTGCCATTCCATCGACCGATGGTATCCAAACCGGTTCGGAAGCATTAAGGTTTGTTGTTGTCCAAATTCCAATTTCTGTGGCCAGCATAGCCTGCATTGAATTTTGCGGGTGATAAATTGCCCAGCGAACAGGCATATCGGGTAAATTACTTTCTTTTTCCTGCCATGTAGTTCCTCCGTCATAAGTCTGCCAAACCGATGATACTCCATAATTTGAGAATGTTACAAGAAGAGTGTCTTCTGAGCCGCCAATTGCAATACACGAAATATTTGCAGTTGGGAATTCATCGCTACCGATTACTGTAACATTTGGAACAAGTTGAGCATTTTCAACTTTAAATAAATGTCCGGCTACTGAGCCCATAAATAAAGTGCTTGTTCCTTCAGTAGCATGAGGAGAAGATTGAATATGTGAAAAATACACAGAAATTTCCGTATCAAGATCTACAAAATCAACATAATTATTATCCGGAATATCGTAAATACGCATAATTCGGTTTTGACTATTTCCGAAAAAAGTTACGGCATTGGCATAAAGAATATTATTGAAATAATCATAATCAGCCGGATTAATAAAAACTCCGCTATATTGACCCATACTTTCATGGTGATTTCCATTTATAAATACTGAATAATTATTATAATAAACCGATGTTATCATTATTTCAGCTTCATTCTGATCAATAAAACAATAAGCACCGTCTCCACCGTCAATCATATCATCTATTGTTAATGGAGATCCGGTGTAATATAAAGTGCCATTGTCCTGAAGGCCGCCAACATAAGTGTCATCGCCGGCTAATGGTGACATTGCACAAGTATAAAATTGCAAAGTGTTATAATCAAGGTTTTTTTCCTCAAAAACGGGATAATTAATAGTTGCACTTGAGGTATAAAAAACTCCGCCATCTGTACCAAAAATAATTTCGTCCGAAGAACCGGAATTATACTCCTGAACATGTTGATCGGCATGAACATAATCGGGGCCACCACCCGAATACATTGCAGCCCAATCAGAAACATGAAACCATGAATTACCCCCATTAGTAGTTTTATAGACATCAAGGCCACCAATAAATACACTGTTTGCATCATAAGGATCAACAGAAATAATAAAAGCATGCCACGAAAGGGATGCCCAGTTTGGTTCATCATAAGGAAGATTTTTTTCAACCCATGTCTGTCCTCTATCAGATGAACGAAGAATAAAATTTCCTTTAAAATATTTGAATCCATCTTCGTATCCTGCTCCGATAACAGCATAAACAACATTTTCATCAGAGGGTGCAGGAGAAAGCATTACACGTCCCGGAAGATAATAATAATAACCGGCACCACCTTCTTCAATCAAAATTTTATAGTCTTCAAAAACCGTCCATGTGTTTTCTGTTCCTTCATCCGAAATTAAAATTGTTGCACCGCCTTCATCTTCCATATTTGGCATTGTCCCTATATAAATCCTTCCATCGGCCCCGAACTCAATATCGGCCGGAACATAAGGAACATCAAGATTTGTAATATCAGGAAGAACCTGTTCAAAAGACTCTCCTCCATCATCTGAGCGATAAAGCCCGTCATACGGAAGGCTTTGATGATTTACACCCTGATAAAAGCCTGAAGCAACACCTGCAT
Organism: uncultured Bacteroidales bacterium; assembly: GCA_964462015.1. Taxonomy (GTDB): domain Bacteria; phylum Bacteroidota; class Bacteroidia; order Bacteroidales; family JAEINX01; genus JAEINX01. The sequence goes on along the minus strand of CAYWXI010000008.1, from coordinate 135,257 downwards.
AAATAACACTTGTACCATTTTCATTTCTTACTTTAATATCAGTAATATATTTATACTCCTCAGTTGAAGGCAATAAATCCCATGTATCTCCTCCGTCAGTTGATTTCCAAATTCCAACACCAAGACCTGTTGATTCCCTATAGGTTGTAAAAGCAGTTTGTGCTTCGCCTGTCCCAACATAAAGAATATCGGAATTATTCGGGTCATAAGTAATACAGCTTATTGCAAGGTTAGGCCAAAAATCATTCACAGCTATCCATGATGAATTATTATCGGTAATATCATTATTATACCATAAGCCACCGGTTACACCTCCTGCCCATACTTTTTTATGTGAAGGATCGTTTGGATCCCACATTAAGGCTCTTGTTCGGCCACCCATTTCAACACCAATATTTTCCCACTCAATCTGCTCAGAAGATTTTAGACTTGCCTGCATACTTTGCAACTTTGTTTCCTGATAGGCATCAACAAGCCTTTCGAGCGGAACTCTACCCAATTCAGGGTCTAAAGTCATATAATAATTCTGAATAGCAGCCAAATCGGGGCGAGTTGGCTCAGGCATTTCTTTTAGTTCATCTTTTGAAAATTCATCAATGTTTTCAAATTGACCGGTAAGATAATTTTCATATTTCTCACGCTTTGATGATTCATTTGGTGAAATAATAAAAATTAGAAATAAAGATATTAAAATTGACGCAATTAATCCTTTTTGGAGCACAGTCTTTTTCATCCGAGTGATTAGCCGCGAATACGCGAATGTTTTTTTTATCATAACTTTGTTTATTTAAAACCAATTATGGTTGTTTCATATAGTTTTATATTGATTGAATTTGTGTTTTTTTTTTATAATCATACTGATTAGACAAACAACAAGTAGTTTCGTTGCATTAGGATAATTTCATTTAAATATATAATAATTAGTTTAATTAGTGCAATTCGATGATGTTATCTTTTAGCCACTAAATACCAAAAACAAACACAATTCTTATTAAAATTATAATTAAAATCACTAAAATCAGTGGAGTTCTTTGCAAACTAAAACTATCATATGTTCTTTTAAATTTTATTGGCAGGCCATAATTACGAGCTGCATAAATTGTCAATATAATGATAAACATACAAAGGAAAATATATGTGTCGTAAAAGGAAAACTCAGCATGATGAGGGATTTTAACTAGAAATATTATAGTATTTCCTATCAAAGCCGGATATAATATTTGAATGTTTAAATATTTCAAAAGGTCGGGTTCCCGAACTGAGTGAAAATATGAATTAAATGAAAGTATTGTATTTCTTACAGAATATCTTCCAAGCATAATCAAAGCAAAAAAAGCTATCGCCCCGAAAAATATTTTTATAATTAAAGGAACCGAATAATAAGTAAAAACGGCTCCAATACCAAAATAATAAATCACCCCAACTATGACATTACCGAAAAAACATGTAAAAGAAATTATATATGCCCAGTAAAAAAATAACTTGTCATGATTGGGTGATTTTCTTATCCTTCTGTAAACTCTTTCAGAAATTACTCCTATCAGCAATGAAAATGCAATACCGAGAAAGAAAATAAGAAAAACCAGATCATCAGTCCATTGGTCGTCATTAATATTTAATACGAAACCGAAATAATACAACACACCTTTAAAACCATAGGCTCTGGCAAGTATTAATGAAAAAATATTAGTAAGTAAAATTACTGAATAATACGCCAATAAAAAATATATTACTGAGTTGAAAGTAACTATCCAGCTTTTATCTTGTGAATATTTTTTCAATTAATTGCGTATAAAAGTGATGGAGTAATAGAGTAGTGAAGTAATGGAAATTTCCTTAAACTTTGTGAGTTTACCTTCCAATACTCCACTACACCAACAATCCTTCAAGAGACTTTATTTCTCTTTCTTTTTTGCATGCAATTTTTTTGCTCCATAAGCAGCCCCAAGTCCAATTAAAATGAATAATCCACTGCCGATTGGTGCACCTCCTCCTGGTGGTTGATTAGTTGATCCGCCATGTCCTGATGGTGGGGGTGGAGGTGGATCGGTCTGAGCATTAAGATCATTTGTAAATAATGAAACTACAACAATTAACAGAGTTATTGTCAGAATTTTAAATTTTGCTTTCATATTTATATCTTTTGATGTATTTTAATCAATGTGAATTTTTCCGTTGGCAATTTTGTCCCCTGATATTATTCTAACAATATAATTTTCAGAAGGCAGATCAATGTTAAATGAATTATCCTGAGCTGAATAAGTTTTCTCCAAAACTTTTTGACCAAGCATATCAAAAATTTGAATAATACCTTTTTGTAAATCATCATTTACAATGTTAAGAGTATTGTTATAAACATAGAAATTCAATTTGTTTTCAATGCTTTCTTCTTCAAGTCCAAGAACACCAAACTGGATCAGGAACCTTTCGATATCATCACCCTCTGATGATTCAAAAGTATATACAGGATTTTCCAATAAGTTTTGCGTTGTATTTGTTTTTAAATCAACTAATGAAACCTGTGTTTGTGGAACAAGGTTATTAATACCTTCAACTTCAATAGAGAAGTTAGAAGAAGAGTTTTTAATGAATGTAAACGGAATACTTAATTGTTCATTGAATTCGGGAAAAGTATTTGTTGAAACAGCAATTTCATTATTAATTAGAGAGTAAAATTGTGGAGCATATCCCGGTAGGAAGTAAGAATCAAATTCGTTATCAAAACCGGTAGTTGCATTTTCGTTGAATTTAATGATACTTTCCTGTGCTGTGCTTCCCTGGGGATCAACAGCAGTAAGTTTTATTGTATTTACATCTACATCTTTGTACCAGGCTGTAGCTGAATGAATGCGATCAGCTGTTGGAATAGTGAGAGAGTTAGTTGCTCCGGTAACATTAACCATAAATCCCTGTGTAGCAGGAATTGTACCACCTGAAGCAATATCCGAATAACTGGCACTACTTTCATTCCAGATTTTTGCTGTTGTATTAACATTTGATAGGCTCCAGTTTGTTGCCCATGTCAATGCACTAGGGAATGGATTTCCGAGTAAATGCCAGCCTGTCTGATCGCTTCCTTCAGTGAAGGAAAGATCTGATTTGCCAATATCTGAATTATTTAAAGTGCCGGAAAACTCTTTTGTGTCAGTTGTTTGCCATGCTGTAAAATAGCCTGTACCGGGTACTATTTGAGTAGGGTCGCCGGCTTTATAATTCATCCATAAACCTGTTGATTCGGCCCATCCGTATAAATCATTGGGAGTAGCTCCATCACCTGGATCAAAGTTTGAACCGTCAATATTAAATGTAGCTACGGGAGAGGCAAGAAAATGCCAACCGTGGTCGTTATCATCACTATGACCAACTATATATCTTTGAAATGTAACACTTCCTGATATTGGTCCATTAGTCGTAATAAGGGAGCCTGTACCATCTGAGTTTGATTGAATAGTGAAAGTACCATTATTTGTTAGATCATCAGTAATTGTAACACTACCATTATCTTCAATTGTAAGTGTTTTGGATGAATAGACATAAATTGATTTAGCTTCCCCTGATGAAGAAATATTTACATCATGCATTATAGCGACATTATCAGAACTTGTAGGTGGAGAATCATCTTCCCATGTTCCATTGGTTGACCAGCTTCCGGCTATTTTACTTACTTCACCAACAATTATCGTTGAGATTGCACTTAGTGTTGCTGAGTTTTCTGCCCAATCAGAACTCCCAAATGAATACGATGTACCACTCTTATCCATCCTATAAGCATAATAGTATTTTCCGGGAATACTAATATTTATGGTAGTTTTACATCTTTTATTATTTCCATCACCATCTTGAAACCATGGTAAATCAACCCAGGTCCAGCCAGTACCATCTGTGGAAGTCCCATATCCAAACTTAGAACCATCAGCATCCCAACCACCTTCTCCCCATTCTACAGAAACAGTGAAATCTGTATTAATATCAACCGTAATATTCTGATTTGCCTGTTCAGTTGTATAACGATGCCCCCAAGGCCAGGCTTGAGATATTGAATATACAAACATTAATAATAATAAAAAAGTAAATTTTTTCATAACCTATAATTTTTAATTAATAATTCATGTTTTCCAATTTTTAAAGAACGAAATTAAAAAAATCTTTTATACTAATAAAATAAATTTAAAGTTTTTTTCTTATTAAAAGCTTAATTATTATTAATTTTGTGATAATTAATAGAGAATATTTTTGATATTCAATAATTTATATGATTATGAAGAAAAACACACTATCTTACTTATTTATAATGATAATTTTACTGTCTTTTTCGGTTAATTTATCTTTTGGGCAAACTATTAGCGGAAATGTGAATTTTTGGGAAAAAACTGATATTATCAACTTCGATGAAATAGGAGATTGCAATGCAGAAACAGGAGATATAAGTTCGGTTTTTGCTAAAACCAAAGGCAGACAATTATTTCTTAGAATAACCTTCGATAATATGGTTATCAGAAAACATAACAAGCTTATAGAAGACCTTTTTCAAAATTCAGAAGTTTTCCTTGAATTAAAGATCAATAATAAATTTAATAAAAATATAATTCTTGACCGGCATTTCGATCTGAAAATGATGGAACTATCGAAACATGAAACTTATCAACTTCGTACACCCAACTTAAATCTTTGGGAAATGCAAACCAATATTGCATCAGATACAAAACCTGAGGATATGGAATTTCACATAACAGTATTTGTTAATGGAAAACAGGCTGATGATTTTTATTCTAAAGGAAAAAACACCGATGCAAACGGAAATTGTGCCTTTGTCCATCATGGCAATCAGGGCCTGACTTATACTGAAGTTTTTTATGGAAGCCCCAACGGACAAAGTGGTTTGGAAGGCAGTGGCTTCGATGAAGTTTTACAGGTTCATGAGGCAACTTCAATACCGGGTAATTTTCACATGTCGGGTACATTGATGCCTGCTGCACAATGGCATAATCCTGAGTTTAATGTCTGGCTCACAAACCTTGCTTCTCAGGGAATTGTTTCAATGATGACCTCTGCACTCGGACAACATATTATGCCTTTTACTAATAATAATATGAATAATTGGTCGGTAGGTGTTGAATGCGATATGGTTGATTACAGATATAATTATGAACCTCGTACTGCCTGGGTTCCGGAGCGTGTCTGGCTTTCACCGGGAAATTATCCCGATGCAGGAGTAATCGATTGGCTTGGCGATAATTGGCAGCAACATGGTGTTTGGGGAGTAGTTTTAGATGACGGCCCACACCTTAATGGCTATGATAACCGGAAAATACATTGGATGAATAATGGTTCGGGAGTTGATTTAAGAGTTATTCCTATTAATAATACCTTTGTTGGTAATATGCATTACGATGCTACCGCAGCAAAAAATCAAATTGCCGGAATCGGCCAATATAATATTTGCGTATATGGAACCGACTGGGAAGTTGCTGCCGAGATGAACGAACACGACGGCACCTTTTTCCTTGATAATTACGAAAGTGTTTTATGGTATTGTTATGATAATTTCCCGGGTGTTAATGTATGGAAATTAGAGGATGCCATGATGAATTCCGATTTTAACGGTACAGGTGCCGAGATCACAAACGGAACATATGGCCTTTTAGGTGGCGAAAATGGTTATGGTGGAAGTAATAATAGCTGGTATACAAATTGGGCATCAACAGCTTCTCATTCCGATTTTCATGAACCAAAATGGAATTACGGCTATGTTTGGAGTGATGCTTACAATAATATTATGACAGCTCCCGATAATAATCTGGCTCAACTTGCCTGGTATATTTTGATGATAAATCTGCATGAAACCGGATGGCATACCGATGGAGAAATTGCAGACTGGGAACATCGCTATTCAGCTCATATAAAAAATGCAAACGTTTATGCTGAAGCATCACGATGGGCTGATGGACAATATTCAACCGGCCCGGCAGCTTATTATAACGATATCGACCATGATGGGATTGATGAAGTCATTATTCATAATGATAAAATATTCGCGGTTTTTGAAAGCATTGGCGGAAAAATCAATTGGTTATTTTATAAAAATGATCAGGGTATGGCTTATTCGGTTGTAGGCTCCGATATGGCTTACTGGGCCGAAACCGATGGCGATTATAATGAAAGCTCCAACAATCATGTTGCAGCTCTTTCCGATGTATATCCTAATCAGCAGAACTCAATTTATGAAATTGATATCCAGCAAAGTTCCGGTGATACTGTCAGGGTGAACTTTTCGCAGTCGGGTGTTAGTAAAACTATCGAACTTACTTCTGATGTTAATTATCTTGATGTTTATTATGATTTTTTCGATGGAAGCGGATATATAAAATCAGGTTGGTCGCCGGGTCTGATGGACCTGATTTGGTCAGGAAAGGATCATATACAACGAATTTGGGGCAATTACGGTTCATATTGCGGCCAACGAAATTCAGCTTCAGCAGCAACTGTTGCATTGATTTTAGGAAATGGTGGAGCTAACCACAATGGTGAATTCGAAGGAACTTTGGTTAAAGGTGATGAAATTACAGGTTATAATCAATTTAATACAAGATTATTTGCAGGGCCAACTTCAACACCTTCCGGAACAATTGTACCTGAGTTAAATATTCTTGCTGCTCAGAATATGGATTTCATTCCTCCACAATTAAATGATTTAGCATTCCAAATTGACCAAAATACTGTTGAAATAACTTTTAGCGAAGCTGTCGATCTTGCAACTTCACAAAATATTTCAAACTATTCATTTGTTTCTTTTTCTAATAATTACACTTTGGTATCAGCTATTCGTCAATCGGATTGGCGAAAAGTTCACCTTAGCATTCAGGAAAACTGGGTGCCAGGCGATGCAGGGCAAATTATTGCAGAGAACATCATGGATTTAAACGGTAATCAAATTGAAGAAGATAACATTGCAAATTTTACAACTTTATCCGGTTCAACTCCACATTCAATAAATATTGACGGCACTAATGATTTTGATCCTGAATCCGAACTAATGGATTTCGATGAATATTCGGTTTTTCTAACCTGGGATGACCAAAATCTTTACATAGGTTTTTATGAATTTGACCTTAATGCCGATGGTGACCTTTTTGTAAATATTGATACTGATCAAATCTCGGGAAGCGGAGCTTCCACAGGTTCATGGGGAAGAGTTGATTTTGCAAATCCATTCAGGCCCGAATACCAGGTAGCCATCGAAGGTGGTGGGGGTTCAATTCAATTAAATCAATGGGAAGCAAAAGGCTGGCAATACCCTGGAGGTGCAGGATGTAATTCCTATGAAGGCTGGCAGGAAAACGGATTGACAGAAATATCGATTCCATGGAACTCTTTGGGTGATCCTCAGGGAATTGCAGTTTCAGTTCATATTTCGGAGGAAGGTAGTCAAGTAATTCCTTATGCATTTCCAATTGGAAACCCAACAGGAAACCATCCCGTTTTATCGAAGGTTTACGCATTTTTCGGGCCTTATGTTTCAACAGCAATGCCTGTAACGGGAATGACTCCTAATCAGGCTTTTGTTTTGCCAAACCTACCTCCTGAAATCATAAGTTATGAACCCGACCAATTAAATATTTCAATGCAGGTTGGTGAAACTATCGACTTTTCGGTTGTCGCTTCCGATCCTGAGGATGATGTTTTAGTTTATAACTGGATGTTTGATGACGAATTAGTTTCAGAAATTTCAAGCTATTCATTGCTTGCCGAAGAATCTATTGTTGGAGAACATACACTTACAGCCATAGTTAGCGATAATGTTCCGAATAATCAAACCGGCCAGGTAACATGGCAAATCGAAATATTACCCGGAACACAAATACTTGAATTTAATTTAAATGCAGGTTACCAGATAATTTCTTCGAATATTATTCCCGAAGAACCGAATATGGTTCAGGTTTTATCGAATATTCTAAACAGTAATCTTGATTTTATAAGAAATTCTGCAGGAAATATGCTTCGAAAAATCGGGCCGGTTTGGGTGAATGGAATTGGTGACTGGATTACAACCGAAGGATATTTGGTTAAAATGAATTCAGCAGATAGTTTTGAAATATCAGGAGAATTAATTGATCCTCAAACCCCGATTACTCTGTCAAGCGGTTATCAGTTTATAAGCTATTTGCCTGAAAACCCCATGGATGCGTTAGTTGCTTTTACCGATATATTAGATAATCTTGATTTTGTAAGGAATTCGGCAGGAAATATGCTACGCAAAATCGGGCCAATGTGGGTCAACGGAATTGGAGATCTTAATCCAAAAGAAGGTTACCTGGTTAGAATGAATGATGCTGATAATTTGATTTATCCGATATCAGACATGAAATTTTCAGGAATTAATAAAATTGAACCCGGGTATTTTAATTTTGAAGGAGGAAACGCAGCAGATCCTGTTTTCACAATTTATGTTTCTGGTTTGGAAATTGGCGATGAAATAGCTGCGTTTGAAGGCAAAAATATAATCGGTGCAATGAAAATCAACTCTCAAAATGTTTTCGATAATGAACTTCCGGTTTTTAGTACAACTAATTCCGAAGGAGGATATAAATCCGGTAATCAGATAATTTTAAAAACCTGGGATTTTTCAACTAAATCAATTATTCCTTTTGAATACAAGATGGTTAGTAGTTATCAGGAGGCTTACATTGATAAGGTTTATCCTTCAGACGATGGATTGTTTAGTGTGATCAATATTGAAAAATCATTATCTTCCATTAATGATCAAAAAGAAATATCATTTTATCCAAACCCAGCCAGGGATATAATTTATTTATTGCCTGCTGATTCTTCGCTTACAATAACAATTTTTAACTCGGTTGGTGAGCAGATTCTTTACAAAAGTGATATTTCTCATTCTATTAATATTTCAGATTTGAAGACCGGAGTGTATTATATTAAAATTGAATCGGATAATGATTTCAATATTATGAAACTTATAGTTTTATAACATTATTGAATTGGGAATCCATCCATAGTACGTGTAGATTTAAGGTTTCCAACCCCTTTGGGGATTTGAAACCCTATCATTAAAATTTATATCTTATAACAATAGGTTTTAGGCTTAAATTAGGAAAATTTCTATAATCCCATAAATTGTAATAATCATCATAATGATAGCCAAGTTGAATTATTTGACCTATTTTTAGCTTTTTAAATCCATAGAAAACCGAACCTGCAATCCCCAAATAGAATATCAATGACTCACCAATATAGAAATTAGAACTTACAAAACATCCAAGATCATAATAAAAATGCTTTGATGTTTTTATGAAAAGATTTCTTGTAAAAATTTGAAAATCAACGACTCCTATTTGTTCATAGTTATTAGTTAGGTCATATATTAAAACTTTACCTATATTAGTTTGGATTCCAAGATTAAAGCCATTTTTATAATATTTTAAAAAGGAATAACCAAGACTAAGATTTAACTGATAGCTTATTTCGTGACAATTTTTATAAGAAGAATTTCGTGTCATATCAAATGATTGATTATCCTGAGATTTAGTATTAATGGATAATGCTACAAGTAGAATTAGAAATAAAAACTTTTTATTTTTCATAGTTAATAATGGTTTATATTTTTTTGATTTAATTTTACCTAAATTTGGGATACAAATACAAATATAATTAAAAAATAGAAATCAAGTAAATTTCTAAAATTTTTGCAAACGTTTGCAAAAAACATTTCAAACCCAATACTTTTTGTACTTTTGCTTCTAAGAATTTGGAATTTTTCTTATTCGTTATGAAGCATCAGATAACAATAAAAGACCTTGCGTTAAAATTAGGATACTCTATATCAACTGTTTCCAGGGCATTGAGCGATCATCCCGACATTAGCCCTAAAACAAAAAAAGCCGTAAAAGAACTTGCCGAATTACTTGGATATAAACCAAATCAAATTGCCTTAAACCTGCGAAACAAATCCACAAGAACTATAGGACTTATTATTCCGGAGATAATGCATAGCTATTTTTCAACAGTGATCAGCGGAGTTGAGGAAATTGCTTATAACAACGACTTTAATGTTTTTATATCCCAATCAAATGAATCTTATAAGCGCGAAGTTATAAATACGCAGAGCCTTTTATCAAACCGGGTTGATGGTGTTTTGGTTTCATTATCGAAAGAAACAAAAGACCTTTCTCATATCAAAAAATTAATTAGCTGTAACATTCCATTAGTTTTATTCGACAGGATAAGTGATGAACTAAATGTTGACAAAGTGATGTCAGACGATTTTCATGGAGCTTACATTGCTGTTAATCACTTAATAGAAAAAGGGTGTAAACGAATCGCTATATTTTCAGCCCCAACAAATCTTTCAATCGGAAAAAACAGATACGAAGGTTATAAAAATGCTTTAGCTGATAATAATATGCCAATCGACCAAAATCTTTTTTTTCCTTGTGATACTTTTTCTGAAAGCCGGAGAATTGCACATTCAGTCTTGAAAAAAGCTGAAAGGCCCGATGGTATTTTTGCCGTCAACGATATGACTGCATTTGGGATAATGCTTTCCGGCAAAGCATTAGGATTAAAAATCCCGGAGGATTTTAAAATTGTCGGTTTCGAAAACAGTTTTAGTGCAGAAATAACTTCTCCAAGCTTAACTTCAATTGATCAATTCGGATATGAAATAGGCAGGGAGGCAACAAAATTGCTGTTTAAACGAATTAAAAATGGATATGACGGCTTTTTACCGGAGAAAAAGCAAATAAAAACAAAACTTATTATCAGAAATTCGACCTAAAGATATGAATTTCTTTTTTTTATTCATTTCTTTTCTATAAAACACCTTTCATAGCAAACGTTTGCATCAGTTAGTTCCAAAGACTTCCATAATCAATTTTCCCTTTATCTCCAAAAACTTAAAAAAAAATCTGTTTTTTTTTGCTACTACTATTAAAATTTACTAATTTTAAACCGTTTATCATAATAATTATAAACTAATTAAACATATTTATTAATAAAAACTATTACTTATGAAAAATTTTATCACAAAATTTACAGGCATTTTGCTTATTACGGTATTTCTTATCGGATTTACAAATAAAGCAAATGCTGTTGATGTAACCTTTAGGGTTGACATGGCTGAGCAGGTTGTTTCAGCCGATGGTGTTCATGTTGCCGGTAGTTTTCAGGGATGGGATCCCTCAGCTACCGAACTCTTATTAGAAAGCGGAACAATTTATGCAATTACGATTGACTTAGAATTTGAGTCGTATCATGAGTATAAATTCGTAAATGGAAATCAATGGGGGCAAGACGAAAGTGTACCAGCTGGTTGTGCCCAAAATGGAAACCGTTTTATTACAGTTCCTGAAACTGCAATTGTACTGGAACCTGTATGTTTTGGAAGTTGTGTCGTTTGTAGTCCTCCGGAAGTGGAAATTACTTTCCAGGTGGATATGAGCAATGAAGTTGTTTCAGCTGACGGTATTCATGTTGCCGGAAGTTTCCAGGGATGGGATCCGGGAGCAACCGAGCTTACCGATGTTGGCGATAACGTTTATCAGGTTACTCTTATTCTTTCAGTTGGTGATTATTACGAATATAAATTCATTAATGGAAATCAATGGGGACAAGATGAAAGCGTTCCACCTGAATGTGCAAATAATAACAACAGGTATTTAACTGTACCGGATGTAAATACTGAACTGGACCTCGTTTGTTTTGGAAGTTGCGATCCTTGTGGAGGACAACCTACTGATGTTGATATAACTTTCCAGGTCGATATGAGCAATGAAGAAGTTTCTGCCAATGGAATTCACGTTGCAGGAAGTTTTCAGGGCTGGAGCCCGGGAACAACTGTACTAACAGATATAGGAGATAATATTTATGCTGTTACTTTAACTCTGGCTTCGGGCACTTATCATGAGTTTAAATATATTAATGGCAATGCATGGGGAGATGATGAGAGTGTTCCTGCTGAATGTGCAAACAACAATAATCGTTTCCTTACAGTTCCCGATGTTACCACTACTTTAGATGTTGTATGCTTTGCTGAATGCGGACCCTGCGGTAATCCTCCCGTTGATGTAGATATTACTTTCCAGGTGGATATGAGTAATGAAGTTGTTTCAGCCGATGGAGTTCATATTGCAGGTGGCTTCCAGGGCTGGGATCCGGCAGCAACAGAAATGACAACAGCAGGAGATAATATTTATACTTATACTACCACTCTTTCCTCCGGTGATTACCATGAGTATAAATTTATTAATGGTAATACCTGGGATGGAGCAGAAAATGTACCTGATGAATGTGCTCAATATTCTAACAGGTTTTTTACAGTTCCTGATGTTAATACAACACTGGACCTGGTTTGTTTCAGTAGTTGCGGCCCTTGCTCCGGACCGATTAGTTTACATCTGGGATTTCAGTTTGTTTCAACAAATTTAGAACTTACTGATCCGGATATGATGGTAGTTTTAAATGATATTTTGGGTGATAATCTGCTTTACGTCCGAAATTCACAAGGCTTAATGTTTAGAAAGATAGGCCCGAACTGGATAAATGGAATTGGTGATTGGGTTTCCACTGAAGGTTACCTGTTCAAAATGAATGGAGACGAGGAATTATATCTTACTGGTACTACTATTGACCCACAAACTCCTATTGATTTACCGATCGGTTATCACTTTATCAGTGTATTAGTTCCTGATCCAATTGATGCAGTTGTTGCGGTTGAAACCATTTTAGATAATCTGGATTTCGTAAGAAACTCAACCGGTGATATGCTTCGCAAAATCGGACCAAACTGGGTTAATGGAATTGGAAACCTTAATCCAACTGAGGGTTACCTCGTTAGAATGAATGCTGATGATGTTTTAATTTATCCTGTAGTAAACAAATAAATAGTTCTTACCGGAAAACGAGTTCTTTAGTAAGAGATAAGTTTTTCTTAATACATGCGAAAACCGGAAGTCTTTTTTGACTTCCGGTTATTTTTTTATATGAGTTTTTATTTCTGAAATTTCCGCTAAATATAATTTAGTCTTTTCAATCATTAAAAATCACTCAAAATCTACGAATAAAATGCCCGGATTCTGAGGCATTATCTTACGAAAAAACTGAAGAAAAATCCATCAATTATCCTTAAGTTTTTTCAAGCAGGTTTTTGATGAAAAAGCAGCTAATTTTTTTCGGAAAATAAAAAAAATCAAAAAAATATTTCCCGCTGTTTTCCTGATGTTTACGGTGGTTTTTTTAACATATGCAGAAAATTTCCCGCTAACAAAATCAAAGTTTTGGTATTAATAGATAGAAACGCACTGAAAAACGATAAAAATTCAGGTGAAATTTCACAGAATTTTTCCCAAAAATTCAGTCTTCGTTCTTTGAAATATTTTAATAAAAAGAGGACATGAAAAATTGATGTTTTTTGTCATGAAAAAATGATTTTCCAGCCCAGAAAACGTTTTTCCAGCACAAAAAACGTTTTTCCAGCACAAGAAATGCCTGGACAGGCACAAGAAATGCTTAAGCAATCACAAAAAATGCCTGAGCAAGCATAATAAATGCCTGAGCAAGCACAATAAATGCCCGGGCAGGCACAAGAAACGCTTGAGCAGGCAGAAAAAATGCCTGAGCAAGCATAAAAAACGCTTGAGCAAGCAGTTGAAATGCCTGGGAAAGCAGAAGAAACTAAATAAATAAGTAAATGAGTAATGTATGGATGAATTTTACTTTGAGCACCTTAGTGATGTACTTTGAGTGACTCGGTGGTGAAAAAAAAGCTTAACCACAAAGGTACACTAAGGATTTTCACAAAGTAGCACTAAGGCAAAAATTTAAGATTTCAGGCATTGGTTCTTATAATAAAAAAACAAAACGGCAATATTGCCACAAAACAAATAAATTGTATTAAACATGAAACATGCAATTGATGCGGAGATGAATGATATCCGCATCCTTATCACAAACAGCATTTCGCATGATGTGATAAATCAAAAATTAGGAGAATTCGGCTATCCTACTGAAAAACTGCAGGAAGGACAGGCCCTCTTTAATGAAACAGAAGGTCATATAGCGAATCAGAAAAAGGAGTATAACGAACAGTTTGAAGCAAGCGACAACTTCTACTATGAGTGGAAACTTGCAAAAAAATTCTCTGTACGAACATTAAAGTTTGTTCGAATTGCGTTTGAAGGCAATACCAAAGTTCTCAACGATATGCACGCTAATAAAAACCGTGCAGATCGTTATGATGTATGGCGTGATGATGCCAGGGCTATGTACGATACATTATTGGGCGACGAAAGCCTGATAAATGTAAGCCTTTAATATGGAAGAAATGCAGGAATGGAGGAATGAGAGAATGATTAAATGAGGCACTATCCATTATACCCTATACCCTTACGGCCATCGGACGTCCGTATGGATACCCAATTAAACCGATTTGGGAAATTAAATTCAAACTAAATTTTGATATATGGAAAATATTGTTTTATTTTGTTGAACAATTTGTTTTGAGATGATTTAAGGCCTGCTTTTATTAAGTAAAAAAAGAAAGATTTTAGTATATAATATGGAAAAGATGAGCCCGGTTTAATAAGGTATAAAAAGTTCACGCAAAGAGCGCAGACGAATCGCTAAGAACGCAAAGTATAGATTATAAAAATTGAATTTTGCGGTTTTTGCGAATAAACTTAGCGGCCTGTGGGGGAAATTGTTTTTTAACACGGATTAATAAAAAAATGGATATAAAAGACATACAACAACATGTTGATAAGATTGTAAATAGTCAGAACAATAGTCCGATACCTGAATTTGAAGGATATTCCCCGTCTGAAATGAATCAGATATTGCATTTTACTTTTGGAGAGAACAGTCCGGTTAAATTACAAAAAATCGCTGAATCTGATTATCAAAAAATTCCGATTCTCATGCAGATTAAATATTTAACGAACCTGATCGATAAAGTCGGAGAGATTAAACTCACAAACAAAGGGTTTTTGCCTGTCAAAGTTGTTGCAGAGCTGTATCAACAAGGATTTTTAAAAGATGAGTTTATTGAAAAAGGAATTTATAAATTGTACAAAGAAACTGATTCCATGTCAGTGAATCTTACAAGAATATTAATTGAGCTTGCCGGATTATCTAAAAAGCGGACAGGAAAACTAAGCTTAACTAAAAAAGGACAAAAAGCGATAAGAGATGATTTTCAACTATTAAAAACTATTTTTGAAACTTTTACAACAAAATTTAACTGGGCATATTACGACGGATATGGTGAGAACCATATCGGACAACTTGGATATAGATTTTCATTGATCCTATTGTCAAAGTATGGTCAGAAGAAAAGACCGGATTCATTCTACGCTGAAAAATATTTTAAAGCATATCCACAACTATTAGATTCAATAGAATCCATGTATGGAACTTTGAAAAATTATGTTACGCATTGTTATTCGATACGTACTTTTGATAGATTTTTGGATTATTTTGGCGTAATTAAGATTGACAAGGATAGAAAAGGATTTGATTCGACAAAATACATTACAAAGACAGATTTATTTGACAAATTAATAAAAGTGCTACCACATAACAAAAAGAGCTCCGAACGGTCTGTAAATCCTGTTTCTCAATAGCGGAAACACGGCAAGGCTATTTTGAACTATATGGTTTCTCATAAAATAGAATAATGTAGAGGATAAGGAATAAAAAGATTTAAAAAGTAGGCAAAGATGAAAGAAAATAAACGCTCAGACCCAAAAGAATATAAGCAGATGGCAGTGGATGTCATGAAGTTGTCTATTTCAGAAAGAATTGTAAAAGAAAAATAAATCGCGTTAAACAGAAGACAAATGACTAAAGGCGAAATACTGATATACAAAACCCCCAATGGCAACATAAAAATAGATGTGCGTTTGGAGGAAGAAACAGTTTGGCTAACACAGGAGCAGATGCAAAACTTATTTGGTAAATCGAAAGCAACCATAAGTGAGCATATTAAAAATGTTTTTGAAGAAGGAGAACTGGATAAAAATTCAGTTGTTCGGAATTTCCGAACTACTGCAGCAGATGGCAAAAATTATGCTACTAATTTTTACAATCTTGATGTAATAATATCTGTAGGTTATCGCGTAAAATCTCAACAAGGTACTCAATTCCGAATTTGGGCAACTCAACGATTAAAAGAATACATTGTAAAAGGGTTTGCCCTAAACGATGAACGTTTCAAATCAGGCAGCTCAATGAACTATTTTAAAGAGTTGCAGGAACGTATCAGGGAAATCCGCATTTCGGAACGTTTCTTCTATCAAAAAATCAAAGACATTTATGCCACCAGTATCGATTACGACCCAAAAGATGAGAAAACTATACTGTTTTTCAAAGTGGTGCAAAACAAACTGCTTTGGGCAATTAGCCAGCAAACCGCAGCCGAATTGGTTTATCGCAGAATAGATGCTTCGCTGCCATTGTTGGGTATGCAGTCATTTGACAAAAAGAATACTGTAAAACTCAGAAAATCGGATGTGAGCATTGCAAAAAACTACTTAAATGAAGATGAAATTAAACTTCTCGGATTGTTGGTTGAACAATATTTGGCATTTGCCGAAACAATGGCCCAACAGCAAACACCAATGTATATGAAAGACTGGATTGAACGTTTGGATGTAATTCTTAAAATGAACGATCGGGAATTGCTCACTCACGCAGGTAAAATCAGTCATCAAAAGGCATTGCAAAAATCAGATAATGAATATAAAAAATTTAAAGAAGAACAAAAGAAACTTGAACAAGAACAAAGTTTAAAAGAAATAGAGGAAGATATTAAAAAGTTAAAAGGGAAAAAATAAGCCCGGCAAGTAATAAGCAGTACTCTATTTTTATAAAAAACAATTCCTCTAATTCAAAACCTGTTTCTTCTTCTCAAAAAATGATTTCTGCACTTGTTTTATCACAATAAACAAAATTATCAAAAGCAGTATTAATGAACTAATAAACGAAATCACCTCACCGATGACATAAACTCTTGGTTCAAACTTGAATTCTATTAAATGTTTTCCTGCCGGAATTATCATTGCCCGTAAAACATAATCTGCCCGAAAATGAGGACTAAGTTCTCCATCAATGTATGCATTCCAGCCTTTATCATAATATATTTCAGAAAACACGGCCAATCTGTCTTTATTTGTTTCCGATTTATAAGTCAGTTGATTGGGTTTATAATCTGTTAATATAATTCCCGATAAAGAATCATTCTCGATTTTAAATCCTTTTAAATTTTCCTCGAATCTTTTATCAATTATTGCTGTTCTTGAAGGATCAAAATTCCTGATCTCTGCAATTTCTGCATCAGCGTTTTCAACAATTTTATAATCATCAACAAACCAAACATTACCAAGTGCAAAATTATTCACAATAGGTGAGGCCGATGGATTAACAATTATATATTTTGTGTTTAACATATTCAATGCATTTGATTTTGATAAAGTGGCTGAAATAGATAAATAATCTGGTTTTTCGGAAAGCGTTGTTTTTATGTTTTGGATTTCGGGGAAAATATCAAAATTGATCAATTCCTGATATCGACGCAATTTTGCACCGTGATACCCACCTATTGATTTATGAAAATATGATGTGCTCGCATCATTAAAAGTATTAGTAGAAAGGTTCAGAACGCGGTAATCAGGGTTTTTATCTTTCAATATTTCATTATCAGCTTTGGAAGTAGTAAAAGGATTTTCAACTTTGGTTTTTCTTTTAAAATTATCTTTATTTAAATAACGATAACTAATTGGTGTCAGGTCAATAATAAAGAGAATGATTATTAAAGGTATAAGTAGTTGTTTGCCGATGATTTTTGATGAATACAACCAAATAACAATAGCTGCAACTAAAATAAATAAAAAGCTTCGAATTGCATCAGCTTTAAATATTGCCATCCTTGCGATTTCAAGTTCGGCAATAAACATATTCAATTGGTTCTGATCAATCCCCTGTTTACTGTATTCCTTAAATTGAATGATCTCATTATTGCTGAGAAAACTAAAAATCGAAGGAAATAAATAAAAAATTAAAGCCAGGCCACCTGTTAATCCGAAAGCAATAAAAAATTGTTTTTGTTTTTCTTTAATAATTTCCGGATTTTTAAATATTTTATTCACTGCAAGAATTGCAAGTATTGGCATACATAATTCAGCAATAACCATTGTCATGGAAACTGCTCTGAATTTATTATAGCCTGGAAAATAATCAAGGAAAAAATCTGTCAGAGGCATAAAATTCTTTCCCCAGGCAAGAAAAACCGATAATATGGTTGCTGTTAATAAGATCCATTTTAAACGTCCTTCGACAATAAATAATCCTAAAATAAAAAGGAAACAAACAATAGCTCCAACATATACCGGGCCTGATGTAAAAGGTTGATCACCCCAATATTGATTGCTTCCGGCGATTGCCTGCCTAAGCTGACGATCAACTTTTTTCATAGCAACTTCATTATTGCCGAGTGATTCTGTTTCGCCACCTTTCGCATTAGGTATCATCAATGAAAAGGATTCAGCAATTCCATAACTCCAGTCGGTTGCATAGTCTTTATCAAGGCCTGAGGTTTTATTTTCTTTATCAATACTTAATTCCGACTTTCCCCGAATTGTAGATTTGCCATATTCATAAGTAGCCCAGAGACTTGTAACATGCGTCATCACAGCAAGGATTACAGCAACTACTAATACGGTAACTATTTTTAAAAACCTGAGAAATGTTTTGGTTTTGATAGAATCGACTAATTCAAAAGCTCCAAGAACCAAAACAATCAGCATTAAATAATAAGAAATTTGTGGATGGCCTGCATTTAATTCAAGAGCAAGAAACAAGGCCGTTAATATTCCTCCCAATAAAACTTTCCCCCTAAAGCTTAATATAATTGAGGCTAAAACAGGTGCCATATAAGCAATTGCATGTGCTTTTGAATTATGCCCCGCCTCAAGAATTATGAAAAAATAGGAGGAGAGGGCAAAAGCTATTGCTCCGGCAATACTGATCCAGGGATCAACGCCAAGGATTAATAGCAAGACAAAAAATCCAAGAAAATAAAGGAAAACATATCCGGCAGGATTTGGAAGCCCCAACCTGAAAATTTTATCAACATAAGAGATCAGATTTGCTTTGTATTTTACTGAAATCTGATAGGCTGGCATTCCACCAAACATTGAGTTTGTCCATAATGCTTCTTCACCTGTTTTCTCACGATGATCCGCAATCTCTTTCGACATGCCTCTGTGACGCGTGATATCGCCCTGTTGAAGTTTTTTCCCCTGAAATAAAGGGCTAAAATATAGCATGGTTATAATCAGAAAAAGGATAACTGCAACAAAATATGGTGTCAACTTTTTTATTGGGGAATCTTTCATAATAACATTTTCTAAAAATTCGTCTTATTTTAAAATTTCTAATATGGCTCAAAGATACATAAAGAAAATTTATTTGAGATAAAAATGATGCTGGAAACTGGATACAGGATACAAGATACCGGACAAAGGGACTAAGCCCCCGAAGTGAAATAAGCCGGTGAATCAAAGAACATAGCGTTAATGATTTGCAAAAAATGGGGGGCTTAGTCCCTCTTATACACCGGATACAAGATTTTGAATATTTTTCGACACCGGATGCCCGGATACAAGATACCGGCGGCTGATTACTGATCACAAAATAATGTCAAGCCCTGACTATCATGAGTCTATTCCACGTCTTCGTAATCAACATACTCACCGAGGTCATCTTTCTTCTGTTTCCGATCATCTTCGGGAGAGAAGTTTATGTTTACTGAGTCTTTCTTTTTTTTCGGCTGATTATAATTTATTTGTTCCTCAAAATTTTTTTGAACCTTTTTAACAAATTTCTTCATTAAAAAAGGAAAAATATATCGTGATGTCCATTTAAAGAAATAATAAACGACTATTATCCAAAATAAAACCAGTAAAACTTTAGACATATTACAATATTCTATTCAAATACAACATTCAAAGTAACGACAAAATTTTTAATAAATTCTGTATTTTAAGGGAAAAAATCATGGACAACAAAAAAAGAAGATAACCATAAAATCATCTTCTTGAATATATAATAAAACAAAATCGTTTTTTCAAAAAATATCAATTCCTGTTCAGGGAAGAGAAACTACATCTCGTCAGAAACAGTAAGTCTTTTTCTGCCTTTTGCTCTTCTGGCTTTGATAATTTTACGTCCGTTTGCAGTGGACATTCTTTCTCTAAAACCGTGTTTGTTTCTTCTTTTTCTATTCGATGGTTGAAACGTTCTTTTACTCATTTTCTTTTATTTTTTTTGCGAGTGCAAAGGTATGCCTTTTTTTTATTTGAACAAATTTTTTTCATTTTTTTTCAAACAAACGTAAAGGCGTTGAATTCAACGCCTTTACTTAATATTAATTTATTTCTTAGGAATGTGTTTTAATGTTTCAATTAAAAATATCCAGAATTTTTCAACTGTTTCTATATTTACCATTTCATCGGGTGAGTGAGGATTCCTGATAGTGGGGCCAAATGAGATCATATCCCAATTTGTGTAAACCGCACCGAGAATACCACATTCTAAACCGGCATGAATAATTTTAATATCAGGTACCTTTCCGAATTTCTTATTATAGATATCTTTCATTTCGCTCAAAATGAGTGACTCGACATTTGGTTTCCAACCCGGATATTTGCCTGAAAATTCAGGGTGTGCACCAACATTTTTGAAAATGTCATAAAAATCCTGTGCTACTTTATCCCTGTCATTATCAACCGCACTTCTTTGTAAGGAAGCAACCTCAATTTTACCATTTCCTGATTTAACAACAGCCAGATTGGTCGAAGTTTCAACAACGTTAGGCATATTTTTATCCATAGCAATTACACCATTCGGACATTTATCAATAGCTTCGAATAAATTCTTTTGGGTGTTGGTATCAATTACAGTCGCCGGCAATTCTGTTTCTTCAATATCGATATTTAATCCCGGGTCGGCATTTTTTATCAATTCTTTTTCTGATTCAGTAAATTGATAAACATAGTTATTAAATTCCATAATATTTGAATTAGGAATAACAACAGTTGCAAATGCCTCACGAGGAATTGCATTACGCAGGCTACCTGCATCAATTGATGCTAATTGCAGGCCGAATTTATCTGCTCCAAGCATTAATTTATTAATTATTTTGCAGGCATTCCCTCTTCCATAATTAATATCAAGCCCTGAGTGTCCGCCTCTTAAACCCATAACATTGATTTTAAAAGCAGTTGAACCAATTGGAACTTCCGCTTCCTGATAATCAAAGATCACATTTGTATTTACTCCACCTGCACAGCCAATATATAATTCACCTTCATCTTCCGAGTCGAGATTTAAAAGAATGTCACCATCAAGCAGGCCGGGTTTTAATCCGTTAGCACCTGTCATTCCGGTTTCTTCGTCAGTAGTTAATAAAACTTCTACCGGCCCGTGAGGAATATCTTTTAACTCAAGAACTGCCATTGCTGCTGCTGCACCAATTCCATTATCCGAACCAAGGGTAGTGCCTTTTGCTTTAACCCAACCATCTTCAACATAAGGTTGGATAGGATCATTATCAAAATCATGGTCGATATCACTGTTTTTTTGCGGAACCATATCAAGATGTGCCTGCATAATTACTGTCAGTCTGTCTTCCATTCCCGGGGTTGCAGGTTTTTTTATTATTACATTTCCTACCTCATCAACTATTGTTTCGAGCTTAAGGTCTTCACCAAATTTCTTAGCAAATGCCTGAATTTTCTCTTCATTTTTCGATGGCCTCGGTATTGCACACATCGCTTCAAAATTCTTCCATAATGCCGATGGTTTTAACCCAATTAATTCGTTACTCATTATTTATCCTCCAATTATTTTTTTTGATTATTAAACTATACTTTTAAATAAGATTCAACGGGTAAAAATACAATTTATTTCTTTTTATAATATTAGTAACAATTGAGTAATTTTGGAATATAAATTGAGTGATAATTCTTAACTTAAAACAATGAAAACAATAACAGGTAAATTATTTGCGGTTATAATACTAAGCTTTCTGTTAGGTTTACCCTCATGTATGGAAACAAAACCAGACAAAAATAAACCTGAATATGTGTTGGTTATCCATGGTGGAGCAGGTAATATCAAAAAGGAAAACATGAAGCCCGAAAAAGAGGCTCAGTATATTAAAAAACTCTCTGAAGTTTTAGAAAGGGGTGAAAAGATTTTAAAGAACGGTGGTTCGGCACTTGAGGCGGTTGAAGAAAGTATCAGAATAATGGAAGATTCGCCCTTATTTAATTCAGGAAAAGGGGCTGTTTTTAATGCAGATGGCAAAAACGAACTTGATGCTTCAATAATGGATGGCGCAACTTTAAATGCAGGTGCTGTTGCTAATGTTAATATAATCAGGAATCCGATCTCGGCTGCACGAAAAGTAATGACTGATTCAAAACATGTTTTACTTATCAAAGAAGGTGCTGAAGAATTTGCCAAACAACAGGGCCTTGAAATTGTTGAACCTGAATATTTTTTCGATCAGAACAGATGGGATTCCTTTCAAAAAATAAAAAAAAGCGAGGAACCTGAAAAACCTATACAAGATAACAAACAAGGAACCTGTGGAGCCGTTGCACTTGATAAATACGGAAATCTCGCTGCAGGAACATCAACGGGGGGTATGACAAATAAAAAATTCGGAAGGGTTGGCGACTCGCCTATTATTGGTGCAGGAACTTATGCAAATAATAAAACCTGTGCAGTTTCGGCAACCGGACATGGCGAATTCTTTATTCGGAATGTTGTAGCTTACGATATTTCAGCTTTAATGGAATATAAAAAGATGACTTTAAATAATGCTGCAAATTATGTTATAAAAGAAAAACTAAATGCAAATGGCGGAATAATTGCGGTCGATAAAAACGGAAATATTGCCATGCCTTTCAATACTAGTGGAATGTTTAGAGGATTTATAAATTCAAATGGAGAAATGGAAGTAAAATTGTACGGGAATTAAATTAATTAAGTTTACTTTTGCAAACGAATTAATAAACAATGAAGAAAATGAAACAAAACAACTTTTTATGTCCTGCTTGCCGGGGGCAGTTAATCCCGAACAATAAAATTGTTCTTTCGGCACAAAAAGAAAATGGCGAAAAAGGATTGATGTTAATACACCCCACATTAGGAGAATATTCGGTTATTACAAATGAAGAATTTAACCTTACAGAAGGGGAGCATTTAAAGGTATATTGCCCGATTTGTCATGCTGACCTTAGCGAGAAAAGTAATCCCGAAGATCTTGCAAAGCTAATAATGATCAATGGTGAAAAGGAAGAGACTTATATAATTTTTTCAATTATTGTAGGAAAAAAGTGTACATACAAAGTATATGGGAACAGAATTGAAATTTTTGGTGACGATGCCGATATGCACATTAATTTTTGGGGTGAGGAAGCGAACTATTAAAAATGATTTAAATCCATAACAATTAAATAACGCTGAAAAAAACAGAATGGTTAAATTGTTATATTGTTAACGTTATACTACAACAATATAGCTATATAACAATTTTTACCTTAATGATTTACAGTATTGTGCAATCACTTACGATAGATTCTACTGTTCTTTATACTTTTGTATATCATTGCTAAAGTACTTTATTTCTATACCAACTTCTTTAAACATTGCTTCCGATTCTTCGGCTGAGTGATATTTTTTTTCACAAACAACTCTTTTAATTCCGCAATTAATTATTAGCATGGCACAAGTCCGGCAAGGTGTCATGCGGCAATAGATTGTTGAATTTTCGAGTGAAATACCGAGGCGTGCAGCCTGGCAAATTGCATTTTGCTCGGCATGAACAGTACGCACACAATGCTGGCTTATTGTTTCGTCTTCATGAATCACTTTTTTCATCAAGTGGCCAACTTCGTCGCAATGAGCAAGGCCACGTGGTGAACCTACATAACCTGAAACCAAAATCTGTCGATCTCTCACAATTACACAACCACTTCTACCCCTGTCGCAGGTTGCTCGTTTTGAAACAGCATTAGCCAATTCGATAAAATATTCATCCCAGGAGGGGCGTGTGTGTTTATTATTTTTCATTGATTTTTTGACTTATTTTATTAAAAGGTCTTTATAATTTGAGATTTATTATAAGTTTTTCAAACCACCTCCTTCAAAACCCCCTCAACCTCAACGCAAAGCTTTTCAATCGTGCCGTTATTTTGAAAAACAAAATCCGCCATTTCGATACATTTTTTCAAATTTTGTTTGTTTGGGTCTGTCGAGGAATATTCTCTTTTTTCATTTTCCATAAAAACATCAAAGGAAATATGGTCGGTTTCCGAATTTCGGAGTTTTATTCTTTCATATCTGAGTTTTGGATCGGCATCTACAGCAAAAAGATAAAAACTGCCTTTTTCTTTTAATGAGATAATTTCGCCCGGAGTACGGATACTTTCTATTATACAATTCTTTCCCGATATTTTAGCCTGTTTATAAAGCTGGTCGGTAACAAAAGAGGGTGAATTTTTCGCCCTCAGATCGTTTGCCACAGAAGTCATTGTGTCCCTGTTTACAGCAAGATTCCTCTTTTCAATTTCCTTAATCAGATAATCACGAACCGAATAATGAATAAATCCCTTTTCATTAACAAGGCAATCGACAATTGTTCCTTTTCCCGCACCAAGAGTTCCTGTGATTCCGATAATTATCATAGATGATTGAATTTTATAAGCTTTTATTTAATGGCTGAAAAAGTCGGAAGTCGGAAGTCCAAAACTCGAAGCCCTGTCTTCTGTATTTTTCTTTATTTTAATTCGTGGTATAACCGTTTTAAATATTTATGTTGATTAAAAAATACAAAATTAAAGAAATATTTTTTAATTGCCTGATTTTCTTAAATAAAAAACAGAAAAAATAAGAACGGAGATAACACGAATTACGCTGATAATCACAGCCTGCCCCGAAAACTCGTGGGATAATAAATCCGTGAAAATCCATGTCATCCGTGTCATCCGCGTTCTATTCATGAAACTTTAACTATCCTATTTCCACAATTATCACAATTCCCTTCTTTGTCACCAGCAACAATGTCAACAAAATATCCTTTTCTTTTTATAAGTGTTTTTCCGCAATTACTACAAATTGTATCATTTCCGGAATCCAGATTTACATTTCCAAGATAAACATAATCAAGGTATTGTTTTGCAATGTCATTGAATTCAATTAAAGTTTCAACAGATGTCGGTGGGTTTTTAAGTTTATAAGTCGGGTAATATCGTGAAATATGAAGTACCGTATCTCTGCCGGTTTCACCTGATATCCACTTTACCATTTCTTCAAAGTTTTCTTTTTTATCATTCAAATCTGTTACAATCAAATTAGTTATTTCCAAATGTTTATTGTTTTTATGAATTTCCTTTATACTTTTTTTAACCGGCTCAATTTTCGAAAAAGTATATTGTTTATAAAACTCATTTGTAAAGGCTTTCAAATCAACACTAAACGCGTCAATATATGGCAAGAGTTTTTCCAAAGGTTCGGGATTGATAAATCCGTTTGTAACCATCACATTTTTAAGCTCATTTTCGGCGGCTAGTTTTGCAATTTCAAGCATAAATTCAAACCAAACTGTTGGTTCGTTATAGGTGTAAGCAATTCCAATATTATTCTTTCTTTTTGCTGAGGAAACAATTTCTTCCTGTGTGGAATTTCTTAGATACCCGTATTCGTCAACACTTGTCTGTGAAATTTCCCAGTTTTGGCAAAATTGACAATTCAGGTTACAACCGATATTTCCTACCGAGAAAATAATTCTTCCCGGAAAATAATGATATAGAGGTTTTTTTTCAATCGGATCGAAAGCCATTGAACAAACTTTTTCATAGTTTTCTGAAATCAATTCACCATCAAAATTTTTCCGGACTTTACATACACCTCTTTTATTCTCCTGAATAACACATTGATGTGGACAAAGCAAACACTGAACTTTTTGGCCATCAAGTTTTTTATAAAAATCTGCTTTTTTCATAGTTCAAATATTTATTTTCTGATGACTGCAATTTATTTATTAAATTCATCACTACACAAATTTATGAAATATTTATTAAAAGTGTGAATGAAAATGGCAGAAAATAAGGGGAAATAGTGAGAATATTGGGAACACAAATCCAAACCCGAAACACAAAACCTTCCTACATTTATTTATCCTTTTTCACCCATGATTCGCATTTATCCTTACTTTTGACTTCAATTAATTTTGAATTTTTGATGAAAAAAAAAGTTCTTATAATAACTTATTACTGGCCACCAAGTGGTGGAGCCGGGGTTCAGCGTTGGTTGAAATTTGTTAAATATCTTAGAGATTTTAATTGGGAACCTATAATTTACACTCCCGAAAATCCTGAATTTCCGGAGCATGATAATTCCTTGCAAAACGATGTACCTGATAATATTTCAATTTTAAAAACACCGGTTTGGGAACCATATTCGGCCTATAAAAAATTTATCGGGCAGGAGAAAGAAAAGAAAATAAGTGCTGGTTTTTTAAGCGAGGATACAAAACCAAAACTTACTGAAAGCATTTCGGTTTGGATCAGAGGAAATTTTTTTATTCCCGATGCAAGAAAATTCTGGATAAAACCCTCCATAAAATTTCTAAGTAATTATATTGAAAATAATCATATTGATGCAATGGTGTCAACTGGCCCGCCTCATAGTATGCATTTGATTGCAATGAAATTAGAAAAGAAATTCAACATTCCATGGCTGGCTGATTTTCGTGACCCATGGACAAATATTGATTTTTATAAAGATTTGAAATTAACCCGGTTCGCTGACAAATATCATCATAAGCTGGAACATTCGGTTTTACAAAATGCCGATAAAGTAGTTGTTATAAGCAATGGGATGGCTGATGATTTTAAGAAAATTTTCGATAGAGATTATGAAATAATTACAAATGGTTTTGATCCGGATGATTTGAATCAGGATGAGGAACTGTCTATGGATAAAAAATTTAGTATTGCACATATTGGTTCTTTGGTAAAAACCAGAAATCCAATTGTTTTTTGGAAGGTTTTAAGTTCATTAATTGAATCTGAGCCAGGTTTCAAAGATGATCTTGAAATTAAATTTGTCGGTAAAGTGGATATTTCTGTTTCTCAATCAATCGAACATTTTGAACTTGACAAATTTGTAAATAAGATTGACTATATGCAGCACAATGAAGTTATAAAAGTTCAGAAACAATCTCAGGTATTATTATTATTGATCAATAATACACCCAATGCAAAAATGATACTTACCGGAAAATTTTTCGAATACCTTGCCGCAAAGCGTCCAATTATCTGCATCGGGCCTTGTGACGGAGATGCAGCAAAAATTCTAAAGCAAACAAATTCAGGTTTAATAAGTGATTTTTCGGAGGTAAATAAACTAAAAAACAATATCTTAGAATATTATAATTTATTTAAAAACAAAAAGCTCATTTCAGAAAGCACAGGAATTGAAAATTTTTCGAGAAAGGAATTAACCGGAAAACTTGCTGAATTATTGGAGTCAATTAAACCGAAATTGTTGAAAAATTTATAAAAGAAATATTGGATTAAATTGAAATAAAAGGTCGTTTCAACCACTTGTATTGGGCAGATAATCAGGAACTTTAGGTGAAGACAATTTGTTCTATGCAAATATTTTATTTAAATAACATTTCTTTTGTGTACATTTGTCCTATATGTTAACTGTTTATTTGGAATCATAAGACAAATCTTAAAATTAGCTTTTACGATTATGAAAAAACTACTCCTTTTATTAGTTTTTATTTATTTAACAGGTAGTATTTCTGCACAATGGAACTGGCAGAATCCATTACCACAGGGAAATCCTTTGAGAGATATTGCCGTGATTGATGAGCAAAATTTATTAGCTGTCGGACACGTAGGTACAATAATCAAATCTTCCGATGGTGGTATTAATTGGAATATATTAAAATCACCTACTTCCAACGACCTAAGATCTATTTGTTTTCCAAATGCTGATATAGGGTATATTGCTGGATCAGAAGGTGCTTTATTGAAATCAACTGATGGAGGAAATTCGTGGTTTAAGGTCGAAAATTTCACATATATTGACTTATGGAAAGTATTCTTTATAAATGATAATCAGGGTTGGTTAATTGGTGGGCTTAATACTTTAATACGTACTACTGATGGATTTGAAACCTGGGAGCATCAAGTATTGCCTAATAATAAGTCATTGGGTTCCATTTTTTTTATTGATGAGAATAAAGGTTGGGGGGTTAACAATGATTTTATTTATCAAACGGAGGATGGAGGTATTACATGGACTATTCAGAAGAACTTTCCAGTGGAGGATTTAATATCTGTTTATTTCATAAATGAGAATGAAGGATGGGTTTCTTGTGATAACGGTAAAATTCTCAAAACAACTGATGGTGGAAATAATTGGCAAATCATCAATTCCGGATGTGATGAATCTTTATTTGAAATATCAATGATTGATTCTGATAGAGGTTGTGCAATTGGACGTAGTGGAGTAATATTACGAACCATGGATGGTGGATTAAACTGGTCAATTATTGATGAATTTAATAAAACGTTCTTCTCTAGCGAAATAGTCGATAATGATAAGGCTTATATTGTAGGATATGGTGGTATAATTTTACATAGCACAAATGGCTGGCAAAACTGGGATTATCTATCAAGTGATCCAAATTATAACTCAATTAATGAGATAATATTTACAAGTGTTAATACAGGTTGGGCAGTATCATCATACGATGGTTACATTCTTAAAACGAACAACGGAGGAGATGAATGGTTTCCATCTCATCATTTTCCGGATGAAAAATTATATTCTATCCAATTTGTAAATCCAAATATTGCTTATATTGCTGCAAGTAATGGAATTGTTTTAAAAACCTCAAATGGAGGTGAAAACTGGGAACAACAAGAAACCGGAATAACTTCATCTTTATATTCGATTTTTTTTCTTGATGAGAATTTGGGCTGGGTAGTTGGCCATAAGGGTTATATTTTAAATACAATTGATGGGGGCGATAATTGGAGCCAACAATACATTCATAGTAATTTCTGTACTTATCTTAACTCAGTTCATTTTGTAAACGAGAACAAAGGATGGGCGGTAGGGTATAATGCTTTAATGCTTAAAACAGAGGATGGTGGAGGAAACTGGGAGTTTTTACCGAATCTTTTAGAAAAAACATTAAATGATATTTATTTTGTAAATGAAAACATTGGTTGGTTTGTTGGTGGTAGAAATTCTACAATTTACAAGACAATTAATGGTGGAGAATTATGGGAACTACAGAATTGCCATGTTAGTGATGTTAATTACAGTGTAACTGATATATTTATGCAGAATAATACAAATGGTTGGGCAGCAGGATCATATGGGTTGCTTTTGCATACAACTGATGGTGGTGAAAACTGGTATCAAAAACAAACAAATACTAATAATCACCTAAATTCAGTTTACTTTATTGATAATAATACTGGATGGATTGCAGGTAGTCGGGGTACAATTTTAAAGACCAGTACAGGTGGAAATTTAGGAATTAATGAAACATCAAATATTGATATTGTTCCCAAAACAAGCAATTTCCCTAATCCCTTTTCAGAATCCACAGTTATTCAATTTAATTTGCTTAATTCGGAGAATGTTAAAATTGATTTATTTGATATAAATGGTATGTTTATTGAGAATGTTTTTTCTGGTTATCGAATTGCTGGAAAAAACCAAATAACGCTAAACGGCAGTTTTCTAAAACCAGGGATATATTTTTACATTATCCAAACAGAATCGAAAAAACTAATTAACAAAATTATTTGTACCAGATAAGTAATCCTCTCAAAATTTATCCGGGTGTTATAGAATTATTTAGCTTAAGAATTGTACTATAAAAATTTTCATTAAGAAAAAATCTTTTTAAAGTCATTTATCTTTTCCATCAGTAATTCAAACTCGTTGAAGTCAAGTGTTTGCTGACCGTCAGTAGCAGCGTTTTCAGGGGTCTTGTGAACTTCCAAAATCAATCCGTCTGCCCCGGCAGCAACACTGGCCATTGCCATAGGTATTACATGCCGGCGGATGCCTATGCCATGAGAAGGATCAACAATGACCGGCAAATGAGATTTCTCCTTCAGAATGGGTACAGCATTGAGATCAAGTGTATTCCGGTAGGCTTTTTCAAAAGTTCGGATACCTCGCTCGCAAAGGATAAGTTTTTCATTTCCATTTTTAAAAACATATTCAGCAGAATAGAGTAGCTCATCAATGCTTCCACTGATCCCACGTTTAATCAAAACCGGCTTATCTATTTTTCCAAGTGCCTCCAAAAGATTGAAATTTTGAGAATTCCTGGCCCCTACCTGGAATATATCAACATATGGCAACATGCTTTCAATTTGTCCTGTTTCCATCACCTCAGTAATGATTTTTATATCATTAGTTTTGCATACCTTATAAAAAAACCTGAGGCCTTCCATTCCATATCCCTTGAAGCTATAAGGACTAGTACGTGGTTTATACACACCGCCACGCATAAACTTTACACCTTGTTTTTTCAGTTGAACAACTATTTCTTCAATTTGCTCTTCACTTTCTATACTACATGGCCCGGCCATAACGGTGAGTTCATTGGAGCCGATAAAAGTGCCATCCCCGAATTCAATCACCGTTGGATTCACTTTCCATTTATTGCTTACCATTTTGTGAGTGCCGCTTACCCGGTGAACATCACGGATACCATCCATCTGGCCAATCCGACGGATATCAAAATCATATTCGGGGGTACAAACCAAATATTGTCCCTCCTGGGTTTGAACAGGATAAAATGGAATATTCAACTTATTTAAAGTGTCATTCAAAGCACTCTTTTTTTGTCTTGTTATTTCTTGTTTTAATTGAATAATCATTTGATCATTTTTTTGTGATTAACGATACAAATTGCTTTGTATCGTATGTAATATCATTACTATTCTCAATGTATTTTATAAAGGCACTACCAATAATACCACCCTGGGCATATTTACAGACATAAGTAAAATCATCAGCATTGCTGATATTAAAACCTACCATAACCGGATGATTTAAAGAAAGCCCGTTAATATGTTTCAAATACTTTTCAGCTCTCCTGAAACCCTGGTTTCTTCCGGTTGTACCTGAACTACTGACTGCATATATAAAAGAAGAACTATGACTATCGATATAGCGAATGCGGTCATCGGAAGTTTCAGGGGTGATCAGAAAAATGTTGCTTAAACCGTATTTTTCAAAAGTTGGTTTATATTGATCAATCCAGATTTCAATTGGGAGGTCGGGCAGAATTACTCCACTGACCCCGGTATGAGCGCATTTTTGACAAAATTGCTCCATACCGTATTGCAATACCGTATTAAAATAACCCATCATGATTTTCGGGATATCTGTTGGATTTTCCACTAATTGTTCAAAGATCATATTGAGAGTTATGCCGTTTTTAAGCGCAAGGGAGTTACTATTTTGAATAATCGGGCCATCGCTTAACGGATCAGAATAAGGGATACCGATTTCTACCATATCTACACCAGATTCAGCCAGTGTTTCCAAAAGAACAGGCATGCTGTTGAGTTTCGGAAAACCTGCTGTAAAGTAGATATTAAGAAGTGGCCTTGGGGGTTGTTTAAATATTTCCTGAATGGTCATGATTTTAAATGTTTTATAAAAGTGTCCAGGTCTTTGTCTCCCCGTCCACTTAAATTAATTACAATCCGGTCTGTTGTTTGAAATTTCATTTTTTCAAGATAAGCCAATGCGTGTGCTGACTCCAGTGCAGGAATTATACCTTCTGTTTTGGCTAACAGATAAGCTGCATCTAAAGCTTCCTGATCAGTTACACTTCCATAATGCACTCGCCCGGTTTTATACAAATGCGCATGTTGAGGTCCAATGCCCGGATAATCCAGGCCGGCTGAGATACTGTAAGGTTCCACCACCTGCCCGTCACGAGTTTGTAATACTTTTGTCATACAAGCATGCAACACCCCGGTACTTCCCAAAGCTAAAGTAACTGCTGATTGGTTGGTATTGATACCCATTCCTGCGGCTTCAACACCAACAAGTTGTACATCATTATTTTCCAGGAAATGATAAAAGGCACCAATTGCATTGCTTCCACCCCCCACACATGCTATGATGTGAGTTGGGTGACGATACAATTGGTTTCTAATTTCCTTACTGATTACAGATTGAAGTCGTGCAACTAAATCGGGATAGGGATGTGGCCCAACAACTGAACCAATAATATAATAAGTATCTATCGGATGATTTATCCAATCGCGGATGGCTTCATTTGTAGCGTCCTTCAGGGTTTGGCTCCCACTTCTAACACCGATTACTTTTGCACCAAGCATTTTCATCCAGGCTACATTCGGAGCCTGGCGTCCGATGTCTTTTTCCCCCATATACACCACACATTCCATTCCCACAATGGCACAGGCAGTTGCCGTAGCTACGCCATGCTGCCCTGCCCCGGTTTCAGCAATTATTCTGTTTTTATTCAGTTTTTTAGCCAGCAGTATCTGCCCAATTGCATTATTGATTTTATGTGCTCCTGTATGACAAAGGTCCTCTCGTTTCAGATAGATATTGGTATTGTATTGACGACTAAGGCGTTCTGCAAAATATAAAGGCGTAGGACGTCCAACATAATCCTGCAGAAGCTGACTGAATTCCTTTTGAAACTCGTCCGACTCCAGTATTTCAAGGTATGATCGTTTTAATTCCTCTACATTGGGATAGAGCATTTCAGGAATAAATGCTCCGCCAAATTCACCATAAAATCCGTTTTTGTTTACTTGATAATTGTTATTCATTTTCCAATTCGTTTATCAATAATTCCAGACGTTTTATATCTTTTGTGGCCGGAGCCGACTCTATACGGCTGTTAACATCTATTCCCCATAGTTGGGGAAAGGATAATTTATTTATTTGACATACATTTTCTACATCAATACCTCCGCTTAAAAAGAAAGGTGTTTCTCCCCGGTATTTTTTGAGGAGTTCCCAATCGAATTTTTGTCCACTTCCACCGTATTGCGGACAAGGAGTATCAAACAAAAGAAAGTCGACATAATCCTTAAAGTCATTGATATGGTTCCAATCAAAACCTGCGTTTATTTGAAAAGCCTTTATAACATGTATTCCTGCTGTTTTAATTTGTGTAGTATATAAGGGTGACTCATGGCCGTGCAATTGTGCATAGTTAAGCTGAAGCTTCTGGCAAGTCTTAACAACTTCATCAACAGTATTATTTACGAATACACCGACTTTTGTGATGTTCTTTTCAAGGCTTGTAACTGTTTTTTTAATTTCATGAATATTCACATAACGCACTGAATTAGGATAGAATATAAAACCCATGTAGTCCGGTTTCAGGCGTGCTACAGCCTCAATGTTTTCGGGATACTTCATTCCGCAGACTTTAAGTTTCATTCCGCAGGATTTTGAAGTTTGACTATGAGTTCTTTACAGGCCTCGTCAGGCCTGGCATGTTTCATGAAATACCCACCGATCAAAAAGCCTTCAAATCCAAATTGTTGAAGCTTGATGATTTGAACTGCCTCATGTATTCCACTTTCACTGATTTTTACAAAATCATTGGGAATAAGTTCTGCCAAAACAATACTGGTGTCGATGCTGGTTTTAAAATCATGTAAGTTCCGATTGTTTACACCAACAATATCCACATGAATGTTTAGATGAGTATTAATCTCTGTATTATTATGAACCTCAAGCAGTACTTCTAATCCCAGACTTTTGGCATAAGCAGCAAGTTCAATACATTTAGGAGGTGTTAGGCATGCTGCTATTAACAGTATGCAATCAGCACCAATGCTTTTGGCTTCTACCAGTTGGTATTCATCAATAATAAAATCCTTTCGGAGAATGGGACAATAATTAAACTTACGCGCTATCGTAAGATCATCATTGCTTCCTCCAAAATAATTCTGATCGGTTAAGACCGAAAGGGCAGTAGCACCTGCCTGCATATAGCCAATGCTAAGTTTTTCAATATCCAGATTATTCTTTAGTTCTCCGGTACTTGGTGAACTACGCTTTATTTCAGCAATGATCCCTACTTTGTCTTTACGCAATAAATAATGCTTCATGGAAACCACATTGGTTTCAAAATAAATACTGCGCTCCAGCAACTTGATAGGTTTGATTGCTTTGTTAAGCTCTATTTCACTTTTTTTGGAAGCTGTGATTTGTTTTAATATGCTCATAATGATAAAAGTGTTTGAAGTACATTGTTGGCACGGCCACTTTCAAGTGATTCTGTAGCGAGAGCCATGGATTCGGAAAATGATTTTTCAGGATAACAACATTGAATAGCCAATGTTGCATTAGCGATTACAACAATATTTTGTTCAACTGTGCCCTTACCTTCAAGGATGTTTTTAAAAAGTCTTGTCGATTCAGCAATGTCATTTCCACCATATAGCGATACCTGTGTAATTATTTGTGAAGTAACATCTGTTGGCCTGAGGAGATATTCCTTCTCGGGGCCAATAACTTTGGTATCAGCTGTAAGGCTAATCTCGTCATATCCATCCATGGAGTGTACTATCTGATAATCTATATTATCCTGCTCATAAATATACTTGTAATAACGTTGTAATTCCAAAGAAAACACCCCCACTACTTGTCTTTTTGGAAAAGAGGGATTAACCATGGGGCCTAACATATTAAAAAAGGTCTTGACACCTATATCCCTTCGTATCGGGGCAACCTCCTTCATCGCCGGATGAAAAAGCGGGGCATGCAGGAAGCAAATACCACTGGTATCAATTTGGCGTTTCAATCGGTCAGGATCATTGGTAAATTTATACCCCAGGTGCTCCATGACATTAGATGAGCCGCAAGATGAACTAACACCATAATTACCATGTTTGGCAACCTTAACTCCTGCACCGGCAGTTACGAATGAAGCCAGGGTACTGATGTTGAAGGTGTTTTTTTCGTCACCTCCGGTACCACAAAGGTCCATCGGATTAAAATCGCTAAGATCGATGGGAATACATCGTTCATGCAGGCAATCCCTAAAACCAATGAGTTCATCTACAGTTATGCTTCGCATTTTAAATACAGTAAGAAACGCACATACTTGGCTGGAATTAAATTTCCCTTCTGAAATTTGCCCTAAAACATTATTGGCTTCAGACCTGCTCAGACAGTGATGATCAAATAAATATTCCAGTATATTTTTCATATATTTTGATTTTTTTATACTCATTTCATGTTATATTACATTTACATATTTGAATAAAATTTTTAATCATAACAGCTCCTTCAGGTGTCATTATACTTTCCGGGTGAAACTGCAAACCAAACAACTGTAAGTGCTGATGCTGAATTGCCATAATGCTGTTTTGATCATCTACTGCAGTAATCTCAATTGTGCCGGGCAGGTCTTCTCTTCTCACTTCCCAAGAATGATAGCGCCCTGCCAAAAACTTCTTTGGAATATTTTTGAAAAGGAGGTACTCATTTTTCAACAGACGAATTGGTGTTTGTAATCCGTGATAAACTCTTGATTTATTGATAAGTTTTCCACCCAGATGTTGCGCAATGGCCTGGTGTCCAAGGCAAATTCCAAGGATTGGTATTTTGCCTGAACATCGGTCGATAATGGCTGGCATGTTTCCTGCTTCTTCAGGGATACCTGGTCCTGGCGACAAAAGGATTCCATCAAATTTTTCTGCCTGCTCTGAAGTGACCTTATCATTACGGTATACCTTAAAATCAATT
Source organism: uncultured Bacteroidales bacterium (assembly GCA_964462015.1). GTDB lineage: Bacteria > Bacteroidota > Bacteroidia > Bacteroidales > JAEINX01 > JAEINX01. Next base: position 99,374 of record CAYWXI010000008.1, on the reverse strand, counting down.
TCATTCTGACGTAGTATATACACCAGGTTATAGGTGAAACTGTCGTAATTATCTATTACTAATAATCTCATAAGTTTTCTGCTTTAATTATCGCTTTTCTCAAGGCAGCAACTTTATTGTTTACTTCCTGTAATTCCCCATTGGGAGTGCTATCAGCTACAATTCCTGCCCCGGCCTGATAAGTTAATACATTGTTTTTGCTAAGTATCGACCTTATTATGATGGCATGATTAATACTTCCATCAAATCCCAAAAATCCTAATGCCCCTCCGTAAAAATTCCGGGAAACAGTCTCTGTATCATCAATAATTTGCATAGCGCGGTATTTGGGAGCTCCTGAAAGTGTTCCGGCAGGAAAAGTATCGGAATAAATTTCAAGCCCTTTTTTTTCAGGTTGAAGGCGGCCACTTACCCTGCTAACCATGTGTATAACATGAGAAAAATATTGAATTTCGGCATAAGTACTAACTGTAACCACTTCGGAGTTTTTGCTCAGGTCGTTCCGGGCCAAATCCACCAGCATTACATGTTCGGCATTTTCCTTTGGATTATTTGTAAGTTTCCGTGCCTGCTCTTCGTCTTCATTAGGATTGGAACTTCGCAATACCGTACCAGCTATAGGATTGATGTAGGCTATACCTTCTTCAATTTGCAGCTGGGATTCAGGCGAAGATCCGAAAATTTTGAAGTCGCCATAGTCGAAGTAAAACAGGTAAGGCGAAGGATTAATACATCGAAGGCTACGATAAACGTTAAAATCGTCTCCTTTAAACCTTTGTTTAAATTCCCGGGAGAGTACCAATTGAAACACATCACCACGTTTGCAGTGAGCAATACCTTTTGTAACATATTCTCTAAATTGATCATCGCTTATTTCAGATGTTTCAGACTCCTTCATATAAAATTTAAAACCGGGGAAACTATTTAGCCGTAGGAGCCCTTTAAACATTAGAAGGTGCTTGTCGGATATTTCCGGTTTGTCGAGATCGTTTTGTGTAATGTACAGTTCGTTTTTAAAATGGTCGAAAACCAGTACAAAACGAAAGAGCTGGTATTTCAGGTCAGGATTGTTTTTAGCTTCTCCAGCCGGATTGCTCATAACAATGTCTTCCATATACTCCACTGCCTCAAAGGAGGAATAACCAAATAGCCCACAACTGCTAAAGGGAAGGCCATTCTCTATTGCCTCAAAGTTGTCGACAAAGTTGCAAAAGGCTTTCAGGACTTCTGAAGGTTTTTCGGCATGATAATTTAGTTCTTCTTCATCGGGATATTTAATAATATATTCGCTTTTACTTGCTTCAAATCCGGCTATAGGTTCCAGGCAAATAAAACTTTTACTGTCGGATCTGTCGTGATAGTCGGCACTTTCCAGTAGCAGGGAATGGGGATAATGATCACGTAATTTGCTGTACACACCAACAGGTGTAAGCAGATCTGCAATTATTTTCAAATGGGTTGTGTATATTTTTTTCTTTTTCATTTTTAGTAAATAAAAAAAGCCTGCGAGAAGCAGGCTTTGGTTTAATGTATTAGGTATTATAAGCTTGTTCTTCTCAAATTTTTAATCATAATAAGTACCACCACCAAATGTTGTGCATTGCATTTGTCGTTATTTGAATATTTGTGCTTATTTTCATCATTATTATATAAAAAAAAAGACCCGCAAGAAGCGGGCCTTTTTAATATTATTAATTATATAGCGGTTGCTCCTCAGATTCATTCATCTAAGTTCCACCACTGAATATTTATATTTAATTTTTTCATTTCTGGGTGCGAAAATACAATTACTTTTTAAATTACTAATCAATAATTTTTTTTCTTGTAAATAAAAATTTTGTATTCTTGCAAAAATTTTAGAAAAAGTACTACTTATGATAGGCATTTTAAATACACAATATTTTTATTTCTGGTTTTATTATTACTTAATAAGGCTTGGAACATAATATTGTGTATTACTAAATAAAAAAAATTAAAAAAAGTTCTGAGTTTCTCGGAACTTTTTTTTTTGCTTAAAAATTAATGATAAAAAATGATAAAAGTTTCAATACAAGGAGTTGCAGGTTCTTTCCATGAAATCGCTGCCAGAAAATATTTCAAGAAAAATGAAATTGAAATTATTCAATGTAATACATTTAATGATCTATTCGACACTTTGGAATATAAGGATTCTGATTTTGGTGTTGTTGCAATTGAAAATTCAGTAGCAGGAAGTATTATTCCAAATTATGCCCTGTTAAAAGACTCAGACTTAAAGGTAATAGGTGAAGTATATTTAAGGATAGAACAACATCTTGTTGGCTTATCCGGTCAAAAAATTGAAGATATTGTTGAAATACATTCACATCCTATGGCAATACAACAGTGCCAGGCTTTCTTAAATTCTTTCAGAAGAAACGGTATAAGATTAATAGATTCTGAAGATACTGCTTTAAGCGCCAAAATAATAAATGAGAAAAATTTGAAAAATATTGCTGCCATTTCAAGCGAATTAGCAGCAAATATGTATAACTTGGAGATTCTTGCCAAAGGCATCGAAACGAATAATAGGAATTTCACAAGGTTTTTAGTGATTTCTGATGAAGTTAATTATAAATGCAATGCAGAGAATAGTGATATTAATAAAGCCACTATCTGTTTTAACCTACCCCACAATGTAGGAAGTTTATCTCAAGTATTATCTGTTCAAGCTTTTTATAATATAAATCTCACAAAAATTCAATCATTACCAATTATTGGAAAAGAATGGGAGTATTTGTTTTATACTGACTTGGTTTTTACAGATTATAAGAAATACAGATTGTCATTAGATGCAATTAAACCATTAACAGCGGAATTACTAATCTTGGGGGAATATAAAAAAGCTCTCACATCCAAAAAATAAATAAAGAAAATGACTTATATATAATTGCTTACAAAATTTTATATTATGAAAATTCTACCTGCCGTCAGATTAAATTCTGTAACAGAATATTATTTCTCGAAAAAACTTAATGAAATAGATAAAATGAGAAAGAACGGAAGAGAAATTATTAATTTAGGAATTGGTAGTCCTGATTTACCGCCTGACGAAAAAACTACTTTTAAATTAGTTAAGGAGAGTCTTAAAAGTGAGAATCATTCTTACCAATCCTATACGGGAGTTAATGAATTAAGAAATTCTTTTTCGAGGTGGTATAAAAACCATTTTAATGTTAGTTTGGATGCTGATTCTGAGATTCTACCATTAATCGGTTCAAAAGAAGGAATAATGCATATTTCAATGGCTTTTCTTAATCCTCTTGATAAAGTATTGGTTCCAAATCCAGGATATCCTACATATGCGGCTGTTTCTAAACTTGTTGGTGCAGAGGTTGTTTATTACGATTTAATAGACAGAAACAATTGGTATCCCGATTTTGATATGCTATGCAAAATGGATTTGTCAGGTGTAAAAATTATGTGGGTAAATTACCCAAACATGCCGTCAGGAGCAAATGCTAATAAAAATTTATTTGAAAATCTTATTTCCTTTGGTATAAAAAACAATATTCTTGTAGTCAATGATAATCCGTACAGTTTTATTTTAAACAACAAACAATTAAGCATTCTTGAAATAGATCATGATAAAGAAATTGCTTTAGAGTTAAATTCATTGAGTAAATCTCATAATATGGCTGGGTGGCGTGTTGGGATGCTTGCAGGAAATGCAGATTATATAAAATCAGTTTTACAAGTAAAAAGCAATATGGATTCCGGTATGTTTAAACCAATTCAGTCAGCAGCATCAGAGGCTCTATTAAGTGGTAATCAATGGTATAATGATATTAATAAAATTTATGCTGAAAGAAGAGAGATCGTTTATAAAATCTTAGACAAACTAAAATTCGAATATTACAAAGACCAGGTAGGAATGTTTGTTTGGGCAAAAATTTGCAGGAATTTTGAATCGTCCGAACATTTTTCTGATTTGTTTTTGAAAAGAGAGAAAGTTTTTATTACTCCGGGAAGTGTTTTTGGTTCTAACGGTGATCGATATATAAGAATATCTTTATGCAACGATACAAATACATTTAGAAGGGTATTACGCAGAACAGGCAATTTTGTAAGTACTATTAATTCGATAAGAGAAGAGGGAATTAGCGACCACACAAATTATAAATTTCATTAAGAATGACTGTAACAATTATTGGATTAGGTTTAATTGGCTGTTCAATGGCATTAGATCTAAAAAAGAGAAAATTTACAGAGAAAATTATTGGTATTGATAATAATTTGCAGCACAGCTTCATTGCTTTATCAAACAGAATAGTTGACGAAATTCACAAGTTAGATATTGCAATAGAGAAATCTGATTTAATAATAGTTGCAACACCGGTAAATGTAATTAAAGATATTTTGCCTAAAATTCTAACTATTGTTGGAAACAAAAACAAAATTGTAACTGACGTTGGTTCAACAAAATCAGGAATTAATAAAATTGTTAAGGGTCATGAAAACAGAAAAAAATATGTAGCATCCCATCCTATGGCAGGGACTGAATTTTCAGGCCCTTTAGCCGCAGAAAATCATTTATTCGACAATAAAAATATAATTATCTGTGATAGAGAATACAGCTCCGCATACGCCTTAAATATAGTTGAGAAAATGTATAAAAAATTAAATATGAATATTTTATATATGGATTCTTATCAACACGATATTAGTGCTGCTTATGTTTCTCATATATCGCATATTTCTTCATTTGCTTTATCTTTAACCGTACTCGAAAAAGAAAAAAACGAGAAAAACATTCTAAACCTTGCAAGTGGTGGTTTTGAATCAACAGTACGTTTGGCAAAAAGCTCATCCGAAATGTGGGTGCCTATTTTTGAGCAAAATTCAAATTTTATTATTGAAGTAATTGATACTTACATTGAAAAATTAAATGATTTTCGGTATTCAATCAGTAATAATAAACTTGATTATTTAGGAGAATTAATAAATAAGTCAAATAAAATTCAGAAAATTTTATAAATAAATTGTTAAAAAACGAATGAGAAAATGAAAATTTTAGGATTACATAATTGGGGATTAAAAAAAGAAATAAATCGCCCTTTTTTAATTGCAGGTTCATGTAGTGCCGAAACCGAAGAACAGGTTTTGAAAACTGCAACGGAACTAGCGAAAATCGGAAAAGTAGATGTCTTCAGAGCAGGAATATGGAAACCCCGTACACGTCCTAACTTTTTTGAAGGCGTTGATTTAAAAGGCCTGGCTTGGTTAAAAAAAGTAAAAAAAGAAACGGGTTTGCCTGTTGCAACCGAAGTTGCTAATGCTAAACATGTTTATGAAGCATTAAAGTTTGGGGTGGATATTTTATGGATTGGTGCCAGAACATCGGCCAGCCCTTTTGCAATACAAGAAATAGCTGATGCATTATATGGCATTGATGTTCCTGTTTTAATAAAAAATCCGATAAATCCGGATTTAGAATTATGGATAGGTGCCATTGAGCGCATTTATAATGCCGGAATTAGAAAAATTGGTGTAATTCATAGAGGTTTTTCTAATTATGAAAAAACAATTTATAGGAATTTACCTCAGTGGCAAATTCCAATTGATATAAAATCACGCTTTCCCGATATTCCAATAATAAATGATCCCAGTCATATGGGAGGAAATACTAATTTGCTATACGAACTATCACAGCAAGCTATGGATTTGAATTTTGATGGATTAATGATTGAATCTCATGTTAATCCAAATGAAGCATTAAGCGACGCAAACCAGCAAATAACGCCCAATGAATTAGTTGAATTATTAAATCGCTTAATAATTAGAAATCCTGTAATTGATAATTCGAAATTACTAGACAAATTGGGAGATTTAAGAAACACAATTGATATTCTTGATGACCAAATTCTTGTTAGTTTGGAACAAAGAATGAAAATTTCAGAAAAAATCGGTGATTATAAGAAAAAAAATAAAATTACAATATTGCAAAACATAAGATGGGAGGAAATAATTAATAATATTATCCAAAAAGGAAAAAGCAAAGGATTAAGTAAAGAATTGATTAATAAGATTTTTAAAGCTATCCACCAAGAGTCTATTAGTCATCAGGTTAAGGTAATGAATGAACATTAACTTATTGTCGATTTTAATTTTATGAAAAAAATAATTTTAATAGGTTTTATGGCTGTTGGCAAAACAACTGTTGGCAAATTACTTGCAGAGCAACTTTCTTATAACTATTATGACACGGATGAATTGATAGAACAAAGTGAAAACCTTTCTGTTAAGGATATATTTAAAATAAAAGGAGAGTCCTATTTTCGTAAAATGGAAACAAGGATATTATTTGAATTGTCGGAATTAAGGGAGAAATGTATTGTCTCATCCGGAGGAGGAATTGTCATTGAAAATTCATATTTTATAAAGAAAAATTTTTTATCTTTTTGGCTTTATGCCTCTGAAGATACTATTAATAGCAGAATCAATAATGATAAGCGGCCTTTATTAAATAACAATAATAAAAACCAGGTAATAAAAGAAATGTTTTCAAAGCGACAAGATTTGTATTTTCGAAATTGTGATATCTTTATTAATACTGATGACAGATCAATTAAACAAGTAGTGAATATAATCAAGAATGAGATTGATAATATATGAAACATCCATGATTGATATTAAATACAAAGGAGCATGATTATTAATGAAACTTGAAAATGGAAATTAGAAATCATGAGAAGACCAAATTTCCAATTTCTATATCTTGTATTGATAAAATGTAATCCATTAAATTTGAATTAACTACAAAAATATATTCAGATGAAAATTAGCGGAATATTATTAGCCCCAGCATCAAAAAGTTATTTGCAAAGGGCAATGCTCATAGGTTTATTAGCTAAAGGAACAACTGTGTTACATAACGTTTCATGGTGTAATGATGCTATCGCAGTTAAAAATTTAGTTCAACAACTGGGAGCAAAAGTTACAGAAGAAAGCAATCAGGTAATTATCAATGCTACAAATTTACAATTCGATAAAGATAGTTATAATGTAGGCGAGTCGGGTTTGGCAATAAGAATGCTTAGTCCCATTTTAGGATTAACCGACAAAAAAGTGATACTTACCGGAAAAGGTTCTTTATTGAAACGTCCTGTTGATTTTGTTCAACAGGCATTGTCTCAATTGGGTGTCGAAGTTACAACAGTTGCCGGACTACCTCCTTTAGTAATAAAAGGGCCCTTAACATCCGGTAATCTTGTAATAGATGCATCTGTAAGTTCTCAATTATTATCAGGTTTACTTATTACTTTGCCACTTGTTAAGGGTAAAACGGAAATAATAGTAGGAAGTTTAAAAAGCAAACCTTATATCGATATGACTTTAGAGATTATGAGTCATTTTGGTGTTCACATTATTAATGAAAACTATCAGAAATTTATTATTGATGGAAACAAACAATATAATCCATGTGATTATTCAATAGAAGGTGACTGGAGTGGAGCAGCATTTCATCTGGTTGCAGGAGCTATTGGAGGAAGTATGGAGGTGCTGAATTTGAAAAACGATTCAAAACAAGCTGATAAAGAAATTGTTAATGCTATTATCAGAGCAGGAGCAGAAGTTGAAATAAAAACCAATTCAGTAGTTGTTAAACGAAAAAAATTGTCGGCTTTTGAGTTTGATGCTACACATTGTCCTGATTTGTTTCCACCTTTAGCTGCTTTGGCTGCAAATTGTGTGGGAACTTCAGTAATTAAAGGTGCTACACGGTTGGCACATAAAGAAAGCAACAGAGCTTTGGTTCTGAAAAATGAACTTTCAAAATTGGGAATTAAAGTAAAATCAGATGGTGATGTTATGAGAATAACAGGTGGTAAAATAAGTCCCGGAACAATTGATTCCAATAACGATCATCGTATTGCAATGTTGGGAGGTGTTTTAAATATTATTTCCGATGGCAAAATAAAAATAATTAATAAAGAAGTAATTAATAAATCTTATCCGTGTTATTTTAAAGACCTGGAGTCAATAACATTATAGGCATATAAAACACTCACCTAAAATTCAATAAAATGAAGACTCTGTTATGAAAATAGATTGATTATTTGATATTAATATTATTAGTAAGAAAATAATGAATCCCCTCAAAAAAAGTTGTATCTTTATCTCAGTATTACTTACTTTATGAAAACATTTATATTTCTACTTATAATACTTAACTCTATAGCAGTTTGTTCACAAGATAATATTAAAACAACAGATAATCACAAACTTGATAGAAGACAAAGTACAATTAATTTGGAGTTTCTTTCTTTTTCATATTGCCCTTCAGCATTATTTAATCCAAAACTTGCAAACGGTTTAGAATTGCAAGCAGGATATGGATTTAAAACATCTATTAATATGCCATCATATAAATTCGTTGCTGATCAGGGGCAAGGTTGGGCTTTTGAGAAAATAAAAACTTTGTTTGAAATAGCTAAAATCGAACCATTTATAAGTTATTTTTTTTCAAATAATTTTTATATAAATTTTGGATTATATGCTTCTATAAATCAACTTACATCCGCTTACAAATTTTTTAATACCGGCATAGATTTTTCTGTTTTTTACGGCTTTAGAAAAATAAAAATTGGCCATAGGACTCAATTTGGAAATTTGTTTGTTAGATATAACAAATATCATGAAGCAAATATGAACGTATTTATAATTCTTTTGACACCTTTTGTTTTACAAATTAAAATTTAAAATTATTAGAAAAGCAATTAAGAAAGGTTTAAAATGAATAAACTAAAAAAAGAAATCTTTCATTCTTTCATATTATTTTCCTAAAAAAGGAAAGATGTGTCGCTTCAATCAATCACTAATCACTAATCATCAATCTCCCCTGTCGCTTTTCTCTGATTATTATTTTCACTCTTGTAAGCATTAACTATTCTGGTAACTAATTTATGGCGAATAATATCGCTATCATCAAGAAAAACAAGATTAATACCTTTTACATCTTTCAAAATTTTCATAGCATGGATCAAGCCCGAAGTTTGATTTTTTGGCAGATCAATTTGAGTAATATCACCTGTTACAATAAACTTTGCCGAACGGCCCATTCTGGTCAGATACATTTTCATTTGTGCAATAGTTGAATTCTGAGCTTCGTCAAGGATAACAAAAGCATTATCAAGTGTCCGCCCGCGCATAAAAGCCAAAGGTGCTATTTCAATTGTACCATCTTCAAGGTAAGTTAAAAGTTTTTGTGTAGGAAGCATATCTCTCAGTGCATCATATAAAGGCTGAAGATAAGGATCAAGTTTATCTTTCAGGTCTCCCGGCAAAAAACCAAGATTTTCACCTGCTTCTACTGCCGGCCTTGTTAAAATTATTCTTCTGACCTCCTTGTTTTTCAAAGCTTTGACAGCAAGAGCAACTGCCGTATAGGTTTTCCCTGTACCGGCAGGGCCAACTGCAATTACTAAATCACTTTTATTACAACTGCTTACTATTTTATACTGATTTCTTGTACGTGCTTTAATTATCATCCCCGAACGGCCATGTAAAATTACATTTGAGTCGCCTTCATTAACAGTTTCAAACAGGCCATTATCTTCTGTTTCCATAATTTGGCTTACATCTTTCTCCGTAATTTTTCCGAACTTATCATAATATAATAACAGCAATTCGAATTTTCTTACAAATGATGATATTTCATCTTTCTCACCAATAACTTTTACAATATCACCACGGGCTATAATTTTCAATTTAGGAAATATAATTTTAATTTTATCAATATTCGAATCATTTACACCATAAATTTCCAAAGGATTGGTTGTTCCAATACTTATTGTTTTTTCACTCATATAAAAACTTTTATTAAAATTAATTTCAAATAAATTAATTAGTGAACAATTATCAAATTTCCAAAATTATTAAAAAAAAACCATAACAATATACTATTATTAGTAATTTTGATTTTTACAAATATAATTGAAATTAACAGAAATTTAAAAAAAGGTAAAAGAATATTAATGGCGATAATTACTTTAACAAGCGACTGGGGTAGTAAAGATCATTATTTAGGAGCCGTAAAAGGAAAAATTTTGAAATTATTACCTGAAGCCAGAATTATCGACATTTCGCATAATATAACTCCTTTTAATATAGAACAAGCTGCATTTATAATAAAAAATTCTTATACAAATTTTCCTGAAGGAACTATTCATATAATTGCAATTAACACTGAAGAATCAACAACTCATCCTCATACAATTGTTTTCATCGATGGGCAATATTTTATTGGTACCGATACAGGGATCTTTTCTTTGATATTCAATAAAAAACCCGATAAAATTATTGAATTGGATATTCTTCAGGACTCTGATTATTTTACATTTTCAACACGCGACAGATTTGTAAATGCTGCTGTTAGGCTTGCAAATGGAGAGGATTTGGAAAAACTCGGTGATTTAAAAAATTCAATAAATCAGAAAATTCTTTTTGAACCTGTAAGCGAAAAAAATCTTATTAAAGGAATTGTCAGCTATATTGATTCATACGAAAATCTAATCACGAATATTTCCGAAAAACTTTTTAAACAAGTTGGTAATGGCAGAGCGTTTTCAATATTTTTCAGGACAAACATTATCAATCGAATTAATAAATCCTATAATGACGCACCTGAAGGTGAGATTCTTGCAATTTTTAGTTCGACCGGTTTATTACAAATTGCAATAAATAAAGGTAATGCTTCAAGTTTACTTGGCATGAATCATAAAGACACTATAAGAATTGAGTTCGAAGAAAAATAAGTATAAATATACTCAAATACTTGATAATCACTTAAGATTTGCCATTTATATTAATTTAAATTGTTTCTAAACAAATTGAATAATATTTTTGTGCCAATATAAAACACTAAAAATATATTTAATAGTTTAATTTTAAATCTATGTATTAACTAAAATTTTGTAAAATGAGAAAAGTTACTATTTTTCTTGCATTCTTGTTTTTCTGTGGCATGCAGTTTGCAATTGCACAAACCAGAATAACCGGAACTGTGACAAGCGCAGATGATGGATTAGGAATCCCAGGTGTATCAGTTATTGTAAAAGGCACAACTGTTGGAACAATAACTGATACTGAAGGAAAATATTCATTATCTATCCCTGAAGGATCTGATATTTTATCGTTTTCCTTTGTAGGTATGATAACACAAGACGTAACAATCGGAAATCAAAGTGTTATTAATGTTCAGCTAAAATCTTCAACTGAGACATTAGACGAATTTGTTGTTACGGCACTTGGAGTTACCAGGGAAAAGAAATCTTTAGGTTATGCTGTTGATGATGTATCGGGGAAGGAGATAACTGACTCCCGTGAGACAAATTTCATTAATGCATTATCCGGCAAAGTACCTGGATTACAAATTGTAAATTCAAGTTCAGGATTAGGTGGTGGATCAAGGATCCTGTTAAGAGGTGTAAATTCACTTACAGGCGACAACGAACCCCTTATTATTGTTGACGGTATTCCTTACGACAATTCCTCTCTTGGAAATATTGCTTCAGGAGCCGGACAATGGGACAGAACAGATTATGGATCAGGGATATCAGACATCAATCCTGATGACATTGCAGATGTTTCTGTTTTGAAAGGGCCGAATGCTGCAGCTCTTTACGGATCAAGAGCGGCCAATGGAGCTATCATTATTACTACAAAAAAAGGAACAGCCAGAGAAGGATTGGGAATTTCGTACAATGGTAGTGCAACATGGGAGAAGCCTTTAGTTCTACCTGAATTTCAGAATGAGTATGGCCAGGGTTCCAATGGTGTTCCATATAGTGACATTACTGATGTTTTGGCTAATACTGGATCATGGGGAGGAAAACTGGATGGTTCGGAACAGTTATACTGGACCGATGAAATGAGGCCTTATGTTGCCCAACCGGACAATGTAAAGGATTTTTTCCAAACAGGACAAACAATTTTTAATAGCGTTTCAATTGATAAAGTTGTTGGTGCAAGTGCGATCAGGTTCTCTTATACAAATACAGATGCCAAAGGGATTCTTCCGAACAGCAAACTGGTTAAAAATAATTTTAACTTAAGAGGCAATACCGATTTAACAGATTGGTTGCATTTTGATGCTAAAATTACTTACTTCGAACAAAATGCAGACCAGCGTCCCTTTATGGGCGACAACTCTGACAATCCTGTTATGGCACTTTATGCCATACCACGAAACGTTAACATAGACGACCTGAAAGATTACAAAAATCCTGACGGAACATTAAGGTCATTTGGAACAGGCTCACAAAACCCATACTGGACCCAGTATTACAATGAAAATACTGACAAGAAAAGGCGCCTGATGGGATATGCAAAAATGGATGTTGACATCACAAAACATTTGTCAGGTTTCGTTAGACTGGGATATGACAAAAATAATTATGAGTTTTACAGACTATACCCAATGTACCATGTTCATTACGGATATGGTTCGGTAAGCAGAAGTGACCGTCAAATCATTGAAAGAAATGCTGACTTCCTCCTAACTTATACAAGAAGGATAAATGAAGATTTTGATTTTAACTTTAATGTTGGTGGAAACACTCGTTATTATGAAAATGCTACACTGAGTGGATCAGGTAGTCATTTTATAATTCCATTTATTTATAGTTTTGTTAATACCGATAATGAGGATAACTCTCCAAGATATAGTATTCCTAAAAAGGAAGTTAATTCTCTTTACAGTTTTGCACAAGTTGCATATAAAAGCATGCTTTATTTAGATATCTCAGGAAGAAGTGACTGGTCTTCAACATTGCCCAGCCCGTACAGCTATTTTTATCCTTCTGCAAACCTGTCATTTGTGTTTAGTGAGTTAATGGAATCAGACATTCTTTCTTTTGGTAAAGTAAGGTTTAGTTATGCCAACGTAGGTAACGACACCAAGCCTTATCAATTACTTGATGTTTATAAATTTGCAGGTTTGTATAATGGAATACCTGAAGTCGGTATCGGTGATATCAAATTAAATCCAAACCTAAAACCAGAGTTCATTAAGTCAACAGAATTAGGTTTTGATTTGAATTTCCTGAATAACAGGGTAAATGCGAGCTTTACCTATTATAACACCAATACTAAAGACCTTATTACTGTTTTGGATCTTCCGGCTGCAACAGGCTACAGAGGAAAGGTTGAAAATGTCGGTTCATTGACAAACAAAGGTTTTGAATTCTCAATTGGCGGAAAACCTTATGAATCAGGTGATTTCAGTTGGAATGCTTCATTTAATTTCTCCAAAAACACCAGTAAACTCGAAGAACTTGCAGAAGGAATTGATGTTTACCAATTCTTAAGCATGCAAGCAGGTGGCGGTATTAGCGTTGTTGCTGAAGTAGGTGGTGGATTTGGTGATATCAGAGGAACCGACTATCTGTATAATGAAAATGGTAAAATAGTTGTTGATGCCAATGGTTTACCAATGGCTAATCCAACTGATACTACCTTAGGAAACTATCAGGCAAAATGGTTAGCCGGTTTAAGCAATACTCTTACCTACAAAGACTTTCAGTTAAGTTTTCTGATTGATTGTAGAATAGGTGGAATGTTGTATTCATATACTGATGCAAGTATGGTAGCTAACGGTACTCATAAACGTACACTTGAACACCGTGAAGATTTTATCGTTGATGGGGTAACTGAAGATGGTTCACCAAATACAACCGAAGCAAATGCCCAGGAATATTACCAGAGAATTTCCGGAATAGCTTCTGAGTTTATGTATGAAGCTGATAATATCAGAATGCGTGAGGTTGTTTTAAGTTACCGGATACCAACAAAAGGCTTTAACAAGTACATTAAGGGCGCTTCTATTTCATTAGTTGGTAGAAATCTTTTCTTCCTTTATAAGAAAGCGGAGAACTTTGATCCTGAATCAAGCTGGAGTTTAGGGCATGATCAGGGTATCATATTTAACACTCTTCCAACTGTTAGAAGTATTGGTATCAATTTGAAAGTTAACTTTTAATTATCAAAAAACATAAGATTATGAAAAAATATAAAATACTAAAATATATATCGCTGTTTGGATTAACAGTACTGCTTACATTTGGTTGCACCAAAGATTTTGACGAACTCAACAAAGATCCTTATGGTTTTGATGCAACAAGTGTAAATCCTGCCTATTTTGTTTCAAATGTTCTGCAAAAAACATTTGTTCATAACAGATATTCTTTTTGGAGAGGCCCATTAATTCATGGTGACCGCTTTGCCGATCATGTACGCTTTGGATTTTCAGCCAGCTGGTGGGACGATGGATTATCATATGAATATTCTGATGCATACACAGATGCATGGTGGAGTGTTTCATTCCAAAACAATCCGGGAAATATCAATGAATTACTAAAAATTACTGCACCGGGTGGAACAAAGGAAAATCAATATCTATATGCTGTTGGTAATATATGTAAAGTATTATTTTACCAGCAAATGACTGATATTTTTGGAGATATTCCTTATTCAGAAGCCGGCAACCCGGAAATTCCAACACCAAAATATGATGCGCAATCAGACATTTATAAAGACATGATCACGTTATTGGGTGAAGCAATGGATGCTATTGGTGATAAGGAATTTATTGAAGAAGCCGGTTATAATCTTGCAGAAGGTGACCTTTTGTATGATGGCAACCTGCAACAATGGAAAAAACTGGCAAACACACTCAGACTGCGTATTGCAATGAGGGCTTATGGTTCAACCGGTGCCGATTTTGCGACAACAGCTGTCAACACAAGTTTAAGCAATCCGCTTTTAGCTACTCCTGAAGACTTTGCCAGGATACCATTAGATTCAAAAAATAAATGGCATGCCTCGGGTTATACTCATGTATGGTGGGACTTTTCATGGGCTAACTCAGCTCGTTGGACAATGAGCAACAGCCTTGTCTCTATTCTTAGGGATAATAATGACCCGAGAATAGCAAAAATGGCAACACCTTCGCAAGGCGGACAAGCACGATTTGTTAAACCTGAAGTTGATAATTTTGATGAAGCTTTTGCAATTATCACCGGTTTATTTGATGACGCCGGAGTTACCTACACTGTAACAACTGACGTCGATACTGTATATATTGAGTTTGCAGAAAACACTTATTATGTCGGCCAGCCTGCACGTTTCAATAGTATTATAAAACCTTTGGTTAAATTCCAATTTTTTGCAACACCAAATGCTTATATTGTTGATGAAGCTGCAAATTATGGCGAATCCAGTCTTGCACCGGTATCGGTATTCACTGTAGCTGAATCGTATTTCCTTCAAGCTGAAGCTGCTTTATTGGGTATGGGTAGTGGCAATGCTGACAATCTTTATAAAGAAGGTATCAGAATGTCGATGAAACAATGGGGTGTTGATGATGCTGATATAAATACCTTCATAGCTGGTGAAGCAATAGCTACTCTAAGTGGTACTACCGAAGAACAAATCGGAATGATCAATTCGCAAAGATGGCTTGCAAACTTTACTAATGGATTTGAAGCCTGGGCTTCAATGAGGAAGTCAGGATATCCGAAATCAGCAACAGCTGACATACCGAATACTACATTTTATGCTCCGGGAACTGTTGGTAACGGAATTCCATTCAGAATGAGATATCCTTCTTCTGAAGATAATCTGAATCCAGCCAATCTGGCTGAAGCTGTAGCAAGACAAGGTGAAAATACACAAAAAACAAAATTGTGGTGGGCTAAATAAATTATAGCTCAAATAAAGTCTTGTAATTAATAAATTTAGTTGGCTGCCCCGGTATTTCCGGGGCAGCTTTTTTTTTAACTTTTAGGGAAAAAGTTTTAATGTTTTGAACTCGTACATAAAACTATAATTTTAAATCCCTTTCATATCCAATTTAAATTTTTATCGGATATTTTTGTATTTTCGCCTGAAATCAAAAAAAACTATTTATAATGAAGAAATTAATCCTTTTACTATTTACCGTTTTGTTTATAAGTAATAATTTATCAGCCCAACACGAATCTCAAAAATATGTCCCTGAGACCGATCCTCTGGTTTTGGAAAAACTTGAACAATGGCAGGATATGAAATTTGGTTTGTTGATGCACTGGGGTGCATACAGCCAATGGGGTATTGTTGAATCCTGGTCGATTTGCCCGGAAGATTATGGTTGGTGCCAGCGAAGGAAAGGTGAAAATCCTGATAACTATTTTGAATATGTAAAAGAGTATGAAAATCTGAAAACAACTTTCAATCCTGTTGATTTTGATCCTGAAAAATGGGCCAAAGCAGCCAAACATGCAGGAATGAAATATGTTGTTTTCACTACTAAACATCATGATGGCTTTTCAATGTTTGATACCAAAGAAACTGATTATAAAATTACTGATCCCGGATGCCCGTTTCATTCCAATCCCAGGTCGAATGTAACCAAAGAAATTTTTGATGCCTTTCGTGCCGAAGGAATGTGGGCTGGTGCTTATTTCTCAAAACCCGACTGGCATAACAATAATTACTGGGACCCTTATTTCCCACCAAGGGATAGAAATGTAAATTATGATCCGGAATTGTATCCCGAAAAATGGGAGAAATATGTTCAATTCACCCATAACCAGATTATGGAACTAATGACTGATTACGGCAAGGTAGATATTCTGTGGCTTGATGGAGGTTGGGTTGCCAAAGAATCGAAAAAGAGCCTTACCAATTGGTACAGCAAAAAGCTATTGGATATGGAATCAGGTTTTTTAAAAAGTACTATTGTAAACCAGAACATTAAAATGGATGAACTGGTAGAAAAGGCGCGTGAAAAACAACCGGGATTGATAGTTGTTGACCGTGCTGTTCCAGGTAAAAATCAGAATTACCTTACACCAGAAAACCGCGTACCTGAAGAAGCTTTGCCCTTCCCATGGGAATCGTGCATTATTGCCGGAGGTGGTTGGTCGTGGGTACCCAATCCTACATACATGAGTGGCCGAAAAGCTGTACACATGTTGGTGGATATTGTTGCTAAAGGTGGAAACCTTCTTTATAATGTAGCTCCCGGTCCTGATGGAAAATGGCATGACCAGGCTTATGAGTTGTTCGAAGAAATCGGTGACTGGATGGAGGTCAACAACGAGGCTATTTACGGAACACGTGCTTTACCACCATATAAAGAAGGAAAAGTTTGCCTGACACAAAAGAACGATGCCGTTTATGCAATTTATCTTGCTGAAGAAAATGAGAAAGGGATGCCTTCTAAAATTTTCTTGTCATCTGTTTTACCGGCAAAAAATGCCAAACTTTCGTTACTCGGTGTTGATCATAAACTTGATTGGGAAAAGGTCGGTAATGGATTTGTTGTGGAAATTCCGGAACAGTTTCAAAAAGCTCCGCCTTGTAAATATGCTTGGGTAGTAAAGATTGACAAAACAGAATAAACATTGCTTATGACCAATGAGTAGATTGTTTACAAACATATTGATCATTGTCTTTATTCAAATCATCCTGATCAGTTGCAAACAGGAGAATAAAAAATCAAACATATTATTCATTGCCGTTGATGATTTAAGGCCTGAATTAGGATGTTATGGAAATGATATAATTAAATCTCCTAATATTGACAAACTTGCCTCAAAGGGACTTGTATTTACAAACCATTTTACTCAGGTTCCTACTTGTGGTGCCTCCCGCCTATGTTTGTTAAGCGGGATGCGGCCTTCCAAGCCTTCACACCTTTCAAATCAGGCTATTGAAACTGAAATATCTGTTAAGCCGGAGTGCGAACTGCCTGAAACATTCATCCATCATCTAAGAAGAAATGGATATTATACTATTGGAATAGGAAAAATAAGTCACTCTGCTGATGGTTTGGTTTATGGCTATAACGACCGGCCTTCAAACAAGAGGGAACTGCCCCATAGTTGGGATGAACTTATTTTTGATGCCGGTAAATGGAAAACCGGCTGGAATGCTTTTTTTGGTTATGCCAACGGGGAAAATCGCCAAAGCATGAAAAGACAGGTGAATCCTTATGAGGCAGGTGATGTTTATGATGTAGGTTATATTGATGGCCTGACGGCAAATCTTGCCATTACTAAACTTCGGGAATTGAAAGATAAAGACAAACCTTTTTTTCTTGGCGTCGGATTTTTTAAACCACATTTACCCTTTAATGCACCTAAAAAATATTGGGATCTTTATGAGACTGAAAACATCCCACTTTCCGAAAGCCCGTTTATTCCTGAAAATGTAAATATTAAAAGCCTTCATAACAGCGGTGAATTAAATGGTTACTATTTAACCGATGAAAAAGTAAGCCTTGATAATCCGGCATCTGATGAATATGCGAGAAAACTACGACATGCATATTATGCTTGTGTGAGTTATGTTGATGCACAAATTGGAAAAGTGCTGTACGAATTAAAAAATCTTAACCTTGATGAAAATACTATTGTTGTAATCTGGGGCGATCATGGCTGGCACCTAGGAGATCAATTGGTTTGGGGAAAACACACTATTTTTGATAAATCGCTCAAAAGTACCCTCATCATAAAATCACCGGAATCTGATCATTATGGAAAATCTTTGCAAACCGTAGTTGAAACTGTTGATCTATATCCGACATTATTGGAGCTATGTAATATTGAAAACCCGGTAAATACAGATGGAGAAAGCTTTGCTTCTTTAATAATGAATCCTGCAACCAAAATGGATAATGTAGCTTACAGTTATTTCAGAAGAGGTATTTCAGTCAGAACCGAAAGATACCGTCTAACCAAATATTTCAGAGATGAGATGCCGGTAATTGAATTATATGATTACCGGAATGATCCTTTTGAAACGAAAAACCTGACTTCAGAAAAACCGGAAATTGTTAAAGAGTTGCTACCGATTTTGGAAAAAGGAAATACAGGGATTTTTGAATTTAGAAATAATTAGAAATATCATGAAAAGTAAAATCCTAAATTTTGTTGGCTTTGAAAGGTTATTATTATTAGGAGTTTTACTATTCTTCTCCTGCAATCAGATAAAAAAGAAAAATCAGGAATCGATAATTGAAATCAGGCCCAATGTAATTCTAATAATGGCCGATGATTTAGGTTGGGGAGATGTTGGTTATAATGGAAATAATATAGTTAAAACCCCGAACCTTGATGAAATGGCTGAAACCGGGTTGAGGTTTAACCGTTTTTATGCATCTTCACCTGTTTGTTCACCTACCAGAGGTAGTTGCCTTACAGGACGACATCCATACAGATACGGTATTTATCATGCAAATGTTGGACACATTAAAAAGGAGGAAAAGTTATTAAGCGAAGTGTTAAAGGATCAGGGATATTCAACCGGACATTTTGGGAAATGGCATTTAGGAACTTTAACTAAAAACGAGTCAGATTCAAACCGGGGAGGAAAAGATACTTTGAATTATTCCCCTCCCTGGGAAAATGGTTTTGATGTTTGTTTTTCTACAGAAGCAAAAGTTCCAACATGGAAACCAATGATAGTACCGGAGAAAGAAGCAGGAGGTGTTGGTAATAAAGTTAAAGGTGATGCATTTGGTTCTGCCTATTGGATTGGGCCAAATCAAAAAGAAAATGAGAACCTTGATGGCGATGACTCAAGAGTGATAATGGATAGGGTTATTCCTTTTATTGAAAATGCGATGAAAGAGTCAAAACCCTTTTTCTCTGTTATCTGGTTTCATACTCCTCACACTCCGGTTGTTGCCGGAGAAGAATACCTGAAAATGTATCAGGATCAACCTGAAAACTATCAACATTTCTATGGATGTATTACGGCAATGGACGAACAAATAGGGCGTTTACAGTTTAAACTAAAAGAACTGGGTATTGCTAATAATACGATCATGTTCTTCACCAGTGATAATGGACCCGAAAATAATAATGGCCGGCCACGATCTGTTGGTTCAGCAGGTAAATTCAGAGGACAAAAACGAAGCTTATATGAAGGAGGAATCAGGGTGCCGGGTTTAATGACGTGGGGAAATGGAATAAAATCGAACAAATCAGTTAACATTCCACTAAGTACTTTAGATTATTTTCCAACTATTATAAATGTTCTTGGAATAGAAAATGCAGGAAACCCGAGCCCTGTTGATGGGATTGATTTTTTATCGCTAATTGAGAAAAATATTACGGAACGTCCTATTCCTATTGGTTTTCAGTCAGGAAATCAACAGGCTTTAAATGATAATAAATTCAAGTTGTATTCTTCTGATAAAGGAGAAACTTTTGAATTATATGATGTTGAAAATGATCCTTATGAGACAAATGATATTGCCGGGGAATATCCTGAAATTGTTGTAAGAATGAAAAAACAACTTAATGAATGGATTGCATCATGTAAAGATAGTGATGAGAAGAAAGATTATTAATATTCAATAAATATGAGAACTATAACAAAATTATCAGGTTTCGCTTTTGTAGGTGCATTGTTGTTATTCTCCTGCCAATCATCAAAACAGGAAAAAGTAGCCAGGGAAAAGAAACCTAACATCCTATTTTTGTTTGCCGATGATCAACGTGCCGGGACAATTAATGCCCATGGAAACAATGAAATTCAAACACCCAACATCGACAAGCTGGCAGATTTAGGTGTAAGTTTTACCAACGCATACATTATGGGTGGATCGAGTGGGGCTGTGTGTGCCCCCAGCCGTGCCATGTTAATGACGGGAAGACACCTCTATGGAATTGAAAAACAAGGATGGCAGGCCAATATTTCAGAAATAAACAAAACCATGCCTGAAAAATTTAGAGAAGCAGGTTATGAGACTTTTGGCACAGGTAAACAACATAACGGGAAAGCTGTTTTTGCAAGAGGATTTACTGCTGGTGATGAGATCTTTTTCGGTGGGATGTCTGATCATTGGAATGTCCCCGTATATCATTACGACACCACAGGGAAATATGACAAGAAAACGCCATTCATTAAAAATCCCTGGGCTAACAACAATGTAGAATATAAAAAAAATTGCGACCATATATTACAGGGAAAGCATTCCAGTGAACTGTTTGCTGATGCAGTCATTAATTTCCTGAAAAGTAACGATAAAAAGAAACCTTTCTTTGCTTATGTGGCTTTTACTGCGCCACATGATCCCCGATCTATGCCTGAAGAATATGTACATATGTATGATTCAGTCCCGATAACGCTTCCTTCTAATTTTCTCCCTCAGCATCCATTTGATTTTGGTGAATTTAAAATCAGGGATGAAGTGCTGGCCGGTTTTCCAAGAACCAAATCAGAGGTAAAAACACATCTTCGTGACTATTATGCTATGATCACCCACATGGATGAGCAAATTGGCAGAATTATACAGGCACTGAAAGAATCCGGCGAATATGAAAACACCATAATAGTTTTTTCTGGTGATAATGGATTGGCAGTTGGCCAGCATGGTTTAATGGGAAAACAGAATGTTTATGAACATAGTATTGGTGTTCCATTGATTATTAGCGGACCCGGAATTCCTGAGAATGAAAGAAGAAATGCTTTCTGCTATCTGTTTGATATTTTTCCTACTCTTTGTGAACTAACAGAAATGGAAATTCCTGAAACAGTGCAGGGAAAAAGCTTTTCACAAGCAATTGATGACAATAGTGAGATACATAGGGAAAAAATGATTTATGGATACAAAGAATATCAGAGAGCTTTCAGAAAAGGTGATTTTAAATTGATTGAGTACCTGGTGAATAAAGAAAGGAATACACAATTATTCAATTTAAAAAATGATCCTTTGGAAATGAATAATTTAATTGAAAAAGATGGATATTCAGATAAGTATATTGAGATGAAAGAAGAAATGTTAAATAATATGAAGGTATTAAATGATACAAGCCGGATTTATAAGGGATTAATAATCGAAATGTAAAAATAAAATCTCACTCAGGATTGGCTGAGAACCTAAGTCCGTTCATATCCAATGGTACAAAAGTGAACATCCAGTTCTGGAAATCTGAGGTAGAGGGTATTTTTACAAAAATTTTGTTCCATCCTTTTTTTAAATGAACTTTCGAGGATTTTCTCGTCCAATAAAGTTCTTCCTCTGTCCACGGATTTTCTTGCTCAGCTGCCGTTCCCCAACCTTTTTGTTTACCGGTTTTCCAACCGGGGTTGTTCCACTCCGGCCCTGGTAATTTTTTATCATTAATAAAGATAACGCCTCCATTAATATCCCATTCACCATTATAAGGAATTCCGGTATAAATTCTATTAGCCCTCAATGGAGTTTCAAAGTTTATCCATGCCTCAATATCTCTTTCTTCTTCACTATGAATATAGGTTAATGCATAAACAGTTTGGCCGGATTTAGCTTGCGGGAAATACCCGTCTTTCATCCAGCGGTGTTTTATAACCAGTGTATTACCAACTGAAGGAATCCAGGCCAATTGCTGTCCTTTATAATGATAGCTTTGTTTTTCGTTATTAATTAAAATACTATCGCCGTCATTTTTGTCAAATGGACCGATTATTTTCCAATGTTTATTACTTTGAGCAAAATACTGAAATGGATGATGTTCAAAAAACCGGTGTTTATGCTCCATCAAAAATGTCTCAAATGCGTCAAAATATACCGACGCTTCAGTTCCCTGAGGAGGTAATTGAACAAGGTATTTATTTGGAGCTGAAATTACATCAGCTGTCCATGTTGCCCATGCATAAGTTAATAATGATGGGTAAACAGGGTTTTGAGTGAAGGCATCCTCTTCATTTTTTAAATTAACATCGGGCCATAAACAAATTATCCCACCTAAAATTTCATTCTTTGAACCGGATCCAATTGGTTTGAAAAAAAGTGAATTAATATGCGACATTGGTTCACCGTTATTGATGTAATTTTTTCTGGAATCGATCTCTTGAAAATCTCCCTGGATTGGTTCTTGACTACCCCAGGTTTGCCGAATCACAGTATTTTTGGCTTTTAAACCCGGTGACCAAATTATGACTTTGCGATTGTTGCTTTCAACAATTGATACCATTTTTGAGATGAATTCTTCCCGATTACTAATATGTACCTCATCAGAGCCAATATGAATCATTGGGGCAAGTTCTTCAGGGATTTCGTTAAAAAACTCATTCAGTATGTTTTCCAAAATTATCATCCCTTCGGGCGATTCCATTTTACATCCCATCGCTGTTGTAAAACTATCACTATGTCCTGGCATATCTATTTCAGATATCACAGTAATTTTCTTTTTCCTTGCATAAAAAATCAACTCACGTATCTCACCGTAAGTATAACATTTACCGGGATCTCTACCGGGCCTGTGATTTTCGGGAGCAGTAAGTTCAGGATATATTTTGCTTTTTATACGCCAGGCAGGCCGGTCGGTGAGATGCCAATGAAATATATTCATCTTATACATCGCCATAATATCCAATTGCCTTTTCAGAGATGCTATACTTTGAAAGTTACGTCCAACATCAATCATATATCCTCGAATGGAATATGCCGGTTCATCTTCTATACTGCATAACTGAACCCGACAAATATTCTCTTTCTTCCCGATGAGTTGTCGGAATGTTTGCAGGGCATAATAATGTCCTTCTTCCGAGGAAGCACTAATCTGAATCGAACTATTAGTTACCTCTATTTTATATGCTTCCTTTGGTAGTTTTTTATCACTTGTAAACTGTATATAATAAGCTGATTCTGGATTTATTTCTATATTATTTTTCGTGCATATCCTGAATAACTCATCGGTTAATAATTTTGACACTTTCCGGGGAAAAAGGATTTGTAGTTGTTTTATTTCTCGCACTTCATTATCCCAAAGTACTTTTTGTGGATATGGAATTAACTTAGTGGGTGCATTTTTTAATTCATTTGATGAAAATTTGGTTTGAAAGACTGTATCTTGAGTATTTATGTTCGTCACAATATCTTGGGCACATATTTTAGAAATTGGAAAAAGAAAGATGCCAATGACAATAACTCTTGTGATAATATTTGATATTACTTTTGAGTTTATATATCTTATTCTTGAATTGCAGTTAAAAATCATTACATTATACTCATATAAAACTGAAAATAAAAAACACGAGTAAAAATACAATTTATTTTGAGGGGCTGTCTCATTAGTGACGATTTTGTTATTTTTTGGTGAATTTATTCGGATAACCTACCTGTGCTCCCATTCAAATACCCAATGTTTCCCTGCATAATTTTTGCTTCTTCAAAGCTATAATTTTCACAACATCACGGAAAAGAATGTCTGTCAGATTTTTTAATCGGCTTACAATTGCAACAGGCCCCAGTTTTTGAATATAATTCAATATTAATAAATGTAAGTACTTACGTAATAATCAATATTAGTGCTAAGATTATGCCATTAATTGAATTACACAGAATAACAATGATATAGGGTATTTATTTTAATGAAGATTTAAACAAAAAATGTACGCAAAAGAACACTTTGTTCAAATACGTACACTTTATATAAAATCTGTATAATAATTCAATATTTGCGAGGAGCTATTAAATCATTCAGGCAAAACAGGCCCTGAACCACTAACAAATTTTCCTTTAAAATAGCGTTTTCTGATCTGCAAAGATTCTTCGTCTGCCCACTTTTTAACACCAACTGATTTCATTCGACACAAATTATAAACCTTCATATTGTGCGAATACTTTTCAGCACCATCTGAACAGGGTTGAAGAATTCGGCAAGGAAATTCGCTACATTCGAAACAAAATTGTAGCTTTTTGGATTTAACACAATCCTGATTTTCACATTCATTATCAAAATATTTGCATCCCTTTTCAAAGCGACAACCTTTGCATGGAGTTTCAGATTTTTTCATCCCTAAATGCTTCATTAGCATTTTTATGGTTTCTTCTGAAATATTCTTCTCAAAATATTCACAATGAAAACAATCAAGGCCGCAAGGAGCTGCGTATGCTGTCTTATTCATGATTTTGAATTTATTATCTCTCCTCAGAGATGTTTTTATGCAAACATACAAACATTTATTGAAAATATTTGTTCATTTAGAAAATTGCCACAAAAGAATGATCTCATTATTATAATTTCAAGCTGATCCCTGCAAGAAAGTTAAACTCCGCCTGTGGGAAATACCCATCATACACCATTAATGCCTCACCAACAAAGCTTCTGTAAACCCAGGCATTTGTTTCATATTTCTCGCTGAAAATATTGTTAAGCATCAAATGGAATCCTATTTCCTTGAAAAGATTTGTTTTCATAGTATAATTAAAACTGAGATTATTAACAAAGTAAGGATCTAAGCTCCTGTCTTTATTCGATGTGTTATCAATATATTGTCTGCTTACATATTTCGATATTAAGTTAATATAGAAATTGTCAATTATTTCGTAAGTAAAAATACCTCCGGCAATAATATCGGGTGAAAACGACAGATCCGTTTCACCAAGATATTTAGAAAACTGAGGTTCAGGACTCCAGTTTTCATCAAATTTGTCAACATATTCTGTGAAATCTTTAATTTTATTTGTGCTGAATGTTGCATTAATATCCCAATTAAGATTTTCAAGAATTTTAATTCCGGTGCTTATTTCGATCCCGGTCCGGTAACTTTTTGGCACATTAGTCATTATTGCTGCACCAACATTATTGATTTCACCTGTAAGCACTAACTGATCTTTATAATCCATATAAAAAATGTTTGCTTCTAATGCAAAGCTATTTATGTGAAAATCATAACCTAATTCGATATCATTTAATTTTTCACTTTTCGGCAAATATCCCGGATCAGCATCACGATAATTGCTGCGATTTGGTTCACGATTTGAAATTGCAAATGAAAAATATGCCTTTTGATTGGAGGCCAATTTATATAAAATCCCGAATTTAGGATTAACAAAATTAAAATTATGTTCCTGTGTAAGATTGCGTAAATCATCATGATCACCTTTAATGGAATAATCAATCATTCGATATTGCAGGTCGCCATACAAATTGATTTTTTCAGTTAGCTGATAATTAACTTTCCCGAAAATATTAAAATCTTTTTTAACACCTTTATTTTCATACCATCGATATCCTTTTTTACCATTGCTTGCATATTGTGCCCAAATCACTTCACCATAATGATCGCCATCATATTTGTTCCATGCTCCACCAACAATAGCACTCAGCTTATTTTTTTCGTAATTTATTGAATATGTAATACCATAAAAGTCATTATCAAGCCACTTTTGTTGGATAAGATTTGTTTTTGTAATTGTATCACTACCAATAATTACGTTATCCAGGCGATAATCCTTGAATTTTCTTTTGGTTTTGTATTGCTCGTAATATCCTTTCCCTTTTGTGTAATGCAAGGCAAGATTCAGGTTGAGATTCTTGTTAATTTGATTTGAATAAATTGCCTGATAATGATTCTGTCGATAATTATCAGTCTCATTATCATAAGAATACGGATTAAAAGTTCTGTTGGTTTTCAAAGAATCTTTTGGAACTCCATACCATGCCTGATAAGTTTTTTCCTTTCCTGAAAAAACATTAAATCTCAAAATACTATGTTTCCCATAATAACCGGCAGAAACAAAAAATGATTTAAGGTCGGAAGTTGCCCTGTCGATATAACCATCCGAAGAAATCTTCGACAAACGCCCATCAATAGCCAATTTCCCGTTTATCAAACCTGTTCCGAAAGTCAGATTATTTTTAAAAGTATTAAATGATCCGGCCGAAGAATTAATCTCAGCATAAGCATCACGGTTCAATTTTAGAGTCTGGATATTTATACTTGCTCCAAATGCGGCTGCTCCGTTTGTTGAAGTCCCCACACCTCGCTGAATTTGAATATTATCGACGGTTGATGCAAAATCAGGCATATTTACCCAAAACACACCGTGGGATTCAGGATCATTAATCGGAATACCGTTTACGGTAACATTAATCCGTGTTATATCGGTGCCCCGTATTCTAATACCCGTATAACCGATTCCTGCTCCGGCATCTGACGAAACAACGGTCGATGGAGTGGATTCTATTAAATAAGGCAGGTCCTGCCCCAGGTTTACCTCCTTGATTTTCTTCTTGGAAATATTGCTGAAAGTCAGAGGTTCTTTTTCTGAAGCTCTTGTTGCCGATACTATTACTTCATCTTCCATAATTGCCTCCGGCTCAAGCGTGAAATCCATTTCAAGGTTTTTGTTTACTTCAATATATTTCTCATAAGTATTATATCCAATATAAGAAACACGGAAAACATAATTTCCTTTTTTCAGGTTCTTGACAATAAAATTGCCGTTCTTATCACTTGTGGTTGAATTGTAGGTACCCTTTATAATAATATGTGCACCTGTTAAATTTTCTTTTGTTTCTTTATCGAAAACCTTGCCTTTGATTGTGAATTGTGAGAAAGCAAAATTCTGAAGGCTTAGAAACAAAGCCATTGTCCAAATAATTTTTTTCATTACATTGATTTTTAAAAATTAAACTTTTTATCATCAATAGAGGAAAAATATTTTCTATTATGCTATTTCCCTTCGCCGGAATTACCCGTATCAGGTTCAATGAGTATAATCTCAGCCCGTTAATTTTGGGCACCCCTATTAGAATTATCATTGCAAAAATAGAAAATATTTAACTTGAAAATTTTAATTTCTACCAAAATTTTTTGAAATAATAAGATCGGTATTAAAAGCCAAAGATTTACTAATAAATATGAATAATATTCAAAATAGGGATATCAATTAAAAAATAGTTAATTTTACAATCAGTAAATGTTTAATTTTTCGTTTCTTCACTTTTACAAATTTTGGAAATAAAATTTATAGAAAAAATGTATTTATATGATTTTCAATTTTATTCAACAGCAAAATACAGTATTTGTAAAAAAGAACGAATATTTCGATTTAAGGCTTTGAAAAAGAGAAAATTTTAAATATTTTTGCAGGCAAAAACGAGAAATTTGAAAAACGCATACATATTGCAAAGATAATCAAGATAATAAAACATAATTTAAGAAAGAGGTAGCAATTAGCAAAGATATATGAGTTTTAGAATGAATTTTGTAATATTTATAGAGTTTTGAGGTTTTCCGATGAAATAATAATTAATGTAACAAAAACATAAATAATTAATATGCTTAATTTAATTCTTTTTGGTCCTCCCGGTTCGGGAAAAGGAACACAATCAATAAAAATTGCCGAAAAATATGGTTTAGAACATATTTCTACCGGAGAAATTTTTAGAAACGAGATCAAAAATAAAACAGAAATCGGTCTTAAGGTCAAGAATATAATCGAATCAGGTGAATTAGTTACCGACGAATTATTACTTGAAATTTTACAAAATGAATTGAAAAAACATAAAAATGTCAAAGGTTTTATCTTCGACGGGTATCCCCGTACTCTAATTCAGGCAGGCCATCTAGACAGCTTAATGGAAGAAATGAAAATGAAAGTTTCATATGTTATTTCACTCGATGTTCCAGATGACGAATTAATTTCACGTTTGCTGTTAAGGGCAAAAGAAACTAATCGTACCGACGACACCGAAGACGTTATTAAACAAAGACTTGTTGTGTACAATAAACAAACGAAACCTTTAATTGATTTTTATTCTAAACAAAATAAACTTTTGACAATTCACGGGGTTGGCGGCATTGATGATATTTTCAATAGTATAACCACCGAAATTGATAATCACGAAAACAAATAAATTTAAATAATAATTTAAAATTAGTATTAATAAATAAAACAAAACACATTATGACAAACAAAATTACCAGCTTTGCTGAATATTTTCAAAAATACCAGGAAAGTGTTGCAAATCCGGAAGCATTTTGGACAAAAATTGCTGAAGACTATTTATGGCATAAAAAATGGGATAAAGTTTTAGAATGGGACTTTATAGGACCAGATGTAAAGTGGTTCAAAGGTGGCAAATTAAATATTACTGAAAATATTTTTGAAAGAAACATTCCTTTCAGAAAAGATCAAATTGCAATTATTTGGGAACCAAACAACCCCAAAGATGAAACAGTAAAATTAACTTATGGCGAATTATATGAAAAAGTATGTCAATTTGCAAATGTTTTGAAAGCTCAGGGTATCAAAAAAGGTGATCGTGTAACAATTTATTTACCAATGGTACCTGAATTGGCAATTGCAATGCTCGCTTGTGCACGAATTGGTGCTATTCATTCAATCGTATTTGCAGGTTTCTCGGCAAATGCATTGGCCGATCGTATCATCGACGGAACATCAAATATTGTTTTAACTTCTGACGGAGCTTATCGTGGAACTAAAAGTATTGGAATTAAATCTATTGTTGATGAAGCATTAGAAAAATGTCCTACAGTTGAAAAAACTATTGTACTTAAACGAACAGGTGAAGAAATCAATATGAAAGAAGGCCGCGATATTTGGTGGCATGATGCTATTGAAGGAGTCAGCGTTGAAAATAAAGCTGAGGTTATGGATTCAGAAGATACTCTTTTCATCCTTTATACTTCAGGTTCAACCGGAAAACCAAAAGGTGTACTTCACACAACTGCCGGTTATATGGCATGGGCAGAATACACTTTTAAAAATGTATTCCAATATAATGATGGAGATATTTGGTGGTGTACTGCCGATATCGGTTGGGTAACCGGTCATTCATATATCGTTTACGGACCTTTATTAACAGGTGCTACTTCAATTATGTTTGAAGGTGTTCCAACCTGGCCTGATGCAGGACGTTTCTGGGAAATTGTTGAAAAATATAAAGTTAATCAATTCTATACAGCACCAACTGCTATTCGTGCATTAGTACCACATGGCAATGAATTTGTAACAAAATACGATACAAGTTCATTAAAAGTTCTTGGTACAGTTGGTGAACCAATCAATGAAGAAGCATGGCGTTGGTATCACGATATTGTTGGTGGTGGCAGATGTCCTATTGTTGATACATGGTGGCAAACTGAAACAGGCGGAATTATGATCACTCCACTTGCCGGAATTACTCCTACCAAACCATCATTTGCTACATTACCATTACCCGGAGTTCAGCCTATTATAGTTGATAATGAAGGTAAAGAACTCACTGGTAATAGTGTTGAAGGTAACTTATGTATTAAATTCCCATGGCCGGGTATGTTACGCTCAACATGGGGCGATCACGAAAGATGTCGTCAAACTTACTTCTCAACCTATAAAGGACTATACTTCACAGGTGATGGTGCAAAACGCGACGAAGAAGGCTATTATAGAATTATGGGCCGTGTTGATGATGTTATTAACGTTTCCGGCCACCGTATTGGAACTGCCGAAGTTGAGGATGCAATTAATCAACATCCAAAAGTAAACGAATCAGCAGTAGTTGGTTATCCTCATCCTATTAAAGGACAAGGTATTTATGCTTATGTTACATGCGAAGAGCTAAGCGATTCGGAAATGGAAAACATTGAAAAAAGTATCAGAGCTACAGTAACAAAAGAAATTGGGCCAATAGCTAAACCTGATGTTATTCAGGTAGTAAGCGGATTACCAAAAACACGATCCGGTAAAATCATGAGAAGGATTTTAAGAAAAATCGGTGAAGGTGATGCCTCTAATTTAGGTGATACATCCACTTTGCTCGATCCGGGTGTTGTTGAAGAAATCATCGGTGGAGCTAAAGTTGAAGTAAAAAGATAGTTCAATGTAAATCATGTTAAAAAGACATTCCAGGCCATATTGCCTGAAATGTCTTTTTTCTTTAAAGAAATTGAAGTAATAAGTTAACCAAAATTTAAAAAAAATGGAAAATCAAAAAGTAATGAAGAGGGGATTAGTTGTTGTAGGTGCAATCCTTATACAATTGGCCCTCGGTGCTATTTATGCCTGGTCAGTATTTACTCCTTCATTAACAGCAGAAGGTTGGTCAAAAGCTGATACACAATGGGTATTTGCAATCGGACTGGCTTCTTTTGCAGTGTTTATGGTTTTTGCCGGTAAGAAACTCGCTTCATGGGGTCCGCAAAAATTAGCATGGCTTGGTGGTTTAGTACTTGGCCTTGGATATGTTCTTGCAGGTATAGTCGGTGGATTTAGTTTCTGGGCTTTACTGATACTTATTGGATTGATAGGTGGCGCCGGGATAGGATTTGCTTATGTAGTTCCTATAGCCGTAGGTATGCGTTGGTTCCCCGACAAAAAAGGGATGATAACAGGTTTGGCTGTTGCCGGATTTGGTTTCGGTGCACTTTTGTGGGTGAAACTGGCAGGATCATGGGGTCATTTGATTGATGTCATGGGATTATCCACAACCTTTACAGTATATGGAATAGCATTTGCCGTTATGGTTATCATAGGTGGGCTATGGATGAAATTTCCTCCCGCCGGATGGCAACCTGCCGGTTTTGAAGCTAAACAGGCTAAAGCAGGCATAGCAGAAAGCGACAGGGAATTTACAAGCGGCGAAATGCTTAGAAAAGTACAGTTCTATCTAATATTCTTCACTTTTGTTTTTTCAGCAGGTGCAGGATTAATGTCGATAGGCCTTATGAAACTCTATCCTATGGAGGCTTTGATGGCCAATGGATATACTGAGATTGAAGCAAGTGCAATTGCCGGATCTGCAATGGCTATTTTCTTTAGCCTTGCAAATGGAATTGGACGAATCCTATGGGGTACACTTAGTGATCTGTTGGGTCGAAAATTATCAATTATTTTGATGACAGCTATACAGGGAGTAGTTGTGATACTTTTTACTTACATGGCTGGTAATGAGATTTTACTCTATGTTGGAGCAACATTAATAGGATTTAACTTCGGTGGAAACTTTGCCCTTTTTCCAACAATTACAGCCGATACTTTCGGTGCTAAAAATGTAGGCTTGAATTACCCATGGGTATTTCTTGCTTATGGTGTTGGTGGAATATTCGGGCCAATCCTTGGCGGAAAAATGGGTGATGCCGGCAACTTTGCTATGGCATTCACAATACTCGGAGTTGCTGTTTTAATAGGAACAGTACTTACTATCATGGTGAAACCTGCAAAGAAATAAGATAGTTGGAATAAAAATTGTTATTTTGTTGAATTGTTAAGCGAATATACGAGAAAACAATTTATTAAATATTTTCTAAAAAAACCTGCCTTTAAAGGCAGGTTTTTTTTATTTTTGCAAAGAGAAAAAAAGCATGAAAACCGATTCCTTATCAAATCAAATATTTATCTATGATACGTTTATGGATAGTGATTTAAATACAGGGAATGATACATTTTTCTCGTTTAAGGATAATGTTTCTTCGGCTTTGCTTATTAATAATAATGACACAATAAATGATAATGGCTCAATAAAGATTGATACTTTACTTAAACAATCTACTTCTTTTTTTGGAGAACATCAGTTAAAAACAGACTTGATAGCTCCCAAACTTCTCGTTCAAAACTCAAATGATTGGTGGATATCAGGAATTATTCTATTGTGCGTGTCTGTTTTCGTACTCATAAAAGTTTTGGCAAATAAGCGTTTTAAACAGATATTTTTTGCAATTTTCGGGCCGCATTATTTTCATCTGTTAAATCGTGAAGGAAATCTTTTTAAAGAAAGAATCTCAGTTCCATTATTTGTAATTTATTCATTATTAATCTCATTACTCTTTTATCAAACAATCTTGATTTTTTTTAATTATCAGGATGAATTACTAAATCCATTCGTATTATTTTCACTGATTTATGCTTCAATAATTGTGCTATGGAGCCTAAAAATTACTTTTATCAAGTTTATTGCAAAACTTTTCAAAGAATATCAGATTTCAATTGAATACAGAACTAATGTGCTGGTATTTAATATAATTACCGGGGTTTTCCTATTGCCCCTTCTTATATTAATAGTATATTTAAAAGCGGATATTTTTTTCTATTCTACATTTTTCATAATCGGATTATTGATTTTGTTTCGATTCTTTAGAAGTATGCAAATTGCAATTAGTTTAAAGAAAATTTCTGTGTTTTATATTTTTTTGTACTTTTGCAGCCTTGAAATTTTACCTGCAATTGTAATTATAAAATTGGTAAAAATGTATTTGATTTAGTCTATATATTAGAAAAAAAGGGGAAATTTATTAATTCTAAAATATTATTAAATTGAAAATTAAAAACATACTAGTATCTCAACCAAAGCCGGCAGATTTAGAAAAATCTCCGTATTACGAATTAGCTAAAAAAAACAATATTAATATTGATTTTCATAAATTTATTAAAATTGAAGGTGTTACAGCCAGCGAATTTCGTAAAGATAAAGTTTACATAGCTGATTATTCGGCAATTATTTTCACAAGCCGTAATGCTGTAGATCATTTCTTCAGGATTGCAAAAGAAATGAGAGTTGAAATTTCAGATTCAATGAAATATTTTTGTATTTCTGAAGCTACTGCATTTTACCTTCAAAAATATGTTCCATACAGAAAAAGAAAGATTTTTCACGGCAAACAAACTTTTGCCGATCTTATGGATATTATAAATAAAAAATATAACGACGAGAATTTCCTTCTTCCTTGTTCGGATATTCAAAAGATAAGCATTGCCAAGCTTTTAGATTCTAACAAAATAAAATACAGAAAAGCCGTAATTTATAAAACCTTTGCAAGCAATCTATCTAAAGTCGATATTACAAAATATGATATTTTGATTTTCTTTAGCCCATCCGGTGTTAAATCATTATTTAAAAATTTCCCTGAATATGAACAAAATAACACTCTGATTGCAGCCTTTGGGCCTACAACTTCAAAGGCAGTTAAAGATGCCGGACTTAAATTGAATATTAATGCGCCAACAAAAAACGCACCCTCAATGACTATGGCAATCGAGCAATATATTCAAAAAAACAATAAAAAGAAAAAAGCTTAAGCACCCTGACTAGCATTGCTATATTGTTATATGGTTAAAATTGTTATCTTACAACAATATAACAATTTAACCATATAACAATTTTTATTAGAAAATGCGAAAATATACTTTTAATAAAAAAGAACGGCTTAGCGAAAAAAAAACAATAACCAAACTATTTTCTGAGGGCTCAGGGTTTTTTGTTTATCCATTTAAAGTTAATTGGATACATTCCATATCCGAGGTCAATCCCTCCGCAAGAATATTGATAAGCGTTCCAAAAAATAAGATCAGGAAAGCTGTTGACAGAAATTTAGTCAAAAGGCGGATCAGAGAAGCATACAGAAAAAACAAAGAACCTTTGTTGTTATCTTTTTCCGGCAAAAATGCTCAATGTATATTTGCAATTGTTTTTGTTGGAAACGAAATAATGAAATACGACGAAATTGAACAAAAAATAATTATTTTAATTCAACGTTTGATAGATGAGTATGAAAAAAATATTGAGTAAATTATTTATCTTTTTGATAGGAGTTTATCAATATACTTTATCTCCATATATCGGAAATTCATGTAGATATACTCCTACTTGTTCGGTTTATGGAGTTGAAGCAATTAAAAAACACGGGCCATTCAAAGGAGGCTGGCTGTCGTTGAAAAGATTTTTGTCATGTAATCCATGGGGAGGATCGGGTTATGATCCGGTTCCTTGATGAAAATACAATTGAAATACAATAGTAATTTGAGGGGTTAACAGTAATTATTCAAATTTTAGCAATGAAACAAACAAATAATAAAATAATGAAACACAGTTATATAATAAAAGGAATTATAATTCTTCAAATAATTACTATTTTTTTTATTTCACCTTTATTGAGTACGGCTCAAAATGACAATAATTTTGAAATATCCAAAAACCTTGACATTTACACTTCACTGATTCGTGATTTAAATAAATATTATGTTGATGAAATCAATTCAGGGGAATTAACAAATATTGGCATTGAAGCCATGCTTAAATCGCTTGACCCTTATACAGTTTTTATTCCGGAATCGCAAGTTGAAGATTATAGAATTATCACTACAGGCCAATATGGTGGAATAGGTGCCTTAATCCATCAAAACGGAGGTTATGTCTATATTTCTGATCCTTACGAAGGCTTTCCCGCCCATAAAGCCGGCCTCATTGCCGGTGATAAAATTCTTGAATTAAATCATGAATCGGCCAAAGGAAAATCATCGGAAGATATTAGTAAAATACTGAAAGGCCTTCCCGGCACCGAGCTCACACTACTCATCAAACGCGAAGGTGAGGATGAACCCATTGAAAAACTAATTGTCAGAGAAACAATTAAACTCGATAATGTACCATTTTACGGTATGCTTAACGAAAACATTGGATATATTTTATTAAATAGTTTTACTCAAAATGCCTCTAATGAAGCAAGAAAAGCCTATATAGATCTAAAAGATAATAATGATTTAAAAGGCCTTATCATTGATCTTAGGGGAAATGGAGGCGGATTATTACACGAATCGGTGAATATTGCAAATTTCTTTGTTGACAAAGGAGAACTTATTGTCAATACAAAAGGGAAATTAAAAGAAAAAAGTGGAGTTCATAAAACCAGGAATTCGCCAATAGATAAAAATATTCCGCTTGTTTTTTTAGTAAACAGCCGAAGCGCCTCAGCATCCGAAATTCTTTCCGGTGCAATGCAAGACTTTGACAGAGCGGTGATAGTTGGGCAACGAACTTTTGGAAAAGGCTTGGTTCAAAACGTTTTACCTTTGAGTTATAAATCACAAATGAAAATTACTGTAGCAAAATATTATATTCCCAGTGGGCGGTGTATTCAGGCTATTGATTATTCGCATAAAGATGAAGACGGACATTTTACAAAAATTCCGGATTCATTAATCTCGGAATTTAAAACAAAAAACGAAAGAAGCGTTTATGACGGCGGAGGCATAGAACCTGATGTAGTTTTGGAACCCCAAAAATACAGCAATATTGCAATGACTTTAATCAGGAAATTTTATATTTTCGACTATGCTACAAAATATCATTATGAACATCCCGAAAAACCTTCGCTCAAAGAATTTATAATTAGCGATAGTATTTATTCCGATTTTCTTGACTTTCTTGATGATAAAGATTGTGAATATGCTACTAAAAGCGAAGAAGCTTTACAAAATTTTAAGAATTTTTCTGAAAAAGAAAATTATTATTCTGAAATAAAAGAGGAGTTCGAAATACTTGAAAAAGCAATAAAACAAAATAAGCAGGAAGACATCCAAAAGCATTCAGATGAAATTAAGGGGCTTCTTAAAGCAGAAATTCTTTCAAGATATTATTTTCAAAAAGGAAGAATCGAATCGGTAATTGATGAAGATCCTGAAATAATTGAAGCTATTTCTATTCTTGAAGACATTGATAGATACAATAATATTTTGTCAGGAAGTATTAATGAATGAGTGAATGAATGTTTAGGGTTTCCAGCCCCTTTGGGGATTTGAAACCTGTGCGCTGGGTTTCAAATCCCCAAAGGGGCTGGGAACCTTATGCTAGACAAACTTCGTCAGTTTCTTTCTGTAATTCTAAGTTTTATTAGTCAGGCATTTTTTCAATAAAATTCTATCGGGTGAAGATTTTGAGTAATAAAAGTTTTTTTAGACAATTTTTGTTTAACCTGTTTTTTTCGTATTTTCGCATGTCTAAAAACGAAATAGATGATAAAACTCAAATTTGAGCTAAGCATTGACGAATATGATTCGCTAAATGAATTATCAACTGAAGACAGAGATTTACTTAAGCAAGCGAAAAAAGCAGCCGATTCAGCTTATGCACCATATTCGGAGTATTGTGTTGGTGCCGCATTATTACTTGAAAATGGAGAAATAATTACTGCTAACAATCAGGAAAATGCCGCATATCCATCCGGTATATGTGCCGAACGGATTGCAATGTTCTATGCCTCGGCACAATACCCCAATGTTGCAGTGAAATCGTTAGCAATTACTGCAAAAACCAAGAACTTTAAAATTAATGGCCCGGTAGCGCCATGTGGTGCCTGCAGGCAGGTAATCTCTGAATATGAGATAAAACAGAAAAACAAAATCAAGATAATTTTAATGGGCGAAAGCGGTAAAGTCCAAATCATTGAAGGTATTGAAAATTTATTGCCAATAATGTTTCATGCCGAAGAATTGAAAAAATAAAATAAATCTCCCGCAGATTAACTATCAGCGAAAACCTGCCTTGTCGGCAGACAGATCTGCGTTATCTGCGGGAAACAAATTTTAAATATATGAAAACAAAATTAATCCTATTATTTATAGCTTTTGTATTATTTGCTGCAATGAAAAACGACAAGGCAGCTTATCAACTTTTTAACTCAGAAGGAAAACAAATTAAGTACAGGAAACTATTAAAAGCTGCGAATGAAGCTGATGTAATTCTGTTTGGTGAATTACACAATAATCCGATTTGTCACTGGTTGCAACTTGAACTCACAAAGGATTTATTTGCAACTAAGAATAATAATATTATTCTTGGAGCGGAAATGTTTGAATCAGACAATCAACTCATCATTAACGAATATCTTTCAGGAATTATAAAGAAAAGAAACTTTGAAAAAGAAGCAAGATTGTGGCCAAATTATGAAACCGATTATAAACCATTGCTTGAGTTTGCAAAGGAAAATAACCTTAAATTCATTGCTACCAATATCCCCCGTCGATATGCATCGGTAGTTCACAGCAAAGGATTCGAAGCTCTGAACGATCTGGAGCCCGAAGCAAAATCATTCATCGCACCTTTACCAATTGAATATGATGCCGAATTACCGGGATATAAAAAGATGAAGGAAATGATGGGACAAATGGGAAAACAGGCAAATGATAATTTGGCTAAAGCACAGGCTTCAAAAGATGCAACCATGGCATATTTTATTCTGAAAAATCTTTCCGACGGAAAAACTTTTATTCATTTCAACGGAACATATCATTCCGATAATTTTGAAGGAATAAGCTGGTATTTAAAAAGAAATAATCCGGAATTGAAAATATTAACAATTGGAAGTATTGAGCAAAACTCAATTGATGAACTAAATGAAGAGTCAATGTCTGTAGCTGATTTTATCCTTTGTATTCCTGAGGATATGACAAAAACGTATTAAAAAAACAATTAAGCAGTTTATTAATTAGTTCTTTTATACTTGATACAGTTGAGTAAAAAGAGTAATTAAGAAAACAATGTACAAAAAAGAAATATACACTATTAACACAGCTAAGACACCCGAATTGGGAGGATATTTGACAATAGAGGTGATATTATTTCTGAGTTCTCTACGTACTAATACCCCATAACTCAAATGTCAAAAGAATCAAAATCTAACATACAAATATATACTCCTTATATATTAGCTATTGCTTTAGCAGTTATAGGTGTATCCATTAAATTAAGCCAATCACCAATAATTAAAATTGAATATCTTCTTTTTCAATTGATTTGCTTTATATTAATATTTTTGAGTATTTGGTTTATTAATTCAAAAATCAAGAATTTCAAGTGGTATTTAATATTATTTATAAATATAGTTCTTGTTGGTTTCTATGTTATAGTAACACATAAGTTTTTTAACGATACAAAACTTACATTTTTATTTTCCATAATGAGAATATTGATGTCAACTATTCTTATTTTAGTTTTACAACGTATCATTTACTCTCAAATAAAAAATAAAAAACTTATTGTAGAGAACCTTCAACTAAAAGCGGAAAATTACAAAGCGGAATTAGAGAATTTAAAAAAACAACTGAATCCTCATTTTCTATTTAATTCATTGACAACTCTTCAAACAGTTATTAGAAAAGATGTAATTATTGCCGAAGAATATGTAATTAAACTCTCCGAATTATATCGCAACATCTTACTAAATAGCTCTGTAGCACAAGTTAAGTTTAAAGATGAATTTGCATTTGCAGAATCATATATATTTCTTCAAAAAACACGTTTTAAAAATGGATTGAAGTTTGAAATCCATATTAAAAAGGAAAGCTTATCGTACTCTTTACCCACTTTTTCTCTTCAATTATTGATAGAAAACTGTATAAAACATAATATTGTTTCTGATGAGAAACCTTTACATATAAGTATTACCCAAAATAATTCAACAAGCATTACAGTTTCAAATAACCTGCAACCTAAAGTTTTTAAAGATAAACCTAAAGGAACTGGCTTGTCAAATCTTTCTCGCAGATACGAACTAATAGGCATTAATGATGGCCTTATAATTGATGAAAGTGACAAAGAATATTCTGTAACGCTTAAATTCTTTTAATCATGAATATTTTAATTATAGAAGACGAAAACAAAACTGCCGAATTGTTAAAAGAGTTTATTGAAGAAAACGAACATTGCCTCGTGGTGAATATTTGTCAGAGTATTGAAAATACGGTTATGTATTTAACCAAAAATCAAGCAAAATTGGATTTAATATTTATGGATATTCAATTGGCAGATGGTGAGAGTTTTGAAATATTTAATCAAATTGAAGTGACAAAACCAGTGGTATTTTGTACTGCCTTTGATAGATACATGCTTAAAGCTTTTAAGAACAATGGCATATATTATATTCTAAAACCTTTCCAACAAAAAGACATTGACATAGCAATATCTAAAGTAGCCTTAATAAAATCCTCTTTTAGCAACATCGGTAATCTGGTTCAAGAAACAAAACCAACTCAGAAGTCATATCAAAAATCATTTATAGTAAGGTTTCGTGAAAAGATGATTCCTTTGGCAGTAGAAGATATTGCCCTTATTCAATTAGAAAATGAAGTTGTTTATGCCTATGAATTTAATGGCAAACGATCAGCTATATTTAAAACAATTAATGAAATTGAAAATGCTATTGATCCTAAAATATATTTCCGCGTCAACCGCCAAATGATAATAAACCGAAAAGCTATTAAAAACATTGAACCCTTCTTTAATAGAAAAATTATTGTCAATCTTACAGTTTTAGTTAAAAACAAACCTATTGTAAGTCGCCTAAAAGTAACTCCATTTAAAAAATGGATAGAAAATCCCAGATAGGATTCTGTTTAATTAAACCTCCATTTTGTTCAATTCACCTACAATTACCATTGCTAATTGTCAAATGGCCTTTATTCTTGCATCTAATTTAAACATTAAAGCAATGAAGATTAAATTAATTATTATCATTTTTATTACAGGATTCATTTCAGTAAATGCGCAAAATAATCCTGATGCCATTACAGGCAAGTGGCTCAATCATACAAAAGATGCCACTATTGAAATATATGAATTGGAAGGTAAATACTATGGAAAAATCATTTGGTTAAAGGAACCCAATGATAAACACGGAAATCCGATAAAAGACAAAAAGAATTCCGATTCAGAACTTAGAGATAGAGAGCTTTTAGGTCTTCAAGTACTATCAGGACTTGAGTTCAACAAGGAAAAGTGGGAAAATGGAAAAATCTATTCAAAAGATAGAGGTAGAACTGCTCGTTGTTCTGCATACCTGAAAAATACTGACGTTTTAAACATAGATATTGAAACCAGATTCTTTACAAAAACAATCCAATGGACCAAATTATAAAATTTTTGGTTTTTGTTCTTTTAATCGGAAATAGCATCCGGTTAAAAGCACAGGGTATAGAATTAAAATCTGTGGAAGACGCTATTAATTATTCTTTGGAAAAAAATCCGGATTTAGATGTTTACAAGCTCAAAACAGAAAAATCCGTACAAGAATATAAAATAAAAAAAAGAAGTGCTTTACCAACAATTTCAGGAGTTATAGATTATCAAAACAATATTGAAAAACAAACTTCTGTTTTACCCGGTGAATTATTTGGACACCCTGGTGAGATGGTATATGCACAATTAGGGTCTCAATATAATTATAATGCAGGGCTAAATATAACTAAAGATATGATAGATCTTGAAAGGAAAATGGATGTTAAACTTTCAAAATTAAATATCGAAATTCAGTCCGTTCAAAGAGATGTATTTATTCAATTATTGAAAGAACAAACAGCAATGTACTACTTTGGTGCTTTGGTTGTAAAACACGCGTTAGAGATTAATAATGCAAACCTCGGATCTTCTGAAAATGTTTTGGAGGTAACACAGCAGAAATTTAGTGAAGGAATTATTGATTTACCTTCGCTAAATAAAGCAAAAATTACGGTTAACAATATATGCCAAACCATAAAGGCAAATGAAAGTTTGTATAACAACTATGTTTACAAACTTAAAATTCTTTTAGATCTAAAAGTAGATGACACCATCATCTTTTCAGAAAAAATTGATATTGAGAACAATCAGATTGATTTTGTTCAAGACATAAAAGAAGATATAAATCTTAGAACCTTCGATTTACAAAAGAAACAATCAGAACTAGATGTAAAACTAAAAAAAGCAGCTTTTTTACCAAAGCTTATCGGAACAAAGTATTTTGGTTATCAGCATTTTAATAATGAAGGAGGTTTGAACTTCAGTAATGATATCTGGCATAGTAACATCACTTTTGGCTTGAATCTTTCTATTCCAATTTTTGGTGCTTATAAAAACAGAGGAAGTTTAAAAGTTGCTAAGATCAATGATAGAATTAATGAACAAATCGTTTTTTTTGAGCATAAAAAGTCAAAAAATGCAGATGCATTATTACTAAAAGATCACTATAACGGATTATCTCAACTTGAGTTTACAAAAAGTAATTACCAACTTTATAAAAAGAATGTGGAGTTATCACTCCAGAAGTACAATAAAGGAACAATATCTTTGGAAGTTCATCTGAGAACTTATGAAGATTATCTGAAAGCGGAAAGTAATTACCTCAATTCTCTTTCTGCTGTTTATACAAATTATTCAAGCATTCGTTCAAGACAATAAAAAAAAGTATAATGAAAAAATTAAGTTTATTCACGATCATAATTGCCATGCTCATTTCGGGTTGTGATAAAGACGGAAAAATGCACGCTGATCGAAAAGACATAATTGATGCTGTTTTTGCAAGTGGACATGTTCAATATTCTGATGAATACTGGGTTACAGCAAATACCGAAGGTTTTATCATGGAAGCGCATGTGAAAGAAAGTGATGAGGTAGGTTTAAATCAATCACTATTTCAATTATCAAATGATGTTCAGTCATTTCAAGCAAAAAATGCACTGGCTAATTACCAGAATGCATCAGCCAAAGCCAGTCCCAATTCTCCTCAGATTGTTCAACTTAAAAATCAGATTGAACAATCAAAAGCTTCGTTGGAATTGGACAAAAAAAATTATGAAAGAAATTCCGAGTTGGTAAAAACCAATGCAATATCGCAACTGGATTTCGAGAAGGCAAAATTACTATACAATAATGCCAAAATTACTATAAAGAATTTGGAGAAATCCTTGATCGATTTGGAAAATAATTTGAAATTATCTTTAGAAAATGCCAAAAACCAATTGGATATTCAACAGCAATATTACGGCGATTACCATATCAAAAGTATGATTGCCGGTTATGTTCTGGAAATAAGCAAAAACAAAGGAGAACTTGTAAAAAAAGGTGAGATGATCGCTCGTATTGGCGGAGGCAATTTGGTTACTAAACTATTTGTTGCCGAAGAAGATATAAATTCTGTACAATTAGGACAGAAAGTACAATTGGCTTTAAATACCGAAAAGGATAAAACCTATCAAGCCAAAGTATCAAAAATTTATCCTTCCTTTGATACTGATGAACAATCATTTGTAATTGAAGTGAAATTTAATAACGAAACTCCTCAGCTATATTCAGGTACTCAGGTACAAGCAAATGTTATTATTGATGAGCAAAAAAATGCGTTGATTATACCTAAAAGGTATCTGATGAAAGGTAATAAAGTTTTGACTTCAAATAACGAAGAAATTCAAGTAAAAATTGGTATTAAAAATGCCGAATGGGTTCAAATAGTAGAAGGAATAGATGAAAACATAGAGTTAGTTTTACCTATGAAATAAGTAATATAAGATGGTATCAAAAACAAATTTAAAAATATCCATTGCACATCTTACTTCCAGAAGAAAGCAAGCATTAGTTGCTATTTTGAGTGTAACTTTTGGAGTTTCGATGTATGTTGTTATGACCGGTTTTATGGCAGGAGCTAACAAAATGCAAACAGACATGGCGTTTACTTCTTTAGCACATATTCGCATTTATAATGATGTGCAAACGGAGGTTCCGACAATTATTTCACCTCAAGAAAATACCTTGATAAATGTCAGAAATACCAAAGCTATTCAATATACCGAAGGCATTAAAAATGCAGATAAAATTGTTAGAGAAATAGAATCAAATCCGGAAATAGCAGCCATCACCACTCAGGTAAATATGAGTGTTACCTATAGAAATGGTTCCATTAAACAGGGAGGCACCTTATCAGGCGTAGATGTAGTTAATGAAGATAAGATGTTTAACATAAAAGATTTTGTTACTGTGGGCAACTGGAAAGAATTAGCATATAGTAATACTAATATTATCCTGGGCGTTGGTTTAGCAAAAAAATTAAGTTTGTCAACAGGAAGTAATCTTTCTATTACAACCTCCGATAATGTTACAAAAAACTGCAAAATTATTGGTTTAATAAAAACGGGATTTCCAACTATAGATGACTCAAAAGCGTTTATCCGAAAGTCAGCAGCACTACAACTCGTCTCTGAAAATAGAAGTTACGCCACTGACATTCAAATTAATATTTCTGATTATAATAAAGCTAAACAAGTTGCTAAATCATTGCAAGAAAGTATTCCATATAAAGTTGAAGACTGGCAAGAGGGAAATACACAGTTGGTTTCGGTCAACGCATTGAGAGAAATTTTGGCATTAGCTGTATCCATCGTTATAATTATTGTAGCAGGTTTTGGCATTTACAATATTATGAATATGACTGTAAATGAGAAAATAAAAGACATTGCTATTTTAAAAGCCCTGGGCTTTGGTGGGAAAGATGTAGTACATATTTTCTTGGCACAAGCTGTAATAATAGGTGTATTGGGAGGTATATCCGGTATTCTGTTAGGGTTTAGCATTTCAAATGTGTTGGTTTCCATCCCATTTAATATGATGGCAATGGATTTTTTACCTATGCAATTTAGTTTAAGAGATTATATTTTAGCCTTCTGGCTTGGATTATTTATCACAATTATCGCAGGTTATCTTCCCGCAAGAAAAGCATCTAAAGTAGATCCGGTAGAAATTATTAGAGGTTAAAAAAATGGAAAATTTAGCATTATCAGTCAACAATATAAGTAAATACTTTCACGAGCCGCAAACATTTCAGGTTTTAAAAGACATTTCATTTGATGTTAAAAAAGGAGAGTTTCTTTCACTCATTGGTAAATCCGGCTCAGGAAAGTCCACTTTATTATATGTACTTTCTACAATGGATACCGATTTTACGGGAGGCTTAAATATAAACGGAAGCAATCTTGTTGGCAAGAGTCAAAATAAACTAACCGCTTTTCGTAATAAACATATTGGTTTTATTTTCCAATTTCATTACTTGTTACCTGAATTTACGGCCATAGACAATGTAATGCTACCTGCAATGAAACTCGGTGAGAAATCTTTCGATGAAATCAAAGCTAAAGCATTGGAAGATTTATATTTATTGGACTTAAAAGGACAAGAAAATAAACCTGCCAATAAACTTTCCGGCGGTCAACAACAGAGAGTTGCTATTGCAAGGGCTTTAATTAACAGCCCGGCCATAATAATGGGTGATGAACCTACCGGGAACCTGGACACTAAAAATACTGACAAAGTTTTTGACATTTTTAAACAACTTTGCAAAGAAAAAGGACAAACAATCATTGCCGTAACTCACGATGATGATTTTGCAGCCAATTGTGATAGAATTATTGAATTGCAAGATGGAGTTTTGTTGAAATAGAATCCTACCCAC
This sequence comes from uncultured Bacteroidales bacterium, assembly GCA_964462015.1. GTDB lineage: Bacteria > Bacteroidota > Bacteroidia > Bacteroidales > JAEINX01 > JAEINX01. The sequence goes on along the minus strand of CAYWXI010000008.1, from coordinate 54,623 downwards.
TTAAAAATATACACATTTGCAATTTTCAAAAATCCTTAATTTGTCACCTAAAAAGTTTTGAGTAGGCTGACTTAAATTTCATTAGCAAGTTTTTTGAAGGAATTTTTTTTATTTGTCAGAATATAGACACTGTCTGACAAATTAATTTGAGTTGCTTGCACTACTTAAAATTAATGAGAATTGATGAATTTAGCATTTTATGAATTTGGAGAAAAAGAATAGTCAGATAATTAAAATGATAAAAACACTATCTTCACATTTTTTTTAACCGAAAACTTATTCTTAGCATAGAACACAGGCAATGATGAAAATATAAACCAATAAAAATGGAATAATCCATTATTCATAATTAATAACACAAAACATAAGAAATGAGTACCCTTTATCTTATAGGATTCGTGCAAACAATTTTTTTAGCAATATTAATAATAACCAAGAAAAAATTAAAGCTAAGTGATCTCTTTTTGATCTTGTTTATTTTAATTATGGGTTGCAGACTTCTCTTTATCCATTTCAGTGAATTAGGCTTGTATGCTTCTTATCCTCAATTAGTACTGATGGAATTTATTTACTGGCCTTTATTTGGCCCCTTGCTCTACCTTTATATATCTACTATTACATCCCAAAATCAGAAATTCAAGTTAATTTATCTAATTAATTTTTTGCCAGCCCTAATAGTTTTTTTTGCATTTTTTGGTTATATTTTAGAAAGTGGTTATTTATATTTCAACGAATACAATCAACGGGGAATACTTTTTCAGGTAGGTCTTTATGTATGGTTTTATACAACCCATGCCTATTTTATTTTGTGTATTATTAAACTATATAGGTATCGTCGAAAAATCAAGAATTATTTTTCGTATAAGAAAAATATTGACTTAAAATGGTTAATGATCCTTACATATGGATTTGGCGTGTTTCTATTTTACTCTCTTATTTACATTATGACAAAAAGCTATTTTGATTTTGAAATGCCAGAATTTGTTGATCACCTAACCTGGCTGATCATGGTAGTTTATATTTTTGGAATAGGTTTTTTTGGATACAAACAAAAGGGAGTATTTAACAATTCCGAGAACATATCCATGATGAATGATAATATATTGACTAAAACAGATACTGATCAATTAGAAAATAAGTATAGAGACATTAAAGATGCTGGCCAGTATCTTAAGTCTAAAATTAATGAAACTGAGAACAATAAAATTCTTGAGGCTCTTTTAAAAAATATGGAAGAGGAAAAACCATATCTGAATTGTGAACTCGATATAAGGATGCTTGCCGAAAAACTTAACACTACTCCTCATAAACTTTCGCAGGTTGTTAATACCAATTTGAATAAAAACTTCTATGAGTTTATTAACGAATATAGGATTCGGGATGCCAAATTTTATCTTACGTCACCTCAATGTGATAATGAAAAAATCATGACCATTGCTTATGATTGTGGTTTCAACTCAAAATCATCATTTTATTCGGTTTTTAAAAAATTTACCTCTCAAACACCGGCAAAATATAAAAGTAAGCATTTAGAAAACTGATATTCCTCTGTCAAATTATTTTAAAAATAATTAGTCCAATCCGATAAATCTGCACTCTTTTTTTATTTATTCACTCTATTTTTGCTTAAAATTCATCAATATTATAAAAAATAAAAAAAATGGAGAAAAAAAAGAAACCGGTAGGTGCACTGATTTTAGCAAGTGCTATTATCTGGGGAGCAGTAATAATTGGATGCTCCTACAAGTTAAAAGGTACAGAATGTTATGATGCAATAAGTTTAATTCTCTTTGGCGGTATGATTTCACATTTCTTATTAGTATGGGCTCCTATAGGAATATATTTTGGAAAAAATAAAGGCAACAAACCGGAGGGTAATATCAAAGAATAATATAAATAATGAGAACCACCTGTTTTTTTTTTGTATTTTCATTTATCTGCTAATAATAACTGCATGCCATAATAATAACCGAATCCCTGAGATTAAGTATCAAAGCCTGACTAATACAGGATGGGAAATATTAAAGCAAGATTCAACTTCACACAGTGGACATATTAAATTAAAGAACGAAATATGGTTGATGAATTTTCTGCATTGGTGGCCGTTAAATGAAAACAATAAGAATATTTCAATAGCTTATACCAAAGACCTGTTGATGAATTTGTGGGGTATGCAATTTACACTAACGGGAACAGAAGGCGAAACACAAGTTAATGGGCATAAAGCCTTTTTCGTAGAAGGAACTTTTTCAAATATTGTAAAAACCATGTTTATTGTATGGAATTGTCAGAAAACAAACAGACAGTTTGTTTCGGATTGCAATATCAATATTTCTTTGAATACTCCTGAAGACTTGTTAAACTTACAAGTGAATGATATAACCAACTCGGTATGTTGTCATAAAACTGAAAAACCAACTGATAATCCTAAGCTTCGACAAAAAATACATTATGAAAAACAAAACATAGAATTGAACCTGCCATCAGATTGGCATTCTGACTTCTATGTTGTAAATCCAAACTCTGAAAAAAAATCACCCGGCCATTATCGTCAGGGGGTAACCGAGCAAGAAGGTGTGATTTGGAATTTACTAACAGATTCGCATAAAGAAATAGACTTGATTTGGCAGGAAAGTTCCGGACAATTATCAAAAAGTACTTTTAATGATGCACTGGATAGTTTTTTCAATGATACTATAATTGACTGGCATGATACATTGAAGCTATTTTCGTATTACACGAATACTGACCTGAGAAATATATCCCTAAACAAAGATTACTTTGAATGTAATGGCAAATTTAATATAATCACGGAAGTTGAAAACTATTATCCTATCGACACCAGCTTATTTCAATACAAAGCATTTTTATGGAATAATGAAAAAACAAACTATTTATTAATAACTTCGATGGTTGCACATAATAATATTTGGGGAATACCAATTGATCTGGTCCCTTCTGATGAGCAATTTGACAGTTTTATAAATAATTCTGTCTTGAAAAACATTAATTATCATCCTATATTAATTGAATAATAATCAGGCTTGGTTTTATTTAAGTGAAAAGCCAGGAGAAAATTGAAGTTCTTGAAAAAAATAATCATATAATAATTATTAAAAATAATAAGAACCAATTGTATAAAATCTTTGATGATTCATTCTAAAAGGTGCATATACACACCGTAATTGGCTGTGTATATGCACCATTTTATTTAGATTAAAGAGAAATATTAACAATTGTATTATAGCCTTACATTGTGACTAATTATCTTTGATCCCTCTATTATTTTCAGAATTTTTTGAATCAAATTGAAACGACTCTGTAATTTGAATTTGAGGGGTATTGTTGTAAATCTCTTGTAGTTTCGCCAGATTTTCAGCATCAATTGACTTCATTAATTCACTTATGTTGTTTAGTGTTTCTATGTGTTCAGCTGTTAATTGGTTATCGTTTTTAAAAGCATAATCCAGGATTGGTGCATATTGATAAATTGTATATTCGGTTCCCAATATCGATGCCAAATCTGTACAAACTTTCCCAACAATAGAAACCAATCCGGAATATCTGCGAGGTATCCCATAAAGGTTAGGATCTATTTCCTTTCTTTGCATTTTTAACCATAGATCGTTACTAAAATCAAATTTTTCTTTGCTAAAATCAACCATATTTGTGCTTGGATCCACAAGCATCCAACGCATTTCATTTTCATTCCATACTTCACAAAGTGTGTGACTCGTATGAAATCCGGGGATTAAATATGTAGCATGTCCACAACGAACCCTGGCAGGAATACCACGGTATTTTAATATTGATACCAGTAAAATTGCATTATGCCGGCAACCAAGTACTAATCTATCTTCAGGTTTTCGATCATACATTATACCTAAGGAGTCATAGGATAGAAGACCTTCCAATACCGATATAGCGCTTGGATATTTTAATGACTCATTCCATCTTTCTTTTGGAAATTGTTCACGATATTTTGGCAATTCAGCATAAGGATGAATAAACTGAGATCTAACTAATCTGCAAAGTTCCGGCAATGAATCAGGAAGGTTCTCATACAAATATTCATATTCTACCGGATCCGTAAATGAACTATATTGCCGATAGAAGTTTAATAACGAGGTATCAACAGACTCAACTGTACTGTTCATCGACAGCAAGTCAGATTTAATTGTGCTAGTCTGGGCACTACAAACTTCCATCAGTATGGAAATCATTAAAAAAAATACTGTGTTTTTCATATTTTATAAATTTAAGTAGTTAATAATATTAACCAGATTGATAAAAAAAATTATTATTCGGTATTTATGTATTTTTTAATATTATACACATAGGATTCAAATGCCTTAACTCCTTTATCAGTTATTGACAACATGGTTTTCGGGTAATTATTTTTAAACGTTTTTTCAACTTCAATATATCCTGCTTCATGTAGTTTCTTAATCTGTATACTGATATTACCTGCAGCAGCTTTAGTTTCTTCCTTTATATGCATAAATTCAACTTTTTCTGAACTCACCAGCATAGAAATAATTGCCAACCGTAATTGTGAATGTAATAGGGGATCTAAATCTTTGTACATATTGCTATACTTTTGCTGATTTTAAATAATATCCAGGTATAAGATAACCACAAATTATAGCAGCGCCAACAATTAATGCTATGTTTTCGTTAGTTACGAATGTTGAAGCTATACCAAATATAAAAAATGCAATTCCTCCAATAGTTAAAGGTTTAAACTTAATAAGGAGTCCTGTAGTTGTAGTTGCAATGCCCGCGATTAACAACATTATCGGTGGTGGGGCAATTTCCAATTTAATACAAATAAGAGTTGCAACAAAAAATGAAGCTGCGGTTACTTGCCAAAGTTTATTAATATAATTGTCTAAATAGCTGTATACTTTCTTATTCTTATCTATTTTGCGCAGCATAAAAAACTGAATTATAAATCCACACAAAGCAAATACAACCCAATTACTAATACTATACAGCCCCATAAGTTCATATGCTTCCTTGCTGTGTAAAATCTTTAAGATGATGAAATTAGAAATGCTTGCAAGAGTTAACATCCAACCCCAAAGGAGAAAGATTTTTGCACTTTCCTTATAATTCATTTTAAAATTTGCAATAGCTTTATCAATTATTTTAAAGCTTTCTTCCGGTGTTAAATTGTTTTTTTCCATATTTTAATTTGTTAATAAATTTAAACTGGTGCAAAAATAAACTAGTTAATTTAATTAACCAAATAAATTTGAATATTTTTTAATAAAATTTTCATCGAATACTTAATTGCGCTATCTACAATTAATTGTAAAGTTGCCCAGTCGTTCCCTATAATGTCTCGTCCTAAAATAGGTTTACAAAAAAACTCCACTACAAACCAACCTCTCCCCACATTCACCCTTGCTTTTTGCTTCCATGCAGCAAAATAACCACTTGATATTTTAGATGTTTAATAATACTTTTTATATTTGTGAAATAAAGAATAATTAATAACCAAGAAGATCTGATCATAACAAATTTAGAAAAAATATACACAGTAGGAATGTGGTTGTTTCGGAGTTGTGTGAAATTACAAAATATAAACCTTAAAACTATTAATAGAAGAAAAAGCTTTATGCAAAACATGAACAAAATTTTAATCTACATTTATTTAACCCTGTTTTTAATCATAAACGGATGTGCAGAAAAGAAAAACAAAAATATTATTACAAAGGATGGTGACACATTTTCCATGACACTTAAAAATGGTTTTATCGATCAGTGGAACTCTAAAAGTAGTGAATCCCCAAATTATATTCCGGTTTCACAAAAAGCACCTTTATTAACGATACAGGTCGACGGACAGAATTACCAGCCTTCAAATATGGTTTGGAATGAAGAAAAACAACAAGTACAATTAAACTACCCGGAACCTCAAGTACAAATACTTGTCAATGTTTTGAATAAAGTAACTCATATTGTTTTTGAAGTTGCAGCCATAGATCAGGATGATAAAGTTGAGCTTGTTATTTGGGGTCCTTTTCCAACCACTATTAATAGAACTATTGGCGAAATCGTGGGAGTGGTACGCGACCATGAATATGCCATTGGAATACAAACATTGAATCCAAAAACTATTGCAGGATATCCTACTGAGGATGATAGAATACCTATTTATCGTGACTATGATTATAATCATTATGACAAAATACATTTTCATGAAAAGGATAATCATCGATTCTGGGGAGTAGCAGCGAAAAGAACAGATTTTGGTTCTTTGCTTCAGGCCTATTGCAGAAATAGAACAAATGAGTGAATTATTCCATATTGGGATAATCGCGAGATAATATATACTGCTCCGGCCTATAAGGATGGTGGAGTAGTCGGCTCAAAAATAGCATTGTTCGGATGTCCGAAAGAGAAGGTTTTAAAAACACTAGGGGAAATTGAAATTGCCGAAGGACTTCCTCATCCGATCCTGGAAGGTGAATGGATTAAAACTTCACCCCTTGCCAATGCTGCCTATGTAATTACACCTTTTGGAGTAAATACCATTGACAGTATCCTGAAAAACACAAAAAGAGCAGGCATTAATTGCATCTACCATCCAGGTCCTTTTAGCAGCTGGGGGCATTTCGAACTGAACAAAGAAGAGTTTCCTGACAATTGGGAGAGTATGAAAATGTGCGTTGAAAAAGCTGAAAAAGAAGGTGTTTGGTTAGGTGTTCATACCCTGTCGAATTTTGTAACTACAAACGATCCATATGTTACCCCAATTCCTGACTCGAGGCTGGCAGTTTATGGATCCAGTAAAATATCGGAGGCGATTGATGATATTTCAACCGAATTATTGATCGAAGATCCCACTTTCTTTGTTCATATGAACACTTTAAATACTGTACGTATAGGTGACGAATTGATTCAGTATGATAGTATCAATATAGAAGTTGATCCGGTACTGTTGGGATGTAAGCGCGGTGCTTTTGGCACACAAGCCAGTACACACAAAAAGGGAACATCTGTTTCAAAGCTGCTTGACCACGGATATAGGACTTTTCTTACTAATCCTGAGTTATCAGAAGAAATGGCAAAAAGAATTTCGGAACTCTATAACTTTACCGGATTAAGAATGATTGCCCTGGATGGGCTGGAAGGTGCATGGTCTACCGGTTTAGGGTCCTACGGCCGTTCACTTTTTGCATACTCCTGGCACAAAGGTTTAAATGAAGTTCAACAAAACAATGTTGTAAGTGCTGCCAGTAATCCCGAACATTTTAATTGGCATTTTATTACCCGTTTTGACTGGGGAGATGAATCCGGTGGATTACGTGATGGGCAAACTGCATATCGTATCATGAACCAACCTTTTTTTGCCCGAAACTATATCCCTTTGTTTTTAGGTGGATTTAAAATTGAAAAGACAAATTCCTTAGCCGATATTGAGTGGTTTTTGGCACGTGCTGCCGGATTTAATGCCGGATTTAATATTATGCTAAATAATATTGAAGAAATTAAACAAAATAAAAACGGACAAGTTATACTTGATGCTATTAGAGAGTGGGAAGCTGCAAGAATAGCCGGTGCATTTCCTGAAGGATTAGCTCCCGACCTGCAAAACCCTTCAAAAGATTTTCATTTGGAAGCTCTTGGCAATGGCCGGTGGAAATTATATCCCGTTCCTGATGCAATTAACTCTCCAACAGTATTTGGAGAGCCTGTAATTATTCCCATTCAAGATTCTGTAAGTGAAGAAAGTTTGTAATTAGGCAAATAGATTCGTGAAAATAGCAACCAATAAAAAAATTAATTGTGAAAAACTATTATCAATAAAAAGTAGGAGCTAAGGAACTTCAACACAAAATATAGTACATTGGCAGATAGTCCAAATAATGAAAGATATGAGCGATGAAATACCAAACGCACTATATTTAAGCCATTACCGATCATGTTGACACAAAACATTAATCAATCTAATAAATAGAAAAAACAGAAAAAACAGAAAAAAATAATATTACCTTTGCAACATGGATAAAGTTGGTTTTATAGAAATTAGAATTACAGGGTCAAAAGGAAATATTGACCTATCACCTGATAATTATGACATTAGGGAGATAGTTTCTGTTCTCGAAAATGCAGAAAACTTATTGTATCCTGGAGAAAAGCGAAACAGACCAACAATCAGTTACAAAATTGAAGAAGGCTCCGTTAAACACATACTTAAAACTTCAATTCAATACATTATTGGTTTTAACGCTATCATTGGACAAGTTAACAATATTCAAAATATTGATTTTCTTGATCTTGAGACTGCAAAAGCATTTGAAAACATACAAGATATTGCAAAAAAGCGAAATTATGTTTTTAATATTAAAACTTCGCTTGACAAAACAAACGAAGTAAGACTTGATAGAACAACGCGTTTCTATAGAACTGAAGCAATTTGGGCCGACGCTGAATTTTACTTCTATGGGAAAGTAACAAATGCTGGAGGAAAAGATAAAGCCAATATTCATATTTTTGCTGAAGAAATTGGAACAGTTAGAATTCAAACTCCAATTAGTTTCTTAGAGCAATATGACGAAAATATGCTTTATAAAACATTTGGTATTAGGGCGACAGGAAAACAGCATTCAGAAACAGGTGAAATAGATACATCAACACTTAAGTTTGTCGAATTGGTTGACTACCAACCCCAATATGATGAGTTATATTTAAAAACACTTAGAGATAAAGCAAAGAAATCTTGGCTTAGCAATATTAATCCCGACAAATGGTTAAATGAAATCAGAGGAGGTTATGATGCATAAAGCAGTATTACTTGACACAAGTTTTTTCATTCGCTTTCTTTACGACCGTGATCCATTATTTAATAATGCTGACGGATACTTTCGCTACTTTTTGCAAAAGGAAATAATTATGATGATTTCTACAATCAGTATTGCAGAATACTGTGTTGGAGGTGACGTTCATGAGTTACCTTTGAGAAATTTACAAATAGTTCCTTTCAATCTTGACCACTCTAAAAAGACCGGAGAGTTTGCAAAAATTGTTTTCCAAAACAAAGGAAAATTGAAACTCAACGAAAGAAATATTATTCCAAATGACTCTAAACTTTTTGCACAGGCTGATTGTGAAAAAGCAATAGAATTTTATTTGTCATCTGATACTGAAAGCTTAAAGATTTATAACCTTTTAAAACAAGAAACTACTCCAAAATTTCAGTTTATTGACCTGAATACTCCTTACAATGAAACGTTTGGAATACTTGATTTATAAAAGCACGAACTGATAACACACGCTCATACTGCATACCGCAATTAGTTGTAAAGATGAAATTTACGTGTATTTAGATAACAAGAAAGTTTCATAAATGAATTGTTACATTATAGGTTTTTAACCATTTAGCAATAAAACAATTTAACAATTGCCAACCATCCCCAACTCATGTTTACGATATAAATTTTCAATCCATTTAGCCTTCCGAATACAAAAATTATTTATATTTCAAAGCCCCAACAGTATTTGAAATGGCGGCTCGAAGTGCTTGCGAAATTATTGTGAGTATGATTATATTAAATGAAATTGCTACAGAAGCAATAAATTGTTTCCCTTCTAAACGAAGAATCTCAATATACGTTTTTTACCTGACAAGCAATCCTAATGTCTCTAAAAGTTGAGGTTTGTCTTTTAGAGCAATGCGTGCTATGGCAAAAAATTCGTTCATCCAGTCTCTGATAGTTTCAATATCGGTATTTTTTTGCGCGGTGGCTTCCTGCGATTCACCTTCTTCGCGATAATACTCAAACTTGGCGGCTTCAACAGCCTCAATAAGTGAAATACTATTTGCAACAACCTCTGCTGTTATGTTAAAGCGTGAGAGTTTTTCAATCAATTGCTCATCGGATTGAATTTCGGTATAGAATTTTTTAATCGCTTCAAACCACTCTATGTAAAGCCTTGGAACACGAATGTTTAATAATAATCTTTTCAAAACTTCGATTTGAGTTTTGAAAACTATTTTTGCAATTCCGCGATGTTCGGAATATGTTTCAGCCAATTCGGCTTTTTTTAGTTTAAATATAGACGAAGCTTCCGAAGTTTCATCATCTTCTTTAATATTGGTGTCATACGATTGCTGAGCCGTTTCATAAATTGCCCATCCCTGGTCGATAATTTCCGGGCCATAACCAAAACCTGCCAATATCAGGGCAAGATCGGCCTGGTTTTTTGAATTTGTCAGGGCCATTCGATAAAGTTCCAAGGCTTCTTTGTCTGATATTTTTTTTCGGGTTACCATAATAAAAGTGTTTTAATTAATAAAAAGGTTAATTATAAATAGTTTATTTGTTGTCGATTAAAATTTCACTAATAAAAAAACATTCTATGCTTCTAAGCATTTTCTATTAAGAGGAAACGTTAAAGGTTTTTATTCTAAAACCATTTAATTTTTATTTACTCAATTCTGTAATTAGTTCTTTTGTTTCCCCTGAAACGGGTTTATCTTTTATTTTCTATAAAAGACAAGCCAAAAATACATAGTATTTTTTAAAATTCAAAGAGAAAAGTTTTTTTATGAAAAATTCGTGAATATTTTGCAAGGCTTTTAAAATATTTTTGAAAACAGATTAAAATGAATAAAATTTTAATTTACACACTTCGCGGAGTGTCTTCAAATTTTTCTGCCTGTTACAAAGATTTTGCTTACTGTTTCCCGGGTATTGCTTCCGGCTACAATTGCATTGCTTCCCGTTACAATTGCATTGCTTCCGGCTACAATTGCATTGCTTCCCGTTACAATTGCATTGCTTCCGGCTACAATAGCATTGCTTCCCGTTACAATTGCGTTGCTTCCGGCTACAATCGCATTGCTTCCAGCTACAATTGCATTGCTTCCGGCTACAATTGTGTTGCCTCCTGCTCCCAATGCATTGCTTCCCACTAAGCATGCATTCCTGCCGGCCAAAATATATTACTTAAAGCAAAACACCCTCATTTTCTAACAAAATGATAACTGAGAAAAAAATGGCTACAGAAGAAATAAACACTATTAACGTTCGATAGCATCCCAAATCGGGAGGATACTTAATAGGTGTGTGGTTATTTCGGATTATAAATTATCCCCCTTACTATTTTATACACAATTAATATTACGTTTTTTCTATTCGTTTCAGTTTCTTTCATTACTTTTGGGGGGACGATTTATAAAATACTAATACGTTATATGCAACTTTAAACCATGAACATCAATAATAAAAAAAACAAATGGCAGAATTATTCAATTATAAGTTTAATGACCTCTTTAATCCAACACTAAAAGCTTTGAATCATCTTGGTGGTTCAGCTTCAGTTTCTGAAATAGAAGATTTTGTTATTGAACTCTTAAATCTGACTGAAGAACAAATTAGTGACATTCATCGGGGAACAACAACTAAACTGAATTATAGACTACGTTGGGCTAGAAATTACCTTAAAAATTATGGCCTGCTAGAAAATTCGGCAAGAGGAATATGGGCGTTAACACCTAGAGGGCTTAAAACAGATGAAGTTGACCCTAAAGCTGTTGGCCGAAAAGTTCGAGAATTAAATAAAAAAAAGAAGACAGAAAAACAATCCGCATCTGACGAATTGACAACTGAAACATCTGAAAGTGAAGAAAACGAAATAACTTGGAAAGAGGAACTTCTATATAAGATTAAAGTAATTACACCTGCTGGTTTTGAAAGACTTTGTCAAAGATTATTGCGCGAATTAGGATTTCAGAATGTGGAAGTCACAGGAAAACCGAATGATGGAGGAATTGACGGTAAAGGTATTTTAAGATTAGGAGGAATTTTATCATTTCATGTTGTTTTTCAGGCAAAACGGTACAAAGAAACCGTAAGTCCTAGTGTTATTAGAGATTTTAGAGGTTCAATGAGTGCAAATGTAGATAAAGGACTAGTTATTACTACTGGACGATTTACGAGAGAAGCACGAAAAGAAGCCCATAGAGATGGAGCCTTACCCATTGATTTAATTGATGGTGATGCACTTGCTGAAAAGCTGAAAGAATTAGAAATGGGAATACAAGTCGAGTTAGTGGAAAAAGTCAATATCGATACTGATTGGTATGACAACGTATAAAAAGCAGCATATAACAAAGTAGCTTAAATTATTGTTTAACATGTAGCCGTAATTAAGGACAAGACATTGTAAAACGAAAAAATAGCTCAACATGAAAAAAGTAATTAATTTTAATCGGGCAGTTCTAATGAGTTTGTTTCTAATAGGGCTTCTTATTCTATTTCATCTATCCATCATAATTGGGATAGTATTTTTTGATTTTGCATCCATAGAGTTTTTATGGGGAGGACAAATGCAAACAGTAGAACAATTGTTAAAGTTTGAAATAGTTTCATTTCTAATTTCGTTCGTTTTCTTCCTACTAGTACTAATAAAATCAAAGCGATTAAATCTTCCGAAACTGAAAGGCTTTGCACATGTTGCAATGTGGGTACTATTTGTTATATTTTCATTAAATACAATTGGGAACTTAATGGCAAAAACAAATTTTGAAAAGTTCTTTGCAATTGTCACTGGACTTTTAGCTTTTCTATTGCTAAGGATTGCTTTAGAGAAAAATACGAATTAACATTTATAAAGAAGAAACTATAACACACAACAATGTAAAAAATAATAGCCGAGATAGTTAAAATAGAGCTTTGTAGCCCGCTTCAACTTTCTTGTAACTTGAAATGAATGGGGTCAGCAGTCGGTTACTATTATTATACTAAACTTTGTGGTATAAAAAGTGAATCATTGTAAATAATGAATATAAATGATTGTTTAAATATGCTTAAAGAGATTGAAAGATACTTAAAGACAGAGACTAACTTAACCGTTGAAAGCAATCTGAACTCTTTATCTATAGAAAGTCCATCTGAGAATGGTATAGACTGCTGGATAACTACAGAAAAAAATGGATTTATAACTGGATGGAATATGTGTCATAAACACTTTTACGAAGGTGTTGATGATTTACCCACTGCTATTCATCTATTTTTAGTTGGTTTAACAAGAAATAGTAGAATGACAGCATATGCACATGGAGAATCTTTTTATAGATGGACTTTTGAATATAAATATGACGGTAAGTGGATTATTATTGACGATACCAGGATATTGTTCCATGAATTCTGGAAAAAAATAAATAAAACAACCTTGCAAAACAATCTACTAGATTACAATGATTTAGTCAGTAAATTTGATCTAAAAGAAATAATAATATAATTACGGTGCATAACTTTGGAGTAAAAATTACAGGTTGGGTAGATTTGCTTTTCTATTATTAAGGCTCACATGAATTCCTCAAAGGATTTATGTACTCTTTTTTTCCAAAATAAGGACTGGTTTTATTTTTATTGATTAATTTTTAATGTTTATTAGGATATATAGAATAAAATATGTTATTTTGTTTAACTATTAATTTTATAATGCTTTACGGTTTGGTTTTATTGAATTGAAAAATGAAAGAAAAATGAAAGTTTTAATTAAAATATATAGGAATAAGTAAATTAAAAAGGAAAACATTACCTTAAATATCAGGTGTATTTTTTATTGATTTACAAAGACAAGAGAACAAATTAATTCAAAGTAAAATTTGTTGAGACATATGGTAAGAAAACATTTGAAAATTTGGAGAAGGCAGAATTTGTAGTTTTTAACGGAATAGAATATTTAAAATACAAGAACAATGATTTTACCGAAGTTTATAGAAAAAAATAAAATTATTTATAATTCTATAATTATCAATTTTAACTGTTCAATTGACAAAGGATTAATCGTTTCCTTTGAAAACGATCTATCCAATAAATGGATTGGGGTATTTGAGAAAGGTGGTAATAATTATAATAATATAAAATTACTTTCAAATGATAAGGTATTAATTATAGCAAATGGACAAGGATATATTGTAAATCCTAAAACCAGGACTCGAACTAAATTAAACTCTCCTTGCTACATAGATATCTTTGTAAAAACTAATTTTATAATTTTATCATCTTACACACTAATTGATATTTACAATGAGAGTGAACTGATAAAACAAATACAGATTGATGACATAGATGGAATAAGATTACTTAAAAATACTGGTTCAAGGCTTTATGGTGAATTTCGACAAATCTCTTCAATAGATTTTAATGAATGGTTACAGTTTGAAATAGATATTAATACATTTGAACTATTTTGTGATAAAGGCAGAATGTGGTATGAAACGATAATTAAAAATGGTAAAGTAGAAACAAAATATATGACAATGGATTTAAAATAATAAAGCCAAAAACCAAAAAGAAAATATAAAGCATAAAAACGCATTATATTTTGGGCATTGAACTACAATCTAAATTTTCAATCCAGTAAGCCTTCCCAATACAAAAACTATTCATATTTCAAAGCTTCGACAGGATTTGAAGTGGCTGCCCGAAGTGCTTGCGATGTTACTGTAAGAACTGCTATGGTAAAAGAAATTACGGCAGAGGCAACAAATAACCACCAAAAATTGCTTAATTCAATATTATAGGCAAAGTTGCCAAGCCATTTATCCATATAATAATATGCAACGGGCCAGGCAATAATGTTTGATATTAATATCCATTTAACGAATTGTTTTGTAAGCATAAAAACTATTCCGCTTACCGATGAACCTATTGCTTTTCTTATCCCTATTTCTTTAGTTTTTTGCTCGGCACTATAAGAAGCCAAACCAAATAATCCGAGACAGGCAACAAAGATTGCAATTATTGTAAAATAAATAAAAATTTCGCCCATGCGTTTATCGGCCTTGTATAGGCTTTCAAAATCCTGGTCAAGGAAAAAATAATCGAAAGGAAAGGATTTTTCCAACTCATTCCATTTCGCTTTAATTGTTTCGAGGGTTGTATTAATATTTCCCGGATTTAATTTTAAATTTAAAAATCTTAATTCTTCCGGATAGAAGCATAATAACGATGGTTCAATTGCTTTATGTAAGGAATTAAAATGAAAGTCGTCTACTACACCAATAATGGTTAAGGGAGTTTCAATTGTATCGTGGAAAGTGCCTATCTTTTTACCGAGAGGCTCTTCCCAGCCGAGTCGTTTCATTAAAGTTTTGTTGATAATAATCGAGGATGTATCGGTTCCAAAGTCTTTTGAAAATCCTCTGCCTTTAATTAAATTCATTCCCATAGTTTCTACATAATCCGGGTCGACAGAATTTGTAAAAATAATCCACGGTGAGTTTTCATCATAGCCTTCGGGATGATATCCGGTACCGTCAATCCCCCTGCCAATAACACTTCTTGAAGCGGTTACTTTATCGACACACGAAAGATTCAATAATTCTGATTTTATAACGTCAATTTTATTTCTTAATCGTTCGCCCCGCAAAGGCAGGATTAGTATGTTTTCTTTATCAAACCCAAGTTTTTTGCTTTTAATGTATTGCAATTGAGAGTAAACAACGCCCGTACAAATTATTAAAATTATAGAAATAGTGAATTGAATTATTACCAGGGTATTTCTTAATGACGATTTCCCCGAGCTTTTTGAAAGCGTTCCTTTTATTACCTTAATTGGTTGAAACGACGAAAGGTAAAATGCAGGATAGCTACCCGATACAAGTCCGACAAACAAAACCATTCCTATCATAGCAAGAATAAAATACCATTTCGAGAGAAGATTAAGTCCAAATTCCTGTCCCGTCAGATCATTAAAAACCGGTAATGAAATTTCAACCAAAATCAATGCAATTATAAATCCGATCAAACTCAAAATCATTGATTCGCAAATAAATTGAAAGATCAACTGCTTTTTCAAAGCACCGACTACTTTTCTCATTCCAACTTCTCTGGCTCTTTTAATTGACCGTGCAGTAGTAAGATTCATATAGTTAATACATGCAATCAGGAGAATAAAAATTGCAATTGCTGAAAAGGTATAAATATAACTCATGCTACCATTGGCTTCGGCTTCGGCCATAAGGTTGGAGTGAAGATGAATGCTTGTAAGCGGTTGAAGAAAGGCTTCAAATTTCACATCTAAGGTTTGAAGGTCTTCCATATATTTAAGAAAAAAGTCGGGAAGTTTCTTTTCAAAATCTTCGGGTGAGGCTCCGTCAGCCAGCAAAATATATGTTAATAATGACAATGACCCCCAATTTTCATAAGTTTCTTTACCATATTCTTTATAAAGAGTTGAAAAGGATGAGACAATTTTAAAATGAAAATGAGCATTTTGGGGTGGATTGGCAATAACGGCTGTTACTTTATAATTTTGTTTATCGTTCAGCTTAATAATTTTGCCGATTGGATTCTCTTTTCCAAAATACTTATCGGCAACATCTTTGGTTAAAACAAGTGAGTATGGTTCATCAAGGGCGGAGGTTAAGTCTCCGTTCAAAACATCATAAGTAAAGATATTAAAAAACGAAGAATCAGCATAAATCATTCCTTCCTCAAAATATTTTTTATCATTATAAGTAAAATACACGGTTTGAGAAACATCATTTAATCTGACTGCATCAACAACTTCAGGAAAATCACGAACAATAGGCCCGGCCATTGCTGCACTCGAAACAGCAACATTAAAAAAACTACCCGAAATTTCTCCATTTATTGCTACCCTGTAAACCCTGTCGGCTTTTTTATGAAATTTGTCATAGCTGAACTCCGTAATAATGTACAGAAAAATAAGCAGACAGGCAGCAATTCCAATTGCAAGGCCCGAAATATTTATTATCGAATATACTTTACTTCTTAGTAAGTTTCTAAAAGCTGTTTTTATATAATTTGTAAACATAAACTAATTTTATTCGTATTTGAGTGCGTCAACCGGATTAGCATTTGCTGTTTTCCAGGCCAATGAGCTTACTGTTAAAAGTGCAATAAAAAGAGAAACAACAGCGGTAATAGCAAATACAAGCAAACTGATGTTTGTCCTGAATGCAAAACCATCAAGCCAATTGTTAAGGAAATACCAGGCCGGAATCCATGCAATAATATTTGCAATTATCACCAACACTACAAATTCTTTCGACAGGGCTTTCATTATCGAAATCATCGATGCACCCATAACTTTCCTGATACCTATTTCTTTGGTTCTTTGTTCGGTAATAAATGAAGCAAGCCCGAATAATCCGAGGCAGGCAATAATAATTGCAAGAGCCGTGAAATATGTTACGATTTTCCCCATGTTCATTTCCGACTTATATAAATTGTCGTAGGAAGCATCAAGGAAGAAATAATCGAATGGTATATCGGATGAAACCTTTTTCCATTTTTCTTCCACCTTTTCAACAACCATCTGAACATTATCCGTTTTCATTTTTACCGAAAGGTATCTGTAATAATCAGGGAAAATATGAATCATTACCGGTTCAACCTCGGTATGTAAAGAAGCGTAATGAAAATCTTTCAGAATTCCGACAATATGTCCGGCTTTTGGTTCGGGAAGATTATAGAGATATTCAAATCGCTTTCCAACCGGATCTTCAAGTTCTAATTCCCTGACTGCTGCCTCGTTCAATAGAAATGCTTTATCCGGATCGTTAACAAAATCTCTTGAAAATGCTCTTCCGTCCACTATTTCAAGTCCAAAAGTTTCAACAACATCAATATCGGCGTTCATTACTCTCATTCCGAAAACATCGTCGCCTTCTTCGTTTCCTTCCAGGTTTTCTTCGGCAATATCAGGGATTCTTACGGTTAGAAAATGTATTCTTTGCCCGGGAATTACTGAGCTGGCACTTGCACTAATTATTTCGGGAATTGATAAGAAATCATTTTTCAGAACTTCGACATTTTCCCTGGCATCTCTTCCTGATAAAGGAATAACCATGACTTGCTCTTTATCAAAACCCAGGTTTTTTTCCTGAATAAATATTAATTGTTTATAAACCGTGATTGAACCTATGATGAGTAAAGCTGAAATTGCAAACTGAAAAACTACTAATCCCCGTCGAAGATAAAGTGTTGTTTTGCTGCCATTACCTGAAATTGAATTTGATTTAAGTACTTTCAGGGGTTTAAAATTTGAAAGGAAAAATGCCGGATATGAGCCGGACAAAAAACCTACTAAAATAGTTATGATAAGAATGGAAATTGCCAAAGGTATATTTGTTAACAGGTTTAACATTAACTGTTTTCCAATTAACAAGTTAAATGATGGTAAAATAATTTCCACAATACCTATTGCAATTATCATTGAAAAAATGCTCATAAAAAATGATTCGGCCATAAACTGGTTGAAAATATTTGATTTATTAGCACCCATTACTTTTCTGACACCGACTTCCCTGCTTCGTTTTGCCGATCGGGCTGTTGCAAGGTTCATATAATTTATGCAAGCAATTATTAATACGAAAATTGCTATAATTGAAAAAATGTAGACGTATTGAATATCGCTATTTGATTCTATTTCTTTTTCGGCATTTCCGTTTAGATGAATATCAGTTATCGGGTTAAAGATTATTTCGGCTGTATAACCTTCGGGAATATTGGCACTATCGCCTGTAACCGTATATCCGTACATCTCCCAAATATCATTATCAATTTTTTCTTTAAGCAGGTTTTTAGTTTTCTCATCGGGCAATAGAAGATAAGAATAAAATGCCGAAGGGCCCGCTTCGTCAACTCCCGGCCATTGTGCCCTAAGGTCATCCAAAGGAATAATTAAATCAAAGTGGAAATGAGAATTTTTTGGAATATCCTGAATTACTGCACTTACGGCATAAGGCCTTTCGTTTGCAGTAAGGATTTTCCCGATAGGATTGTCTTCACCAAAGTATCTTTTTGAAGCCGTTTCGGTAAGAATAATTTTTCCCGCGCCTGTAAGCGCGCCATTTATACTTCCATTTATTATCTTAAATGAAAAGATATCAAAAAAAGAAGAATCTGTTGAAATCACCCCGTTTTCGCTAAATACTTTTTCTTCGAAACGAAAAATTGTGGAGCCATACCTATAATGCATTTTTACTCCCGAAATTACCTCAGGATAATTTGAAGTGATGAAAGGAATTATAGAGCCTTGTGATGCTGCCCAATGACTATCGTCTCCTTCGCCAACCCAATGTGGTTCGAGGCGGTAAATATTTGAAGCATTAGCATGATAATTATCGTATGACAATTCATCCTGAACAAATAAGAAGATTAAAATACAAGTAGCAAGGCCAATAGCCAGCCCGAATATATTTATCAGAGAATATGACTTGTGTTTAAAAAAAAATCGCAATGAGGTTTTTAAGATGTTTGAAATCATATTATTCGTATTTTAGAGTTTCAACAGGATTGATCCTTGATGCAAAGAATCCTTTAAAACTTGTTATTAACATTGCGATAATTATAGCAAGTAATCCGGATATTATGAAAATAAACAAATTAATTGATGCCTGATAAGCAAAATATTGCAACCAATTATCTATTAAAAAATATGAAACCGGCCAGGCTATCACAATTGAAATAAGAATAAGTTTAAAAAATTCTTTTGAGAGCAGAGCAATTATTGATATTGTTCCTGAACCTAAAACTTTTCTGATACCAATTTCTTTTGTCCGCCGTGTGATTGTAAAAGAAGTCAGTCCGAATAATCCCAAACTTGCAATAAAAATAATTAAGATAGTAAATATTAATGTTAATTTCGCCAGATTCTCCTCATCTGAATAAAGTTCATCTAATTCATTGTTAAGAAAACTATATTCGAAGGGCCTTTCGGGAGCAAATTCTTTCCATTTCTTTTCAATAAAATCAATAGTTTCATTGTTGTTTTCAGGAGTAATCTTAATTGCTAGATATTTTAAAAACCATAAAATTTCCCATTCCTTTTCTTTCATATTTAAAACAAAAGGACTGGCAGGTTCATGTAATGAAGTAACATTAAAATCTTTAAACACACCTATAACCTTCTCATCCCCACTCAATGATCTGAATTGTTTGCCGATAGCATCTTTATTATTCTTCCACCCGACATGCTTAACCATACCTTCGTTAATCAATATTCCTTTTTGAGGATCGGTTTTACTTTCCTCTAAATAATCACGGCCTTCAACAATTTCTATATCGAATGTTTTAATAAAATCATACCCGATTACAAGTGCCGGATAAAACTGCCATTTCTCTTGTGGAAAACCTTCGGGACGAAATTCATGAGTATTATGTGCCGAACCCAGAATATCATCCATGGTTGTTACACTTAAAATGTTTGGATTCTGTAATAACTCCATTTTAAAGGATTTATAAGAATTTGCAACATTTGTGTGATTTACGGGAACAACCACAATATTCTTTTTATTAAAACCAAGCTTAGCATTGCGTAAATATGTTGCCTGCCGGAATATAAATAAAGTGACAACAATTAAAGTTATTGAAATAGTAAATTGTAAAATCACAAGAATTTTTCGTGCAAATCCTTTCTTTATATTTTTTGATAAGCCACTATATAAAATCAGCAATGGTTTTAATGAAGACAAATAAAATGCAGGGTATATTCCGGATATAAAACCTGTTAACAAACCTAAAATTAATAAACCCAACAGATATTCTATTTGAAAAAAGATTGATATGCTAAATTCCTTTCCTGTAAAAACATTAAAGGCTGGTAAAATAAGTTCAATTATAAACAATGCAAAAACTAATGAAATAAAACTCAAAATAATAGCTTCCGACAGAAACTGAAATATTAAACGTTTTCTTGACACTCCAAGAATTTTTTTAACACATATTTCTTTTAATCTGCAATCGGATGCTGCCGTAGCGAGGTTCGTAAAGTTTATTGCAGCAATAATTAATAGAAATATGGCAATTATTGATAGAATTCGAATGTAAGAATAATTGTTATTTGCTTCGATTTCGTAATCAAGTTTCGATTTTAAATGAATATCGGTTAAAGCCTGGAGATAAAGCGAAACATGTTCTTTTTCCGCATCATAAAAATATTTCTTAATGAAGGTCGGGAATTCATTTTCAAGTTCTTTAGGATCAGCTTCAGGAAGTAACAAAAAATATGTCCAGCAAGGATTCCAAACCCAGGTTTCAGGCAATTTTCCTTTATATAATTGTGCTACCGACGACATTGATCCAATAAAATCGAAATTGAAATGCGATTGTGATGGAATATCTTTAATGACTCCGGTAACTTTTAAATCAAAGTGTTTTTCAAATCTCAGTAATTTTCCGATAGGATTATCCTCATCAAAATATTTTTTAGCAGTCGATTCTGTGATTACAACCGAATATGATTCATCCAGGGCAGTTTCAGGATCACCATAAATAAATTCATGATCAAAAACATCGAAAAAAGTAGAATCAGCATAAAAAAAACGTCTTTCATTAAATCGTTTGTCACCATATTCAATTAATAAGCGGGGGGATTGAAAATTAAATATCCTGACAGCATTTTTAATAATTCCCGGATATTCATCTTTTAGAGTAAAAGCAACCGGAAATGGAGAGCTTGCTGAATTTTCACCTACTCCTTCAAAATTATGAACATTTACAAGCCTGTAAATATTTTCTGAATTTCGATGATAACGATCATAACTCAGTTCATCAATAACATATAAAACTATTAAAATAAAACTCGCCAAACCTATCGCCAAACCCAGAATGTTTATAAACGTATGCGATTGCTTGCATATTTGTCTGTAAAACATTTTTATGTAAATACTTAACATATCAGATACTGGTTACTGGATACTAATGTTTATCACCGATTACTGATTACTGAATACTGATTACTGATTACCGATTACTGATTACCAATTACATTTCCTCTACACTTGTCTTTCTTCTAAACATTAATGGGATATTATCCTCGCCCGGGGCACCAATTTCGACTAACTCCCAGTTTTTATCGTATTCTTCAATTTTATGTTTCAAAACGGTTACTTTATCTTCGGGTGGGCAATTATTTCCTTCCCAGTCCAATAATTCAACTCTGTATTGAATAGTTTTTTTTCGTCCATTAATTCTGACATCAATCTCAATGTTTTGTTCGATGTCAACATCCGGAATTAGTATTACTACTTCTCTCATTTTTCTTATTTTTTAGATTAAACATATATTTATTACTCAAATCGTAAGGCCTCAACAGGATTTGCTCTGGCAGCCATAATCGCCTGATAACTTACGGTTAATAAAGCAATTATCAAGCCCAATAATCCTGAAATAATAAAAACCCAAAATGGCATGTCAATTCTGTAGTAAAATCCTGATAACCATTCATCAAGAAAATAGTATGCAATTGGCCATGCAATTATATTTGCAATAAGAACCCATTTTGCGAACACAGTATCCAATAATTTGACAATAGAAAATATTGATGCACCATGCACTTTACGGATACCGATTTCTTTTGTTTTCATTTGGGCAATAAAAGCAGCCAGGCCAAATAAACCGAGGCAGGCAACAAAAACTGCAAGAATTGTAAATGCAATTATGGTCAATTGCAATTTATGCTCATTCCGGTAAAGACTATTATAGCGTTCGTCTAAAAACATACTTGAAAACTGGACTCCGGGAAAATGCGCTTTCCATAAATTTTCTACAATGCCAATCATTTCTTTTTCTTTCCCTTCTTTGTATCTTATGCTAATAAATCTGATTCTTTCAGGAGACAGAAAATGAGACATTGGTTCAATTTTTTTATCAAGTCCCTGGTAATGATAATCTTTAATTACTCCAATTATTTTTCCTTTATCCTTATCTTCACCTTCGCCTCTATGTGAATTATACGTTTTCCCAATAGCTTTGCCTGGATCCTTGATTCCCATTTTGTGAATAGCAGCTTCATTAAGAATCCATTTATCGGTAGTATCTTTTGAAAATTCTTTAGAAAAATTCCGGCCTGCTATTATTTGCATTTTGTAGGCATCAAAATAATCATAATCAACAGCATAATACCTGCTTAAATAGGTTTCATCAGGTAATAACTCTGTTTCGAAACCGGTATCCGAGTAATTTGAGGTTGCCGGTACTTTCGATGAAGCAGCAACTTTTTCAATTATTGGTTGCTGGATTAATTCATCACGAAACACACTATAATGATCCCGAACATAATTACTTTCAAATGGAATTATAAGTAAATTTTCTTTTTGAAAACCTAAGGATTTCTTTTGAAAATAATTCATTTGCAGATATGCTGTAATTGTTCCAATTATCAAAGCAATAGAAATTCCGAATTGCAGAACAACAAGAATTTGCCTAAAACTAAAATTCTTGTTTTTAGAATCCATTTTCCCTTTTAGTACGACGATTGGCCTAAACGAAGAAAGATAAAATGCCGGATATAAACCTGCAACAATTCCGGTTCCAAATATAATTATTAAAAGCGCAAAAAGGATTTCAGTTTTACCGAGGGTAAGTAGCGATAAGGATTTATTAGTAAAGGTATTATAATATGGTAAAATAATTTCTATTAATAAAAGAGCAATAATAAATGAAATTAAAGCCAAAATAAATGACTCGCCTAAAAATTGAATAATTAATTGTCTTTTATTTGCCCCCATTGTTTTCCTGACTCCAACTTCAAGAGATCTGCGACCTGCAAGTGCAGTTGACAAATTCATAAAATTAAAACAAGCAATTACTAAAATTAAAATAGCAACAATGGAGAAAGTATAAACCGATGATGTACTACCGCCTGGTTCAATTCCCCACATCATATCCGAAAGATGAATTTCGGAAACCGGTTTAAGGTATAATCTCATAGAGGCCTCGACATCATCTTTTTGAAAAAACTTTTGATAAGCAGGCAGAATATATTGATCAACTAAAAGCTGGAGTTTTTCCTCTGCCTGTTCTTTTTCAATTCCATCTTTTAATAATACATAGGTATAGAGATAATTATTAAGCCAGGTTTTTAAATTATCCGGCATATAAGTTTCCAATGTAGAAAATGAAGCAAGAATATCGAAATGAAAATGACTGTTTTCGGGTACATTTTCAATAATACCGGTTATTAAATATGATTTTTTTTCGTCACCCCATTCAATTTGAATGTGTTTATTAATCGGGTTTTCACTTCCGAAATATTTTTCTGCACCTTTTTCGGTAAGAATAGCCGTAAAAGGTTCTTCCAGCGATGTTTCGGAATCCCCTTGAATGAATGGGAATGTGAAAACATCAAAAAAGCTTGGATCAACAAAAAATACTTTTTCATTATGATCAACTCCCCTGTTATCCTCAATTGACATTTCATTTGGATATAAACGAACCATATCCTCAAAATCAGGGATATCAGATTTTATTGTTTCTCCATAAATTGCTCCTGTAACAGGTACCAGAAACCTTTCTTTATTGAAAAAAATATCACGATCAATTCTATAGATATTATCAATCTTTTCATTATATTTATCGTAACTTAATTCATCAAAAACCCACAATGTTATTAATAAAGAAGCAGCCATACCTATAGCAAGGCCGATGATATTAATCAGGGTAAATCCTCTATTTCTAAATAGATTTCTAAAGGTAGTCCTGAAATAATTTAATAACATATTCAATTAGGTGTCTGATTTTAAAAAACATCGCTGAAATAAAAACCCGGAAACATGTAAATTCAATTTACATTATTTTCCGGGCTTTTAATTTTATTTATGCGAGAAGTAAATTTTATTGACTATTCGCCAACCTTCTTCAAATTTATATAATGATAAATAATCTGTAAAAATCTTTTTTGAATCTTTGAAAAGTTCAATCTTAGCAACTGCGGCATTGCCGGTAATATCGATCATAACAAACTCACAAGTTGTTTTATCTTTTTCAGCCGGAGGATCGGGATTTTCCATTTGCTTATGTTTGGCATATTCAATCCACGAATAAATAGGGAATTTTGTTAATCCATTATTTCTAACTCCCAATAAATTGAAACCCGGGTGAAATCCTTTTTCAGTTTTCGACAGATCTCCATTGTTTTGGAGCCCATCGACATAAGCAGTTTGAATAACAGTTTTTATTGCTTCCTTTTCTTCATTTTGATTGTCTTGCGCAAATATTACAACCGGAAACAAAAACGCAAGAAAAATACTAATTGCAATTTTTTTCATTTTTTATATTTTTTATATTTATATATTAGAAAACATTGATAGGGATGGCATCCCTTCCCAAATTTCCTATATTTCTCTTATTTCTCATTTTTATCTTTGGTTTTGAATTGCAGTTTGAATTACGACAACTTGAAACCCGAAACCTGAAACTTTACAAACTTGCTACTGTTTCTTTAATATTTTCATTAATAATTTGTCCGTCGAATAATCTAATTATACGTCGGCTATATTCAGCATCTCTTTGCGAGTGAGTTACCATTACGATTGTAGTTCCGTTTTGATTCAAACCATCAAGCAAATTCATTACTTCTTCACCATGCGATGAATCAAGGTTACCAGTAGGCTCATCAGCTAATATCAAACTTGGCTTTGCAATAACAGCTCTTGCCACAGCGACCCTTTGTTGTTGACCTCCTGAAAGTTGTAAAGGGAAATGTTTTTTACGATGGATTATTTGCATTTGTTCCAATACTTCATCAACTCTTTTCTTGCGTTCGGAAGAACTATATCCCAAATATATTAAAGGAAGTTCGACGTTTTCAAAAACGTTTAGCTCGTCAATCAGGTTAAAATTTTGGAAAACAAAACCAATATTTTGTTTTCTAAGTTTGGCTCTTTGTCTTTCAGAAAAACCCGATACTTCATTATCCAGGAAAAAATAATCTCCTTCCGAAGGATTATCTAATAATCCAAGAATATTCAACAATGTTGACTTTCCACAACCCGAAGGCCCCATAACTGCAACGAATTCACCTTTTTTGATTTCGAAAGATACTTCATTTAGAGCAGTAGTTTCAACTTCGTCTGTTCTGAATATTTTGCTTAAATTTTCTGTTTTGATCATAATAATTTGTATTTATTTATTTTAATAATATTTTAATTATTTAAATATCAACTTATCTTTATTTCCAAATGAATCATAGGAAGAAACAATAACTTTTTCACCAGGTTGCAAGCCTTCCATAACTTCATAGAAATTTGTGTTTTGCCTGTTAATTCTAATATTTCTTTTTATGGCAAAATCACCTGAAGGATCCAGCACATAAATCCAATTTCCTCCTGTTTCCTGAAAGAAACCTCCTCGTTTAACAATTATGGCATCGGTTTCACTGCTAAATTTCAACCGTAATTGTAATGTTTGCCCTCTCTTAATTGATGAAGGAGCTAGGCTGTCGAACAATAAATCGACCTGAAAAGCACCATTTCTTACATCAGTATAAATTTTAATAATATAGAGTTGATAATTTATTCTGTTAAAATCAAATTCGGCAGGTTGTCCTTTAAAAACTCTTGAGATATATCGTTCATCAATATTTGCTCGTAACTTAAATCCATCTTGTTTATCAATTTGCCCCAGATGCTCTCCTGCTGACATTGTTTCTCCAATCTCGGCACTAAAAGATGATAGTTTTCCTTTTGTCGGTGCTTTAACGTAAGCATTCTCAATATTCTTTCTTAAAAGTTTTAAATTTTCATGCATTCTTTTAAGTGAATTATCAATGTCATTAGCCTGAACATCTCTACTAATTGAATCGAGTTTTTGTAATTTTATTGAGAGTTCTAATTGTTTTAAGTTGAAATTAAAATCCCTATCGGCATCTTCGAATTCTTTTAGGGAAATTACACTGTCGGCAAACAATTGAACTTTTCTCTCATAATCAATTTTAGCAGCATCAATCATATATTCAAGATTCACTATTTCTTTTTGCCGCAAATATTTATTCTGTTCAAGGCTAAGTTGTGAATTTTGTAGCCTGTTAATTTCGCCAAGCATTCTGGTTTCCTGCTCCATATAATTTAACTCCATTGCTGTATTTAGAAGTTTAAGGATTGTATCACCTTCATTAAGCAATGCACCATCTTCAACATAAACAGCTTCAACAACTCCACCCTGAATAGCATCAATATATACAGTGTTTTTGGGATAAACAACACCGTCGATAGGGATAAATTCTTGAAACTTATCCATTAATACTTCAGCAACAGTTAATTGATTTTTGTTTACATACAACTTACTTGATTTATCTCTTAGAAAAAGCAGGTAAACTAAAAAAAATACAAAAGCAAGTATTCCTATAATTGATAAAACCTTCTGTAATGTCCACTTCTTCTTTTCAATTATTCTATCCATTTCCGAATGTTTTTTTTAACAATTTTTAACTAATACTATGCCATCATTTTTATATGTATGAATAGCAATATGATACAATGGTATTTTTACAATGGGACAATTATTATTGTCCATTTTCGTTCATTTTTTTGTACAAATGTGAACATTAATAACAATAATAAATAAATAACCTGTTATGAGTAAATTAGATGCTAAAATACTGATTGTTGACGATGATCAGGATATTTTACTGGCTGCAAGGCTTTTCTTAAAACAACATATTAAGATTGTTCATACAGAAAAAAACCCGGAAAATATTCCAACTCTATTAAAAAATGAAAATTATGATCTGATATTATTGGATATGAATTTTTCGCGTGATGCAACAAGCGGAAAAGAAGGTTTTTTCTGGATGAATAAAATTCTTGAAATGGATCCTGCTGTGGTTGTAATTTTGATTACAGGTTATGGCGACATAGAGTTGGCTGTTCAGGGAATTAAAGAGGGAGCAACAAATTTCCTACTCAAACCCTGGGATAATAAAAAGTTATTGGCAACAATAACCACAACCCTTCAGCTACGGCAGTCAAAAGTTGAGCTCGAAAACCTGCGATCAAAGCAAAAAGTATTGATGGCAGATCAGGATCAGGGTTATGCCAACATGATTGGAAATTCACCAAGCATGCAAAAAGTACTTAACACTGTTCAAAAAGTAGCTGTGACCGAAGCTAATATACTTATTCTTGGTGAGAATGGGACAGGTAAAGAACTTATTGCCCGTGCAATTCATAAGGCCTCAAACAGAAAAGATGAGGTTTTTATCAGTGTAGATCTTGGTGCAATTAGTGAAACCTTGTTTGAAAGCGAATTGTTTGGTTTTAAAAAAGGTGCTTTCACAGATGCAAAGGAAGATCGTGCAGGACGTTTTGAAGCAGCATCAAAAGGAACTATCTTTTTAGACGAAATAGGAAATTTGTCGTTTGCTTTACAATCAAAACTTTTAAGTGTTCTTCAAAATCGAAAAGTAGTGCGTCTTGGTACCAACAAAGAAATCCCAATTGATGTCAGGTTGATTTGTGCTACAAATATGCCTTTATATCAGATGGTTCATGACGGAAAGTTCCGACAGGACCTTCTTTATCGAATAAATACAGTCGAAATTCCACTACCTTCTTTAAAAGATCGCATTGAAGATATCCCTTCACTTGTTGAGCATTTTCTTAAGATTTATTGCAAAAAATACAAAATGGCTTTAAAGCGCATAAACGATGCAACTTTAAAACGTCTCGAAAAACATAATTGGCCCGGAAATATCAGAGAATTACAACATGCTATTGAAAGAGCTGTAATAATGAGTGAATCGAATATTCTTCACCCTCACGACTTCTTCCTCCCTCAAATGGATGAAGCAAAAGCCGACGAAATAAACTCTTCAAATCTCAACCTCGAAGAAATTGAAAAAATACTTATTAGAAAAGTAATTGATAAACATGGAGGAAATATTAGTAAAGCAGCTAAAGAACTTGGACTAACAAGAGCATCGCTCTACCGTAGAATAGAAAAATATGATTTATAAAAATTTTCGTCTTCAGGTATGTATCAGGGTTTTACTCCTGATTCTTTCTATTTTATTATTTTTCTTCCTCATAAATCTGGCAAAATATACTATAAGCCTTGTAATAGTTTTGGTCTTAATAGCAATTCAAACAATATTGCTGATAAAATTTGTCGAACGTATAAATAAGAAATTAAAAATATTTTTAGATAGTATTAGGCATTCTGATTTTTCAAGTTCTTTTACTGATAAGGGACTTGGCAGAAGTTTCGATCAACTAAATCATGCTTTTCAAAACGTAATTGTTGAGTTTAAAAAAAACAGAGCCGAAAAAGAGGAACATTATAATTATCTTCAAACTGTTGTACAACATGTTAGTATTGGAATAATTGCCTTTAAAAGAGATGGTAAAGTTGATATGTTTAATAATGCCGTAAAAAAAATCCTAAAGATCAATAATTTAAGAAATGTTTATGAATTGGACAACATAAAAGATGGTTTATCAGATACTTTGCTAAAGATGAAAGCCGGTGATAAATTTCTTGTAAAAATCTTTATCGAAGATGAATTGCTTCAATTATCAATTTACGCCACTGAGTTCAGGATGCGAGATGAGGAGTTTGTCTTAATATCTCTTCAAAATATTCATGCTGAACTTGAAGAAAAAGAAATCGAATCGTGGCAAAGGCTGATCAGGGTTTTAACACACGAAATAATGAATTCTATTACACCTATTTCATCACTTGCTTCAACAGTACAGGAAATTTTGATTGAAGAAGATTCGGGCAGAGCAAAATTAAGAGATATTGATGATGATGATGTTGAAAGCATTCAAAGTGCAATGGATACTATTCACAATCGTAGTCAGGGATTATTGAATTTTGTTGATATTTATAGAAATCTCACCCGCATTCCTAAACCTAATTTTAGATATTTCCTGATTTCTGAACTTTTAGAAAGAACAGAACATTTACTAAAACCTAAATTATCAAAATTCAATATTGAGTTCCAATATAAGATATTTCCTGAAGATATTATGCTGACTGCTGATCCCGACTTAATTGATCAGGTTGTAATAAATCTTATGCTTAATGCAATTGATGCTGTTAAAAAGGTTGAAAAACCTCAGATATCAATAATTGCCTCTAAAACAATTCATGGAAAAATTAACATTGACTTTATCGACAATGGATATGGAATAAAACCGGATATTCTTGATAAAATTTTCATGCCGTTTTTTACTTCAAAAAGAGAGGGCTCAGGAATTGGTTTAAGTTTGTCGCGTCAAATTATGCATCTACATAAAGGAACTATAACCGTGAAATCGAAACCTAATGAGGGAAGTGTTTTTACACTTTCTTTTTAGATGCCGTTTCCATTTTATTGTAATATTGACAAATGATAAAATGAGTGAATGATAGAATGCAAAAATGAAACATCTATGACTGGTGAATTTTAACACATATAAAAAGATTATTTAGTAAACTAAGCTCCTACAAATTCCGCTGATCAACAATTAGCGAAAACCTGCCTTGTCGGCAGACAGGTCTGCGTAATCTGCGGGAAAAAAATTATACACAAATGAAAAACAACTTTAATATTCTAATCGTTATCTTTTTAACAGGTTTAATTACGTTTTCATGCGGTGAAAACAAATCGAAAACAAAATCTGTTTCTTCAAAACAAACAATACAGGAAATTAAGGTAAAAGTACCTGATTTTAACGCTGACTCTGCTTATTATTATGTTAAAAAGCAAGTAGAATTCGGCCCACGGGTACCTAACACCCAGGCACATCAAAAATGTGCAGAATATTTAGTCAACAAAATGAAATCTTATTCACCAAACGTTGAGGTTCAAAATTTTAAGACGAGAGCTTTTAATGAAAAAATACTAAATGGAAAAAATATTATTGCTTCTTTCAAACCCGAAATAAAGAACAGAATCCTGCTTTGTGCTCATTGGGATTCACGTCCTTTTGCCGATCATGATCCCGATAAGAATAATCATAATACTCCTATCGATGGAGCAAATGACGGGGCAAGTGGAGTAGGTGTTTTGATCGAAATTGCCCGTCAATTAAGTATTGATCCACCTCCAACCGGAATTGATATCATTCTTTTTGATGTTGAAGATTATGGCGAACCACAGGATTATATAACCGACAAACAAGATAATTGGGCACTTGGTTCACAATATTGGTCGCGAAATCCACACAAACCGTATTATTCAGCTAAATATGGGATTCTGCTTGATATGGTTGGTAGCTATGATGCTACTTTTACACTTGAAATGACTTCGATGTATTATGCACCTGATATTATGAAAATGGTTTGGGAAACAGCTCACAGTATCGGTTACAGCGATTATTTTTTATATGAACAAACCGGTGCAATCAACGACGATCATCTGTATATTAATGAAATAATTAAAATCCCGACTATTGATATTATTCATTATGATCCGAATACAAACTCTCATTTTTTCGAACATTGGCATACTGTTAATGATAATATCGAAGCTATAGATAAAGAAACCCTAAAAATTGTCGGACAAACTGTTTTAACTGTAATTTACAGGGAATAATATCCTGATTCAATTTTGGTGAAAAAAAAGACCTGAGAAATATTTATTTCTCAGGTCTTTTTTTTATTGAAAGTTATAATTTCTATGGAAAAGGAACATTTGGAAAATCTGCAATACTTACTTTAGGTATACTGGCATTATAATAACTATTAATATTATCGATAAAATAATTTGCAATAATTGCATTTCCCTGTGGTGTTAAATGAATTCCATCAAGTGAGAAGGCATTCCCTGAAACAAATTCAGAAGTGAAATGAATACCATCGAAATCAAGGCCTGCCTTTAACTCATCCAAATAAGAATTAACATCAACAAAAGCAATACTATGATCTATAGCGAGATCTTCTATTTTTTCATTAAATTTAGCTACAGCTGTGTTGATATTATCCATTTCTGTTGCATCAAGCATATATTTATGAGGAATAGGAATTGAACTTCCAAAACCAAAACATTTTAACGAATCAGTAGGTAAAGAAAGAAGGAAAATATCATTTTCTTTCATTTGTCTTGGATAACCGCTTGTTGCATCCTGAACCACAAAAGGATTTTGACCTAATGAAAAAGTAATGCCAAATTGCTGATAAGCTGCATTTAATGAATCAACCTGTCCTTGTCTTGTTAAAACAAGGCCATTATAAGGTATTTGTGTTTGCATAAATGTAAAGTATGGTGCGCTCATTATATCAGGAATATTTGCAATTGCACCCTTAGCTCCATAAGTAGATAAATCTGTAATGACAGCATCCATTGATGCAGCAAAACCTAAGCCAGGATCACCTGCCATTGGAGTAATTACGTCATCGGCACCACCGGAAACTGCATATAATAACACATCGTTACTTCCAAGCCAAAGAGTAAAAAATGTATAATCAATTTTACCAATTTCACCAATAACTGCATCTGTTGAGGGATTTTCGGCAAATCGTCCGTAATATGGGTTTAAAGTTCCATAACCTGGATACAAAATTGTGGTCGATTTCAGTGATGGAATACCAATATTATTAAAAGGCCCTTGTGATGCAACTGATGTTGTAAGTTCAATAGCCAAATCACCCTGATCAGGATTCAGGACTGCACGTACAGGCCCTACTGAAGTTACACCATTGCAATCTGTTGAATAATTTAATATGAATTTTGTTACAAAATACGGTCCCGCTGCAGTATTCAAAACTCCAACTCCATTTTCTGTGTTTATTAAAGGTTGTTTAAACTCTCCCTGCATTCCAACAGTTTTTAACTGAGTGGCAAGAATATTCGGGAAAGAATATTTCTGTCCGGAAGTGTATAATGCTCCGTCGGTATATCCGGCTGTTAATGAATTGCCAATGGCAAGGTAGGTTGTAAAATCAGCATCTCCTTTCGAAGGGGAAAAATCATCTTTTTTTGGCTCACATGCAATTAAAACAGCCAATATAAGTATAAGTAATATGCTTTTATATTTCATGATCTAAATATTTTTTTGATTAAAAATTATAGCTTATTCCAATACCGGGAATACTTGTCAGGGTTTTGTAATCGCCTGATAAATTTGCAGGCTCATAAGTTCTTTCGCCTTTAAGGCCATGCAGTTGTAAGTATGATAAATCAATACTTAATTTATCAACAGGCATAAATGATAAACCAAATGTAAATGCCATTGTATTCAAACTTACTGTTTCAGGAGTGAAATAATTATCGTTACATGGCGAAGGATCGTAATATCCACCGGCTCTCAATATCATTTTTTCACATAAAGCATATTCTCCGCCAAGACGAATTATCCAACTATCTTTATATTTTCGCGGGTTATAGGAATCTAAAACTTCTCCATTTTCCTTGAATTTAAAAATCAATGAATCGTAGGTTGACCATGCAACATAATTCACTTCTGCTGCAAGCAATAATTTTTCTGTAACCTGATAAGATATTCCAAAATCAAGATTTGAAGGTAAAGGTAGTTCTGCATTAAAATAGTTTTTGTCAGGTATTGTTAAGCTTAATGCACTTGGAATTCCGCTAAAATCAGCATCACCATCTTCCAACTTCATAATAACCTTCGAGCGGTAGTCGATTCCAACACTAAGTTTTTCGGTGGGTTTGTAATAAATCCCGACATTAAATCCAATATTTGAAGCACTGCCCTTAAGCTCAGACGATGCATTGTTATATGGAATGGCTTTACTTAATTTCACATCACCTATAACGTAAGTAAATCCGGCTCCAATTCCAAGTTTATCATTAACTTTATACGATACTGTTGGCTGAATGAAAAAAGATTTCAGTGAAATATCGCGGATAAGATATTTTCCATACCAGTCGTCGTCCCAGGTCGCCGTACTTCCAAAAGGAGTATATACTCCTAATCCTACGGTAATTTTGTCGGTAATTTTTCCGGCACCATAAACATAAAAGGGAGTGCCTGTTTTATTATCGGTTCTGGCATAATTGTCCGAAGCTTTTTGCATAAAAAGAGCCCTTGAAAAGATAGGATTAACTCCTAATGAAAAACTATACTTGTTTTCCATCATTGATAATGCACCCGGATTAAAGAAAATACTACTTGCACCAAGATTGAAAGGAGTACCGATTAGTCCCATTCCGGTTTGTTTTTGTCCTTGTAATCTAACCTGATATCCTCCGGCAAAAGCCGACCAGGTTATTATTGAAAACAACAACATCAAATACATAAATTTCCTCATAAATGATAATTTTGTGGTTAATAAGGTTCGCAAGATAATAAAAATATTAAAAATGCAAATATTTACCTTTTCCATATGGTTTAAACTGTTCAAATGGTTGGCGGGTTTGCATGGATTCGTACATAGATGGTTTGCATGTAATTGGTTCGCGCGGTTTGCATGAAAATGGTTCATGCGGTTTGCATGTAGAGACGCACGGCCGTGCGTCTCTACGTGTTACGTGTTACGTGTTAAATGTTTTATAATTTCAATTATTTCTCCAAATAATCAGCGTCAATTAATTCATTTAAACCATCCTG
The DNA here is from genome assembly GCA_964462015.1 of uncultured Bacteroidales bacterium. Lineage (GTDB taxonomy): Bacteria > Bacteroidota > Bacteroidia > Bacteroidales > JAEINX01 > JAEINX01. The sequence continues at coordinate 20,350 of CAYWXI010000008.1, read as the reverse complement.
ATAAAGTGCGTAATTAAATCCTTTATGAATGCAATATGCTCCTGTTTCACAGTTTTTATTTACAGCAAGATAACCAATCTGGAATTTTTTATAATTTTTAAGTTTTGCAGCTATTCGTTTAACGGCTTCTTTGCAGGCTTCTTCGGGTGATTTACCGTTACGCATAAATTCAACCACAAGAAAACAACCGAGGGTTTTCATAGCAAGCTCGCCCATTCCTGTTGCAACAGCACCGCCTATTTCATTATCAACAAAAAGTCCTGCTCCGATTATTGGCGAATCACCTACACGCCCGTGATATTTATAAGCTGCTCCGCTTGTTGTACAGGAACCCGCTATATCTCCTTTATCATCAACAGCAAGCATCCCGATAGTATCATGGTTTTCGGAATTGATAATAGGTTCATATTTTGATTTTATTTTCCATTTTTCCCAGGCTTTTTTCGCTTTTTCGGTCAATAGGTTTTCCTCCTCAAAACCATTTTCCAAAGCAAATTGTAAAGCTCCTTCACCTGCAAGCATAACATGAGGAGTTTTTTCCATCACTAAACGTGCTACCGAAATCGGATGTTTAATGTTTTGTAAAAAACAAACCGAACCTGCATTTCCGTTGTCGTCCATAATTGAGGCGTCTAAAGTAACTATTCCATCCCTGTCCGGCAATCCGCCAATTCCAACCGAAAGATTGTTTTCATCAGCTTCAGTTACCCGAACTCCCTGTTCGACAGCATCGAGTGCCCGCCCTTTGTTGTTTAATATTTTCCATGCAACTTCATTTGCTTCCAATCCATGCTTCCAGGTTGAAATTACCAAAGGCTTTGAGCCTCCTTTTCCCGGGAAAAATGGAAGCGATGGTTTTGATGCATTTAATTTATTTATAGGTATTGCCAAACTTGCTAAAGAGGCAAGGCTAAGGCCAGAAATAAATTTTCTTCTGTTAATCATGTTTTAAATATTTAAATAAAAATATAATTGCCCGGTATTTCATCAGTCGCCAACAATTAGAGATTCCTGAAATTTTGCAATTAAGGGGTTTGAAGGATCCGTATTCAGGATTGTTAGATAGCAACCAAAGGGTGAAAGCTTCCAATCGTGGAAAACATTATTTTTTTCAACAATATAAACATGTTTAAAATGATAATAATATGGAACATTAATTGAATTACAGGCATTTATTGCACGTTTAACAGCAGTTTCAATTGATTCGGTTTCGAGATCAAACTCATTACAAAAATCACTTGCATAATGTTGCAGTTCCCGTGAATAATATGCTTCAACAAATTCCTGAATTGCTTTTTGTAGTATTTCTGTATAAATTATAAGCATAGTAGTATGATTAAGATTTTGAAACATGAATTTTTTCTAATTCCTTAAAAAGCTCCACTTCTTTATCAGATAGTTTTTCGGGGATACTAATATTCATTTTCACAAAAAGGTCACCAAAACTATCTTTTTTATTATATTCCGGCATACCTAATCCTTTTAACCGGAGTGTTTTTCCGTTTTGAGTATTTTTTGGTATAGTTATATTTATAAAACCTTTTAGAGTTTGAAGCTTTTCTTTTCCGCCTAACACTGCTTTATAAAGATCAACATTCAGATTAATATATAAATTGTTTCCTTTTCGTTTGAAAACTTTGTCAGGCAGAACTTCAATTTTCAGGAAAATATCTCCGCTTTTACTTTCGTCGGAACCTTTTCCGCCTTTACCTTTTACCCTGAGAATTTGTCCGGTCTTGACACCCGGCCTGACATTAATCTTTAATTTTTGGCCATCATTGATGTTTAAAAGCCTGGAAGTTCCTGAATAAGCTTCCTGAAGTGTAATATTTAATTGTGACTCATAATCCTGTCCTTTGAATTGAGCCGATCTCCCGGATTGCTTATAGTTATTGAAATTACCTCCAAAAAATTGTTCGAAGAAATCGGAAAAACCTCCTTGCCCACCGAACATATCCTCATAATTTGCCTGCGAATAATATTGTCTCTGATCCTGGCCTTGTTGACTTGAACGGGCTTGATTAGCATATTCATATTGCTTCCAGTTAGCTCCTATTTCATCGTATTGTTTTCTCTTTTCCGGATTACTTAAAACCTCATTGGCCTCAGAAATAGCTTTGAATTTTTCTTCCGCTTCCTTGTTGCCCGCATTCTTATCAGGATGATGTTTTAAGGCAAGTTTGCGATAGGCTTTTTTTATTTCATCCTGAGTAGCAGTTTTACTTACTCCCAGTATCTTATAATAATCTTTATACTCCATACTATTTTCTAGTTCTTAAAAACAAAGAAAAATATCAGAAATCCAAACTCGGTTAAACCGGAAATGACAAATTTTTTAAAAACAAAATACTAATATCTTCTTATGTTTAAACTTGAAATCGCTGCATCTATATTTATATAAATTTTATTTTCACTCGTCGAGAAGTTCGGTGACCGATAGGTGTGTTTTTCATATTTATCAAATCCATAAAGATTTTTGGCTGAAAGAACTGTTGATGTAAAAATCTCACAACCTGAACCTTCAGGTACTTTTATATAAATTGAAGACACACCGGAGTCAATATTCAATTTTGTTTTATTATGTTTATCACCGAGTTTGATTTCAACTGATGAAGCTCCTCCGTCAATATTTATTTTTCTTGTTTTAAACTTACTTAGATCCAAATCAACTTTTGCAGCACCTATGTCAAGATCAAAATCCCAAATAGGTTTTTCGTTCAACTTGATATATACATCGTTTTTCCATTTTTTTAATCTGTAATGAGATTTTTTTGGTTTTATTTGTATTGATTGTTTGTTTCCCAAGTCTTTTGAAATTAATGAATAAGGGCCTATGCTACCCTCTTTGTTGAAATAAAGAAGATCATTTGTTGTGTTTTTAATTCTGAATTCTCCGGCAATAGCATCAAAATGTAATTCGGCATATTCAATATTCGAATTATAAGGTTCAGTAAAAACCTGTTCATCAATCGTATATTCATCATCATCATTATAATAAAATCTGTCGTTATTATATGTAATACTGAAATTGTTATCACATGAATATGAAAAACTGAAAATAATAATACCCACAATTAGTGCAATAAACGATAAAATAATTTTAAATATGTTTTTAATTGGAAGAATAGCTATTCCAAATAAAACCAATAATAAGGGCCACAAACTAAAGATTGAGCACCAATCGAAATATATAAATCCAAAATTTTTAAGAACAAATAATACTCCTATGACAACAAGGATTACACCCCAAAATAAATTTCCGCTTTTCATGATATTATTGTTTTTTTTGTGAAAAATTAATAGAAATTAACGCAATTCCGGCAATCACCAGAATTAATGGCCATAAATCAGCAAAGTAGATTCGTGGAATATAATTAACAATCAGAAAAATCCCCCCTATACCAATCAAGATCAAGCCTGCAATAAGACTTCCATTATCAAAACCTTTTTGCTGAAAATCAGGAGTATATTTCGGCGGGTCTGATTTAAAATTAGATTGTGAATCTTGTTGGACAACATTATCTTTTTCATCGGTAGGAGAGAAGTTCTGCTCATAAATGTTTTGAGAATAATCTTCCGGTAGTGCTATCCATAATATTAAATATATCAACACTCCGCCTCCTCCGAAAAAAGCAGCTAATAAAAATAGAATTCTGAAAATTGTGGGATCGCTATTAAAATATTTTGCAATACCTCCTGCAACACCTCCGATAACTTTATCAGTTGTGCTTCTGAATAAACCTGGTTTATTATACATTTTCTTAAGTTTTTTAATTATGCTAACTACAAAATTAACGGTTTTTTGTAAATAGTCAAATAAATATTCGTAAATATTCGGCATCAAAAAATAATGGTGAAAGGGTGTGAGCGAAATACAGGCATATGACCTTATACCTTTATACCCTCTATTTGCTCTATTTCCCTTATACTCCAATTCCCAGATTTCCCATACCTCCAGTAAATAAGTAAATGTGTTAAGAGATTTTTATTATTTTTGAAAAAAGAAAATTAGAGAATACTATTTTATATAAAATATAGTTTGATATGGTTGATCAAAAAGAAATTATTCTACCTTCATACGGAAGGGGATTTCATTTAATAAGCAAAATAATTGAAAACAGCTTGTCTGATTTACCAAATGCCGGTTTACTACAGGTTTTTATTAAACACACTTCGGCCGGACTGACCATAAATGAAAATGCAGATCCTTCGGTCAGAATTGATTTTGAAACAATTTTTAACAAATTAGTTCCCGAAAAATCACGTGATTACATACATATATTCGAAGGGGATGATGATATGCCGGCACATTTGAAATCATCTCTTACAGGACAATCGGTTACTATTCCGATAATAAACGGAAGGCTTGGACTTGGAACCTGGCAGGGAATATATTTGTGTGAATTTAGAAACCGCGGTGGAAGACGAAAATTGCTTTTGACTGTGATTTCATGATAAGTTTTGTGTTGATGAAGGTCTGGTAGACTGAGAGATATTCTTTTACTAAATAATCCGAATCCCATTATTTGTTTCAACAAAACCGATTACTTCAGGAAAGAATGCTTTGAAGTCTTTATCAAAATCAGAATAGTTCATAATTAAATCTTCAACTGCATCTTTCATTCCCGACTTAAAATCTGTCCGTCTGTCCATTCCGTAAAAAACTCTTTTCAATTCCTTTAAGTTCGCATATCCAGCTAACCAATTCTGAGCTATCATAAACGGAAGTATTCGTTTTGTTTTTGTTGGCAAGATATTGAATCGTTTTAAAGCAAATTTATAAGCATTGGAAGTGAAAACTTTTAGTTCGGTTTTGGAATAATTTTTCCAGTTTGCAGCTAAAAAATGATCATAAAAAATATCAACTATAACACCTGAATATCTTCCATAATTATTGTGGAGATGTTTTTTGCTTTTCTTAAAGACTTCATGTTTATCAGTAAATGAATCAATTTCGCGATGGAGCAAAATACCTTTTTTGATATTTTCATCATAATTTAAAATTGCCTTCCCTTTAACAGCATCGGCAATAAAATTTCCTAATGCAATTTCGTTATTGTCTCCCGATAAATACAAATGTGCTAAAAAGTTCATTATAAGAAAATAATGCAATTTAATTGATTAATTCCAAGAAATTTACTTTAAAACTACTTTAATCGTAAAAAATTATGAGTCCGGAATAAAAAGTTGCGAAAACACTAATTTCAGAAAACACTAATTTTTGTATATTTACAGCATTAAATATAAAACTTATAATATTGGGAAATAAATATAATTAATACACAGCTGCATTCAGTAGCATAATGTTAAAAAACATGGAGCTTAATTTACCTGAAACTTTTTTATTATTATCAATAAAACCAAATAAGCCGGGATTTCTTACACCTGTTGAAAAATTGAATCCGGGATTGATAGGTGCAATTTTTATAGAGTTGTCGTTGAAGAATATGATGGAGATTAAAAACAAACGATTAATTATTAATAAATTACCAAATCACCTGAAATACCCTTTTGACGAAATAGTATCAAAAGTTTATGAATCAAAAAGAGAGAAAAAATTAAAATCATGGATATCAATATTTTCACACAGGGGACGAAAATACAGAATACACATATTACGTGGTTTAGAAAGAAAAGGATTAGTAAGAATAACTGAGAAAAGATTTTTATTTATTCCTTATAAATCAACTTCTTTGGTAAAAAGTAGAGTCAGGGATGGTATTATTTCAAATTTAAGAGGTGTTCTACTTAAAGGAAATGAAACAAATAATCAATCAGCATCAATTTTGGGCTTAATTCAGGCTTGTAAAATTCAAAAATCCATTTGCCGGGATAAAGGTGATTTTAATTTAATTAAAATGAAATTGAAAGAGGTTTTAAAAAACGATGCCATTTCACAAAACGTTGACCAGGTTATTAAAGAAATGCAGGCTGCAATAATCGGGGCAGTTGTGGTTACCGGTGCGGCAAGTGCAATTGGATCCGGCTCAGGGTGATTTTTTGAAATTTGTATTTTTGCACCATGATTAAAATCAATGACACTTTAGTTTCCAATGATATAGTGGAAGTGAAGTTTGCCTGCAATTTGAAACATTGTTTTGGAGAATGTTGTGTTGCCGGTGATGCAGGTGCTCCTCTCGAAGAAGAGGAAATTTCAATTATTGAAGATTATTTTGATGAAATAAAACCATATTTAACAGAAAAAGGCATACAAATAATTGAAAAATATGGAGTTTTCGATTATGATGCAGATGGTGAGTTTGTTACTCCATTAATTGATAATCAGGAATGCGCTTTTACTTATTTCGAAAAAAATATTGCTTTTTGTGCAATTGAGAAAGCCTTCATTGATGGTAAAATAGATTTTCTAAAACCTGTTTCCTGCCATCTTTATCCAATCAGAATTACCAAACATAAAACCTGCACCGCAGTAAATTTTCACGATTGGGATATTTGTAAATCAGCTCTTAAAAACGGAAAAAATAATGGTGTTCCGCTTTATAAATTTTTGAAAGAACCGTTAATTAGAAAATTTGGGAGGGAGTGGTATGAACGGTTGGTTGAATTAATCAGGAAAACGGATTAAAGTTCTTAAACAACAAATATTACACGGAAATATTAAATTAAAAAACTATCACTGAATAAATCTTTTCATTTCACTTCGATATTTTGAAGCACTTTTTCCGGTAAATTCTTTAAAGAACTTATTAAAATGAGAGAAATTATTAAAACCACATTCAAAACAAATATCTGTAATACTACTCTGACTTTCTGATAATAATTTTGTTGCATGGACTATCCTGTGTTCATTGACCAATTTAGTAAAAGTTTTTCCTGTAGCTTTTTTAAAGTACCTGCAAAAAGCCGGTACAGTCATGCTTGCTTTATCTGCAATTTCTTCTAATGTAATTTGTCTTAAAAAATTATTATTTATATGCTTGAAAATAATGTCAATTTTTACACTGTCCTGTGGTGTGGTTTCAAATGCGAATCCATCAACATTTAATAAAGTGTAGTCTTTCGCTAAAGCCAGATCCTGTAAAATTTCCAATAATAATATAACTCTTTCAAATCCTTCGGAGTTTAATAAGTTCTGAATTTTTTGTCCTGTATGTTTTTTGGTTTCGCTTTTATAAATCACACCTTTTTTTGCACGCTCAAATAGAGTTGCAATAGTTTTCATTTCAGGCATATTAAAAAATGTATCACCTAAAAAATCAGGTTTAAACTGTACAATTGTTTCGGATCCTTTTGCTGTTAACCTGTCGCTGAATCCATGATGTGGAAGATTTGCTCCTAATAATAAAAGCTGACTATTGTTAAAATAAGATAAATGATTCCCAATATGCCTTTTGCCTTTCCCTTTATGTACATAAACAAGTTCAATCTCAGGGTGAAAATGCCAAAATGCCTGGTGCATAACAATTTGTTCGGAATGTTGCTTTACTAATATTGAACTTCCAAAACCCGGGCTGATTCTTTCAAAAGATGGTTTTTTATTCATTTTTTTATTTAAATCAGGTGCAAAAATACTATAAATTATCTGTAGAAAATATACACTTTTAACCGTTTTATATTCTATATTAACCTTTCGGGTCTTTTATTGACATTTCGCAGTTAATTTAGTACATATATTAATCAAAATTGATGTTTTTTTGCCGGTATATCGCACATATTTTTGCACCGCAATTTTATTTATTAATTAAAATTTAAAAACATGAAAAAGTTAATTAAAAAAGGTTTGGTAATTGTCGTTATGTTTACTTCAATTCTAAGTTTTTCAAATGAACCAAAATTAAATAAAGATGGAAAAGTAGTTGTAGCAACAAAAGTATCGTATGATAATGTTAAAGAAGGTTCTTTTTTACAAATTAAAGATAATTATGGACAAATCCTGTATAATGAGTTTATTGAAAAAGCAGGCATACATACAAAAAACTTCGATTTAACCAACTTGCCCGATGCTTTGTATTATTTTGAACTTGACAATCAAATTGAGATTATTATAACTCCATTTACTGTAAAGGATAATATTGCTGTTTTGATTAAAGATGAAGAATACAAAATTGATAAACCGGAAATTATTGTCAAAGATGAACATGTTTACATTTTGAATATGTCACCGGCTAAATTTCCCTGGAAGATTAATGTGTATTATGAAGGAGATGATTTGGCTTATTCTGAGAAATTGAAAGACAATAAACTTCTGAGCAGATTATATGATTTTTCAAACAGCAAAAAAGGGAATTATATGATAGTTCTAAAATCAGAAGGCAGAACTTATAGAACGAATATCAATATTTAATAAATAGCATTATCTGATTAATGCTAAACCATATTAAGCTATAGCAATTTCAAAAAATATTTTAAACAACTACTTGTCTTTGTTATTTTTGAAATGCTATGGCTTTTTTTGTCTGTTAAGTACCAGGGTTTTTTAAAGCTTATTGTTTGATGTGATAAATAAGCTGTTAGTTCTTTTCCGAAAACAATTATTCATTCAGTGCATTAGCCCCGCTAACAATTTCAAGAATTTCATTAGTGATTGCTGCCTGACGTGCTTTATTGTAAGAAAGTTTCAAATCTTTTAATAGTTCCTGAGCATTGTCGGTTGCCTGATGCATAGCAGTCATTCGAGCTCCTTGTTCCGATGCATAAGAATCCAAAATAGCTTTATATAATTGGATCTTTAATGATTTCGGGATCAATTCTTTCAGGATTTCTTCCTTGGACGGCTCAAAAATGTAATCGACATTTACTTCCTGCTGTGGTGAGTCACTTTGTGCTTCGGAAGTTATTGGTAAGAATTGCTCGGTTGTCAATCTCTGAACAGCGGCATTCTTAAACTGATTATAAATTATTTCTATTCTGTCATACTTTTTGTCTGCAAAATCCTTCATCAGGTTTTCGGCAAGGGGTGCAACATTTTCAAAACTCAGATCATCAAAAATTTCATTATTTATTTCAGCGATTTTATATTCTTCTTTTGAATAATAATCAGATATTTTTTTTCCTATACAAAAAATTCCAAGCTTACCCGATTCGAATTGTATATTATACTTTGTTGCTATTAAATTATTAGCAGCTTTGATAACATTTGCGTTAAAAGCTCCGCAAAGGCCCCTGTTTGATGCGATTATTATTAATAAAATATTATTCGGCTCTCTCACTTCCGAATAAGCATTCTCTTTTGAATCTTCAATACTTTTGCTGAGGTTTTGTAGAATTTCATGCAATTTGGATGCATAAGGCCTGAGTTTAATGATTGCATTCTGAGCTCTTCGAAGTTTTGAAGCAGCAACCATTTTCATCGCACTCGTAATTTGCTGAGTCGATTTTACTGATTCTATTCTTGTTCTAACCTCTTTTAAGTTCGGCATTTATATGTCGGATAAAATATTAATAATTAATATATTTTTGAGAAATCTCTTTTGTAACTTTTTCCATTATTTCAATATCTTTTTCAAGTAATTTCCCTTCTCTAAGGTTTGCCAAAACCTTTTGATGATGAAGTTCCATAAAATGAAGATATTCGGTTTCAAAATCCTGAATACGGCTAACCGGAACATTTTGTAACAATCCTTTTGCTCCGCAGAAAATTATTGCAATTTGTTTCTCAACGGGCATTGGAGAATATTGGGCTTGCTTAAGTATTTCAACATTTCTTCTTCCTTTGTCAAGAACTGCCATTGTTGCTGCATCGAGATCGGAACCGAATTTTGAAAAAGCTTCCAATTCACGAAACTGAGCCTGATCCAACTTCAATGTTCCTGCAATTTTTTTCATCGACTTGATCTGGGCATTACCTCCAACCCTCGAAACAGAAATACCCACATTGATGGCAGGCCTGATCCCTGAGTTAAACAGGTTGGTTTCGAGAAATATCTGGCCATCGGTAATCGAAATAACATTGGTTGGGATATATGCCGAAACATCGCCTGCTTGTGTTTCAATAATTGGTAAAGCTGTTAATGAGCCTCCTCCTTTAACCATTGATTTTATTGATTTTGGAAGGTCGTTCATTTCTCTTGCAATTTTATCGGAATTGATAATTTTTGCGGCTCTTTCGAGAAGTCTTGAGTGAAGATAAAAAACATCGCCGGGATAAGCTTCACGGCCGGGTGGCCTTCGTAGCAATAAAGAAACTTCGCGATAGGCAACTGCTTGTTTGGATAAATCGTCATAAACTGCTAAAGCCGGCCGTCCTGTATCTCTAAAAAATTCACCTATTGCTGCACCCGTGAAAGGAGAATAAAACTGCATAGCTGCAGGGTCGGATGCTGTTGCAGCAACAACAACTGTATAAGGTAATGCACCGTAATCGTCAAGGATTTTAACAATATTTGCTATTGAAGATCCTTTTTGTCCGATGGCAACATAAATACAAAAAACCGGTTCACCTTTATCATAAAATTCTTTTTGGTTTATGATGGTGTCGATAGCGATGGCGGTTTTTCCGGTCTGCCGGTCACCGATAATTAACTCACGCTGGCCTCTTCCGATAGGTATCATAGCATCAATCGGTTTGATACCGGTTTGCAAAGGTTCGTTTACAGGTTGCCTGAAAATAACTCCCGGAGCTTTTCTTTCGAGCGGCATTTCGTATAACTTCCCTTTTATTTCACCTTTTCCGTCAATAGGTTCACCAAGAGTATTAATAACTCTTCCCAATAAGCCTTCTCCAACATTTATCGAAGCGATTTTTCCGGTTCGCTTTACTTTATCGCCTTCGTTGATTTCGTTGTTTTCGCCAAGTAAAACAGCTCCTACGTTGTCTTCTTCAAGGTTCAGTACAATTGCTTTTAATCCACCTTTTTCAAATTCGATCAATTCACCTGATTCGGCGTTTGTCAATCCATAAATACGGGCAATTCCATCACCAATTTGTAATACGGTTCCAACTTCTTCTAATTGCGCTTCATCGGAAAATCCGGCTAATTGCTGGCGAAGTATTGCGGAAACTTCAGCGGGTTTTATTCCTGACATTTTTATATTATTTTCTTTGTTAAAATCCTTTTACGTATAAATTTTTATCAAATTCTTTTTTCAGATTTTTAATTTCTTTTAAAATGCTTGCATCATATTGCATGTCATCAAAATCTAAAATAAATCCACCAATTAGGTCTTTATCAATTTTTTCGATTAATTCAATTTCTCCCTTTGTCTGTTTTTTCAACAGATCAATAATTTCTGTTCGAATTTCTTTATTGATCTCAACCGTAGTTTTAAGGCTTGCAGTTGTTATATGATTATATTCTTTATATAAATCGATGTATTTTTCGGCAATAATTTCAATGTTAGCTTCACGTCTTTTTCTTATAATAATTATCAGAAAATGAAGTGAGACTTTTTGAAAGTACTTACCAAAAATTGCTTTTATGATAGCTTCCTTTTTGCCGGCATTAACAATAGGGCTGTTCATTAACAACCTGAATTCTTTATTTTGCTCACAAACAGTCACAACAAGTTCCATATCGCTTTTTACCTTATCAAGAATTTTATATTCCAAAGAAAGATCAAAAAGTGCTTTTGCGTATCTTGTTGCTAATCTGGTTTCCTTCATTAGTTGTAATTTTAATTGAAATTAACTTTATCAACCAATTTTTTAATATAATCTTGTTGTTTAATATTTGTTGAAAGCTCTTCATTTATTAGCTTTTCGGCAATGTCAATTGACAAGGTTGCAAGTTGATTTTTCAGATCAGTAATAGCAGCCAGTTTTTCATTTTTTATGGCTTCTTTTGCACTCTCAATAATTCGGTTTGCTTCCTCATTAGCCTTTAATTTTGATTCTTCTATAATTGAATCTTTAATTTTTCTGGTTTCTTTCAATATTTTATCTCTTTCTTCTTTTGCCTGTTTTAATAATTCTTCATTATCAAATTTCAATTTTTTCATGTCTTCTCTTGCCTTATCAGCGGCATGAAGAGCTTCATCAATAGTGTTTTCTCTTTCATGTAGAGATTTCATAATTGGCTTCCAGGCAAACTTTTTTAGAATAAATAAGACAATTAGAAATGATAGAGTCATCCAAAAAATCAATCCAATGCCGGGACTTACTAATTCCATGTTCTTTATTTTAAATTAAATAATTACTCTTAAATTATCATTAATCAATCATAAATCATCAATTAAAAAGGGCTTTGCATTTCAACCAATCGTTGAAATGCAAAGCGAAAATTTTCGTTGCCGGCTATAAGAAAACAATCAGCAGACAAACAACAATAGCAAAAAATGCAACACCTTCGATAAGAGCGGCGGCAACAATCATATTCGAACGAATATCACCGACAGCTTCGGGTTGACGTGCAATTGATTCAACGGCTGAGCGGCCAATCTGGCCAATGCCCATACCTGCACCAATTGCAGCGATACCTGCACCAAAACCGGCTCCTAATTTTGCAAAGGGGCTTAAATCCTGTGCTACTTGTAATAAAATTGCTAATAAATCCATAATATTAGTATGTTTAATTTAAAAAAGGTTTTTTGTTTAATTCTTCAATATAAAATTAATTAATGATGTTCTTCAATTGCCATTCCAAAATATAAGGCTGAGAGTAACGTAAAGACATAAGCCTGAATAAAAGCAACTAATAATTCAAGAAATGCCATAAATATTGCAAAAGCAACCGAAACTACCGATATTCCATATCCAAGGCCAATATTAATATTCCCGAAAATAAATATTAAACTTACAAAACCCAGAACAATAATATGTCCGGCTGTAATATTGGCAAAAAGCCGAACCATCAACACAAAAGGTTTTGTGAAAACACCAATTAATTCTACTATTGGCATTAATGGAATCGGAAATTTTAACCACCAGGGAACTCCGGGTGTGTTTACAATATGCAACCAATAATACTTGTTTGCACTAAACGAAGTAATTATAAAAGTAAATAAAGCAAGAATGGCAGTAACAGCAATGTTTCCTGTAACATTTGCACCTCCCGGAAAAAATGGAATCAATCCCAATAAATTATTAAGGAAAATAAAAAAGAAGAGTGTTAAAAGATAAGGCATAAACTTTTGATATTTCTTTTCTCCGATTGCCGGTTTTGCAATATCGTCACGGATAAAAAGAATTAAAGGTTCAAGAAACGATTGCAATCCTTTTGGTGCCTGACCCTGACGTTTTTTATAAGAACTTGCTACCGAAATAAAAATCCAACATAAAATAATCATGCTGACAAACACAGCAAATACATTTTTTGTGATTGAAAAGTCGAGAGGAAGCGATTCGTTTTTCCCTTTTTCAATTACTCTCCCATGGACTAAATCTTCCTCAAGAATTTTAATAATTTTTCCTTTATTAGCTCCTTCGGAAGCTATTTTAAATCCCTTATAAGATGCATGGCCATGATCAAACCTTGAAGAAGAAAATATATGCAATTTTCTTTCATCCCAAAGAATCACCGGAAGGGGAATTGTAACAGAATGTCCGTTATAATCAAGTATGTGCCATCCATAAGAATCAACAATATGTTCAAGAATACTTTCTCCGGCATTATACTCTTCTTCCATAATTTCATTATCAATATGTTCGTGTTGAGTCTCCCTATTTGTTACACCCTCATCATGTTGATTTTTTTCATTTTCAGAAGCTAATACTGAAAATCCTAACAATACTACTGATAATAATAGTAGGATTTTTTTATTAAAATATTTCTTAACGCTATGCCATTCAGTCATTTACTTGCTTTTTTGACAAACTTTTAAAAACGCAAAGGTATTAAAACTAAGAAATAAACATAAAAAAAAGTGTAGATTTTTTACGTTTCTCAGAAATAAAATCCATGCAATTTGCTAAATTAAATGAGATTTACGATTTTCGCGTGAACAGCAAGGGGCTTAGACCCTGCTACTTGAAATATAATGTATAAACCGGAATTATTGTATGTAGTTGAAAAATAGAGCCTAAGCTCCTGCTAACATGAATTAAATTAGTGTAATTCGTGTCTGTCTATTTTTTGGCAACTGAAATAAATGAAACAACAAGAATAAACAACAAACAAATAGCCGGAACTATAAATCCAAATAAAACTGATGTATTATCAGCAACTAATCCCATCAATGGAGGTACTACAGCTCCTCCGACTATTGCAGTAACCATTAAGCCGGAAAGTTCATTGCTACGTTCAGGCATTTTATCAACGGTAATAGAAAAAATCAGAGGAAATATATTTGCAAAACCCAGGCCTATTATAAAGAAACTAATAATTGCAACGCTTTGTATGTCAACAAATAACCCTACTATTCCCAGAATAGATAAAAGTACTGTTGTAACAAGAAATTTCGTTGCTGACATCCAGTTAAGGATTACTGCACCTAAAAATCTACCTATCATTAAAGCCAGAAAAAATATACCTGTACCTGCAACACCAATTTTTGCTATATCAATATCAAAACTTTCTTTTAGAAATAAGGGTATTCCAGAACTCATACTTTGTTCTGCGCCAACATATAGGAATATTCCCATAACCATCATTGCAACATAACTATTGCCAAGTAGCTTAAAACTTGATTTAAAAGTAGCGGGGTTTTTATTCTCATCCTTTTTTTCATTTATTCGTGTAAAGCCAACAATGAATAAAGTAATAATTAATGATACTGAATATATTGGAAAAATTAATTCCCAACCTGCATTAAACCACCTTGCAGCAATTACAGGAATTACCGGTCCGGACAATGATCCGATTGCTTTTACAAATTGTGCTAACGATAGATTTCTGGAATACTTTCCATCAGGAGAAACATCTCTCATTATTGGATTTCCGGCAACCTGGAGTATCGCTGAACCACCACCAAGAAGTAGTATTGTTAAAAGAAATACAGAATATGATTCCAGGCCTTTAAAAATAGGAATTACAAGACCTGCCAGGGCAATAAACAAGCCAATCATTAATACCTTTTTCTTGCCTTTTTTATCCTGGTATATACCCATAGGTATCGATAATAAGAAAAACATCAAAAATCCTACAAACTGAATAAGAGTAGCAGCAAAGTTTGTTAAATCAAAATGCTCCCTGGCTAAGCCTACAAAGGGGCCAACTGCATCACCAAAGCCCATACATAAAAAAGCCAAAAAAATTGGAATCGATTTTGCAGTACTTACTTTTGAATTTATTGAATCTACCATAAACCTGTTTTTAAAATTAATATTAAAAAACAAAAGTATAAAATTTTAAGAAGTATCGAAATCCAAAATCTCAATAGCTAAAGTAACGCGCATTTTCCGAAAAAATAAAGATTATTATTTCTACAATACAATAACACAACTCACTCTTACTAACTCATTATATGCTGCTTAAGAAACCTAAACCGTTTTAGCTAAACTGTTTAGTAAAATTTTTTATTTTAATCCTGTATTTCATGTGATTTTATTTTTTTCTTATTTATATTTGTGTTTAACATTGTATTAATGTAAATACATGAATGCAATCGTATATGTTTTTGATAAACAGCTATTTTGCTGAATTATTATTAATGATGAATAGTTTTAAATATTAATTAAATTTTGAAATTTTGAAAAAAAAATTACTATTTCTAATTATCTTCACCGCAATAAACCTAAGCATTTTTGCTCAAGGCGTTACAGTTAGTGGAACTATAACATCCGGTGATGACAACTTTGGCATACCAAATGCTTCGGTATTAATCAAAGGCACAACAAAAGGAACTGTGAGTGATCTGGAAGGGAATTATAAAATTTCCGGATTAATTGAAGATGATGTTCTGGTATTCAGTTACCTGGGTTATCAAACTCAGGAAATTACGGTTGGATCACAAAGAGTGATCAATGTAATATTGCAACCCGACGCACAAAACCTTGATGAAGTTGTTGTTACAGCATTAGGTATTAAACGTCAAAAACGAGAACTCGGTTACGCAACAGAAAATTTTACGGGCAAACAAATTGAACTTTCCAACACACCAAATGTTTTATCAGCATTGTCGGGAAAATCAGCAGGTGTTCAAATTTCGACCGGTGATGGTGTTGAAGGCGGGACTACAAGAATTACTATTCGTGGAAATGCGAACTTTTATGGAAATAATCAACCACTTTTTATTGTTGATGGTGTTCCTATTGAAAACCCACCCGGTTTGACTAATCCTGGAAGGGGTACTGACTGGGGTTCAGCCATAAATAATCTTAACTCTGCAGACATTGAAAATGTAAGTATATTAAAAGGAGGCCCGGCTTCAGCCAAATATGGTTCAAAAGGAGCAAATGGTGTAGTATTGATAACAACCAAAAGAGGTAGAAAACAAAAAGGAATAGGAGTAAATTATAATTTTACTTATAAAACCATTTCACCTTATCGTTTTCGTAAAGTACAAAATGTTTATGGAGGAGGAGCTCCTTTAAGCCTTACTTCACCTACATTTCCAATTGATGATTCAACGGGAGGCCCGGCATATCCGTGGCAACAGCATACCGATAATTTAGTACTTGATACCAGCGGTACAGTTTCATCAACTGCTAAAGAATTCGGTTATTATGGATCTGCCGTTTCGTGGGGGCCAAAAATGGACGGACAAATGATAAAGTGGTGGGACGGAGAAATGCGTCCCTGGTCACCCCAACCCGATAACCTTAAACGGTTTTACAATGAAGGTAATACCTCAACACATAATATTGCTATTTCAGGAGGAAGTGAAAAAGGAACAATTAGGTTTTCACTAACTAAATTAGATCATAATCCAATTATTTCAAACAGTAGATTTAATCAAACAACACTTAACCTTGGTGCAAATCTTAAAGCCTCCGATAAAGTAAATATTGATGTAATTGTTTCTTACTTTGATTATCACCGATTAAACAGTCCTACGCTTGGTGAATCTCAAAATTCTTTTAACAAAGGAATTCTTTATTGTTGGCCCCGTAGTTACAAGGGCCTTGATATGGAAAACTACGAATTACCCAATGGAACCCGAAATGACTGGGATGGAAATTATCCCTTTGCTTATATTAATAAATATTTATGGTGGAATTATTACAAAAATAATACAAGGCTCAATAAAAATAACTTTATGGGAGCTATTCAATTAAATTATGATATTACATCCTGGTTAAGTTTTCAGGGTCGCTTAGGACGTGATTTCACTTATACTAAATTTGAGTCAAAAAATACTCCTTATGATATTCTTGGAATGCACGGCAGTTATTCTTCATCAACTAGTCGTTTACAGTCTGATAACTATGATTTTTTGCTTTCATATCAAAAAGAAAAAATTATGAATACTGAAATAGGTATAGATTTTAGTGTTGGTGGAGCAAAGTGGATAAAAAATTATTATTTCATAAGCGGACGATCCGGAACATGGTATTACCCGAATTTATATACATTTTTTAATTATACAAACACCGTTTATGAAACCGATGAAAACGGAAACTTGGTTATTGACGAGCAAGGGGATAATCCGGGAACTGTTGTTGCAGGTGAGGATATTATTAAAAGAGAAACAAGTTCTTTTTATTCATTTCTGAATTTAAGTTATAGCAACTTCTTTTACCTGGAGTTGACAGGCCGAAACGACTGGTCTTCCACGCTTCCTCCTGAAAACAACTCGTATTTTTATCCTTCAATATCTCTTAGTTTTATTTTAACTGAGGCTTTTGATATTGGATTGGACTGGTTGAATTTTTGGAAATTAAGGGGAGGAGCAGCACAGACTGCAACAGATGCTCCTCCATTTCAAACGGATTTTTATTACGATGTTGGTTTTTATGGTGGTAAACAAACAGCTTCCTACGCAAGTACCATTCCTCCTTTTACTTTAAAGCCTCAGCGTGTTAATTCTTATGAATTTGGAACAACAATTAGTGTTCTTGACAATAAAATAGACCTGGATTTCACTTATTTTCATTTACATTCATTTGACCAAATTATTACAGCTCCAATACCGGTTTCTTCAGGAGCAAGAAATATTATGATAAATAATGGTTCATTATCAAGTAAAGGAATTGAAATAGCACTAAATACCGTACCTATACAAACTAATAAAATTACTGTTGAAACAGGCCTGAATTTTTTCCGTTACAGAAATCGCATTGTAAGCCTCGGAGGTTATGCTGAAATATTTCCTTTAGCAGATATTTGGGGATTGAACGGACCGGCAATGTCTCTAAAAGAAGGCGATGATTATGGAACAATAACAGGGTATGATCATGTATATCATGAGAACGGGCAACCCATATTAAATGAAGCAGGGACCCATTATAAAATTACTGATACTCGCGTCCCGATTGGAAATGCCAATCCTGATTTTATTGCAGGATGGAATACTCACATAAGATATCAGGGTTTTTTATTAAGCACTACAGTTGATACAAAATGGGGTGGGGATATTTATTGCGGCTCTTATGTTATCGGACTACAAACCGGACAAAGCCCGGAAACACTTATTGAACGTGAAGGAGGAGGCTTGCCTTATATGGATCCTGAAGGAAACATAAGTAATATCGGGGTGATTTTGGATGGCGTTTATGAAGACGGTACTCCAAACGATAAAGTTGTTCATTATTATTATAAATACATGCCAAATGCCGGCGGTTGGGGTAAGTTTTTATCCACTCCCGGAATCGTGGAAAACACATGGGTTACACTTCGAGAAGCAACTTTATCATACTCTATACCACAAAAAATCCTTAAAAAATTAAAAATATTCCAGAATCTGACATTGTCGGTTGTTGGGAGAAATCTGTTTTATATTTATACAACCCTACCCGATAATATTAATCCTGAAGGAATAATGGGATCTGGTAACGCTCAAGGATTTGAATGGTCTTCATACCCCAGTACAAGATCTTTTTCTTTTAGAATAAATGCGAACTTTTAACCTTTAAAAATAACTGAAATGAAAACAAGAATATATATATCAATTATTTTCATAAGTTTGATGCTAACATACTCCTGCGACAAAGGATATGAAGAAATGAACCAAGATCCACATGGTTTTACTACTGCGAGTGATCCTTCAATATTTAATAATATTGTAAGCTCATTGAGGCTTGGTTGGAATGAGCAATTTTATATCAATAACGAAATTCTTTATAAGCAAACTCAAATGGCAGCTCTTTCTAAAGAGGAATGGGGAAATTATACCATTGGAACTGAGGAAATATGGTCAAATTATTACCTTAAACTCACCCTTTTTCGTGATCTGGAAACCAAATTTGAGAATATGGGTGATACGAGCAAAGCTGTTGATAATATGAAAGCCATGTTAAAAATTGTTTTTGCTTATAAAACTTTTAAAGTTACCGATTTATTTGGTGATATTCCCTTCTTTGAAGCTGGCCGTGGATTTGAAGACCTTGAATATATACGTCCAAAATTCACTCCACAAGAAGATATTTATATGTTTTTGCTTGACGAATTAAAATGGGCTGCCGAAAATATTGATCTTGCGGCAACATATGAGCCTTATGCAACTTTTAGTACTTTTGATAATCTTTTATTCGGAGACCTGGAAAAATGGCAAAAATTTGCTAACTCTCTGCGTTTGCGTTATGCAATGCGAATGTATAATAAAGAACCTGACCTGGCCGGAGATATAATTAAAGACATTATTGAAAATGATTTACCGGTCCTAACAGGCTATAATCTTACATCTCCGGTTCTTGAAAATGTTTGTATATGGCCATATTCAGTAGGATGGAAAAACACCGGAGTTGCCTGGTCTTTCAGGGAACATGGAAATTTGCGTTTGGGAACAAATATTTGGCATCAAATGTCAGAAAATGATAGTACAGATGGTAGTGGAATATTTGATTTAAGAGCATATCTTTTCTTTGAAACAAATAATGATGATACATGGAGAGCTTACCCCCAGATACCAAGTCCCGACACTCCTCCTTCAGGTGGTATTCCTTACGTTTCACATCGTAACAATAATTTTAGTATTAAAGGTGAAGACTGTATTTATTCCCCTTTTAATTATTATCTTATTGCAGATGAAGATAATGTGCCCGAAATTTTAATGACTGGAGCCGAAGTTCATTTTATAAAAGCCGAAGCATATTTGAGAGGAATTGGTGTTGTTCAAGACGAAATAGAAGCAGGTAATCAATATATGAGTGGTGTAATGGCTTCTTTTGATTTTTGGAAAGACGTAATGGAAAATTCAACACTTCCAAATTCTGGCGATAGCTTTTCAAAAAACATCACTCTACCAACAAATCTAAATGTGTCAACATTAATAAATCATGTAGGTTTATGGAATGCAACTACCGAAAACGAAAAGCTAAAACTTATTTATTCTCAGCGCTCAATTGATAATTTTAGACAGGTTTGGGAAGCTTTTTCAGTTACACGCCGTACAATGCTCACACAACGTGAAGGTG